>CANFKD010000007.1 GCA_947447115.1 Caulobacteraceae bacterium
AGACCATATTCGCGGCTCTTATCGTCGGCTCTGACGGTCAGCATAGCCTTTGAGACGGTCAAGGCCCCCGGCAGATAGCTGAAATCATAGTTCTGCGCCGAGGCGCCAGAGGCGTTGATCTGATAGGTCCCGACGTTCGAGCCTTGGGTGGCGTCGGTGGCTAGCGATAGGCCGGACAGGACCCCTGCCCCGTCACCATTGCGATAGCCGCTGATTGAGGCGGTCAGGGCCGGATTGGCCAAGCCATATTCGCGGCTCTTGCTATCGGCTTGGACCGTCAGCCGCGCCTTAGTGACCGTCAAGGTTCCCGGCAAATAGCTGAAATCATAGTTGAGCGCCGAGGCGCCGGAGGCCGTGATCATATGGACCCCAACATTGGAGCCTTCGGTTGCGACTGTGGCTACCGAAAGCCCCGATATAACGCCTCCATCGTTACCATTGCGATAGCCGCTGATTGAGGCGGTCAGGGCCGGATTGGCCAAGCCATATTCGCGGCTCTTGCTATCGGCTTGCACCGTCAGCATAGCCTTTGAGACGGTCAAGGTTCCAGGCAGGTAACTGAAGTCATAGTTCTGCGACAAGGCCCCAGAGGCCGTGATCTGATAGGTCCCGACGTTCGTGCCTTGGTTGGCGTCGGTGGCTAGCGATAGGCCGGACAGGACCCCTGCCCCATCACCGTTGCGATAGCCGCTGATCGAGGCGGTCAGGGCGGGATTGGTCAGACCATATTCTCGGCTCTTATCGTCCGCCTTCACTGTCAGCAGGGCCTTGGTAACGGTCAAGGTCCCCGGCAAGTAGCTAAAGTCATAGTTCAGCGCCGAGGCCCCAGAAGCCGTGATCTGGTAGGTCCCGACATTAGAGCCTTGGGTCGCGGCGGTGGACAGCGATAGGCCCGACACGACCCCCGCCCCATCACCATTGCGATACCGCTGATCGAGGCGGTGAGGCTTGGATTGGCCAAGCCATATTCACGGCTCCTATCGTCGGCGCGCACCGTCAACTGTGCCTTAGTGATCGTAAGGACGCCCGGAACGAAACTAAAATCATAATAGTAGGTCAAGGCCGCCAGCGTGCCCCGCGCAATGGCAATCTCATAGGCACCGACATTGGAGGTGGAATTGGCCACCGTGCTCAAGACCGGAGCGCCCGAAAAGGCCATGGCCGCCGTGTCGGAGCCATAAAGACCTGAAAAACTGTAGGCCCCATTCAACCCGGGAACCACAGTCCCATAGGTCATGGTCTGATTATTGGCTTTAAAGACAAGGGTTTGTGTCGGTATGCTTGCATTGATTGTCAAGGTTCCGGGAAGGAACGTAAAGTCATAGTTGGTCGACGTGGCGCCCGACGCATCTATAGCATAGGTCCCGGACGCAGAGGTGCGCGTGGCCACGGTCGATAGGCTGAGCCCAGAAACAACGGACGCTGTGTCCCCGTTCAAAAAGCCGCTGATCGATGCCGTGAGGGGCGGATTGTCGAGACTATAGTCCCGGCGCTTGTCATCGGCACGCACCGTCAACATGGCCTTGGTGACGGTGAAGGTCGCGGGCACGAAGTCGAAGCTGTAGTAGTTTTTCAAAGCCGCCAAGGTACCGCGCGCGAGGGTGATGGCATAGGTCCCGACATTGGAGATGGATGAGACCGTGGTGCTGATGGTTGGTGCCCCCGTATAGGCGGTACTGTCGGTCCCGAACAGACGCCCGGAACTGGAATAGGTCAGGCCCGGCGGCGTCGCGCCATAGGTCATGGTCTTGTTATCGGCGGTGAAGGTGAAGACCTCAAATGGCGAGATATTGGTCCGCGCCGCCGTGATCTTGCTAAAGTTCGTCCCCATGCCGACAAAGTCGCCATAGCTGGAATAGGTTTTGCCTGTGCCGAGGCGTAGTTCGAGATTGACGGTGCCGGTCCCGGCATTGATCGACCCGTTGGTGCCAAAGGTGATGTTCGCGTCGCCCGCCTGACGCTGGGCGTCAATTACGCCATTGGCCAATAGATCATTGGCAATCAGGGTGACATTGCCATTGTCACTAAAGATCGGCTGATTGATCGTGATCGAGCGTCCCGCCTGCAGGGTCAGGTCACCGCCATTGCCGCTGGGATTATCCACGGTCAGGGCCGAGTTGACGGTAATGTCATTGCTGGCCTGAAGCACGAGCCGCGTGCCCGTATCCAGCACCCGCTTTACCGCAGCAGAAGAGATCGTGAAATCTAGGCCAGGTGCCCGGTCATAGGTCAGGGCGTTGAGGTTGGTCAGGCCCACATAGACCCGGCCAGAGCCTCCGTCGGTGCCTGATGAGGCTACGAAATCGTTACTATTGAAAAATGTTGGCGTGATGCCAGACGAGCGGGACTGGCCAACGATTGAATTATCGGTGGACACCTTTCCTGAAAAGGGCCCGGACACATCGACATAGGTCACAGCACCCGCATCAACGGTGGTCCCATTGTCCCAATAGGGGCTAATAACAACCAATCGATTGTTGGCAAGGGTTCGCAACCCGCCGCTACTAATGAGGTCGAGAGGTGTGGACCCTACCAGTGAGTTAGCCTCACTAACCTGGCCAACCTTGCCTGTCGCGCCATTACCCCAGGTCACGGCCCCCTCGCGCCCCCCTGCACTGAGCCCAAAGCGACTGCTCGCGACCAGATAATTACCTCCTGACGTCTCAAAAATACCATTAAAACTGACATTCTCATCGACAGAACCACCGATCAGTGAGTTCGTTGCGTCGATGACCCCAGAGATACCCGAATTACCGTTCCCCCAAGTGGCGGCACCCACATTGCGCGTGGCTCCGTCGTCCCAAAAAGGATTAGCAACAACATAGTTGCCATTCTGAAGCACTGTAACGCTATATGAACCGACGCCATCGTCCGCTGAAGATCCAACCAATGAGTTGGACAGGCTAACAGTACCAGAAATACCAGATACACCACTGCCCCAAGTCACAGCCCCTGCGTCGGCAAGTAATAAATTATCCCAAAGCGGGCTCATAACGACATAGTTGTTGTTCGATTTTAGGACAGAAACGCCGCTAAGCCCAACCTGATCGTTCGCTGTACTGCCAATGAGCGAATTGCTTGCACCGACAACGCCGGTCAAGGGTGAGGCCCCGTTGACCCAGGTCACGGCCCCAAGCTTGGTGCCTATACCGCCACCCCATTCAGAACTGACGACCACATAGTTGCCATTTCCCAACTGTACGATCCCATTCAAACCAACCTGGTCATTGGTGGCGGATCCTACGAGCGAGTTGGAAGTGCTTACCAACCCTATAAGTCTGGTGCCCGCGTTGCTGCCATCGCCCCAAGTGACCGCACCCGCGTTGAAGGCCAAGCCATTCTTCCATTTGGGGCTCAGTACGACATAGTTGCCGTTGGTTAGGCCAAAAACCCCACCACTTCCGATGTAATCCGCACCTGAACCAATAAGTGAATTCGCCGCCGAAACCGTACCCGAGGATGGGCCTGAACCGTCTACCCAAGTCACGGCACCGTTATTGGCCGCACCCCAACTTGGGCTTACGATAACGTAGTTACCATTTTTCAACGCTACAATCCCGCCCACACCCGTATAGGACAGATTAGCGCCAATCATATCATTGATAGAACCACCCACTAACGAATTAAAAGCGTTAACAATACCGGTGGTTCCAACCCGACCATTTCCCCATGTCACAGCTCCATAGTCGATTTCTGTTAGGCTGAAATCCCATTTAATACTGTTAACAACATAGTGCCCGTTGGTCAGGGCTGTTATGCCCCCGGAACTGACATAGTTATTTCGCGATTCACCAACCAGTGAATTGGATGAACTGACTGGGCCGACAACGCCTATATTTCCGTTCCCCCAGGTCGCAGCACCGTTATTGCTACTGCCCACAGGCTCCCAGTTGTAACTCGACACGACATAGTTTTTGTTGGTGAGAACCTTTACACCGCCCTTTCCCACTTCATTGGTGGCAAGGGTGCCAACAAGGGAGTTGGTGGCGCTGATCGCGCCGACAAGGCGAGGGCCAGACGTGCTTCCATTGCCCCAACTGACTGCCCCTGCGTTGCTCGCAGCACCATTGTCCCAACGGCTGCTTACGATAACATAATTACCGTCCCCAACCTCCGTCACGCCGTCGCTGCCAATATTGTCATCGAGGGTGGTTCCCACGAGGGAATTGGTACTCGATACCACACCGGTGACCCCTCGGCTTCCGTCTCCCCAAGTCACGGCCCCCGCCTTGGTAGCCGTCCCGTTATTCCACTGCGACGACGTCACGACATAGTTACCGTTGGACAGCAATGTGATGTCGGTCCCTCCAACCTGATCATTAGCGGAGGCACCCACCAGCGAATTGGTCGCCGAAACCAAACCCGAAACACCAAGGGCTTCATTTCCCCAGGTCACGGCGCCAGCGCGTATCGCTGTGCCATTGTTCCAATCGGTGCTGGAGACAACGAAGTTGCCTGAGTTCAACAGATAGATTCCATCGCCTCCGACGCCGTCGCCCGCCCCGCCCCCATAGAGCGTACTGATCAAGGCTCCAGTCTTGATGTTGTAGACATAGACCGCCCCAGCGTCGGTGGCCCCGAAGTCATCTCCGGTCGAAGTAACGACCACATTGCCATTGCCGAGATCGGTCACATCAGCCCCAAACAGGTTGCCCGCATTCTGGTTGGGATCGATCAGTTGGTAATGGGGGAACCTCGCGCTGGCATCGTCGATGGTCAGGTTGCGCGGGTCGAGCAGAAGGCGTCCCGCTGCGCCCTTCAAGGCTGAGGCGTCAGCGGTACCGCCATAGACCACGTCGCCCTTGGATGAGAGTTCGATCAGGCCGCCGTTGCCGCCCATCCGCCCGCCCTTGGCCAGAACGCTGCCCCAAGCGCGGGTCCGGCTGTTGGACCAGACATCAATCGTGCCGCCATGTCCGGCAATCAGCGACGAGGCCTCGAGCCGCGTATCGGGCGACAGTTCCACAGTTCGGGCACTGATGACGGGCGAACCGGCGCTATCCAGACTGTGACCGATCCGGATCGTGCCACCGTTTGAGATGCCGTCAGCATTGAGCTTGGCGGCCACCAGATTGATATCGCCGCCCAGCACCGAGATATCACCCCCCTGCCCCCAAAGGCCGGTGGCGAAAAGCCTACCTGACGAGAACAGGGACTGGCCCTCTCCGGTACCGGACGAGAGGGAGGCCTGCCCCCCCGCCTTACCGCTGGCATCGATAAGCGAGGCTGTGGTGGCGATTAGGCGCGATTGGGCCGCAACCGTGATCTGCCCGCCGATGCCCTGCTCGCCCCGAGCGCTGATCTGACCGAAATGGGCCAAGCGGTCGGCCGACACCGAGATGGTCCCGCCCCTTTGCGCGCCATTGGCCTGAAGGTCACCGCCGATACTGCCGACCTCGCCGCTGGTAAGGGACAGCCATCCGCCTCGCTTACCCCCATTGGCGGTGATCTGACCCGTTAGGCTCAAGGCCCCGTCGGTCTGGAGGGTCGCTGTTCCGCCCTCCACCTCGCCGTTCAGATTGATATTGCCGCCGATCTCGGCCGCGCTGGCCTTGAGGCTGAGGCTCCCACCCTGCCCTGTACCAGACAGATCTAGGTGGGCGCTCTGGTCAATCTGCACCTTGCCGTCGGTCTCGATGGTCAGGGACGAGGCCGTCAGGGTCACTGTGCCATCAGGGTTTTGAACCACCCCGCCCGCCCGGCGTTGATCGCTGATGCGCACGGCATCATTGACCACCTCGCGCGCCGCCTTGGCCGACAGATAGACGGAGCCTCCCCGCGCATCGATGATGCCGCGATTGTCGACCAGTGCGCCTGTGGTTTGGCCCGCCTCATCGGTCTGGGACTGACTAACCGCCTCGCCCAACTGGAACCGGATGAGATTGTCTCCGGCCATATCCAACGTGAAGGTTTGGGCGCCGCCGATCAGCACCGTGCCCAGATGGGCCCGAAGGATCCCACTGTTGGAGACGTGAGGCGCGACAAAGGCGGCCAGACCCGCATCCTTGATCGTCAGAGTGCCCTCATTGACGATCTGGGCATCGGCCTTAACCTTAGCATCGAAGCTATAGCGGCTGTTCATGAAGTTCTGGTTGGTGATGTCCGCCGTCGAGACGACGAGGCCTGCCACATCGACCTTGGCCCCCTTGCCAAAGACCATGCCATTGGGATTGACGAAGAACAGTTGGCCATTGGCCTCAAGCCGCCCAAGGATCGAGGAGACCTCGGAGCCGGTGACCCGGTTCAGGGCGATGGCGCTCGCCGAGGGCTGAATGAACTGAGCCGCGCCATCCTTGGCCACGCCAAAGGATCGCCAATCGATGATCATCTTCTGGGAGGTCTGGTTGACGGTCAAAGACGATGTCCCCTGCCCCACAATGGTGCCTGATCCGGCCACGACCGTGCCACCTGAAGCGCTCGGAACCGCCTGGGCTCGCGCCTGCGCCGTCATCAGGGTCAAGAGCGCTGTGCCGCACAAGAGCAGGTCGCGCCATTGAGCAGCAGGCCGGTTGGATGATCTGGGCATGAACGATCTCCGTCTCAATGTTTGTAACCAAGGGTGAAGAACCAGCGCCCGTCGCGCGGCATGGCTGGCGCGGGGTTTTCTTGTGGGCGGGCATATTGGATATCGAGGCTCAAGCCAGCGGGGGCGGCCAAGCGAAGGCCAAGGCCTGCTGAAGTCGCAATGGCCTCGCGCACCTCGCCATATTCGAGTGGGCCGTTCTGACCGATGCGCGCGCCATCCGCGAAAATATAGGGAGCGATCGTAAACCGTGAGATCTGAAAAGGCTTGGACAGCTCAACCGAGGCCTTGAGGCAGCTATCGCCGCCCAAAAGGCCTGTATCGAAGCCACGGCCATAGATCTGTCCGCCGAAGGAACATTCGGCGCTGGCCCAAAGGCTGTGACCGCGCGTGACCACCTGCCCTGCAATATCAACGGCAAGGTCCATGCGCCGAACCGGCTGACGCCGATAGAGCCGCGCGGTAAGATAGGAGGCCTCAGCAGAACCATAGGAGCGACTGCGAAGTGGATTGTCGCTGTCGGTCGCCTCAAGCCCGGTCAGGCCCTTGACGTAAGACAGTTCGAGCAGCGAGCTGGCGCCCGAGCGGTCGGCCCAGTCATAGCTCAGCCCCGCCTCAACCGTGCGTACGCGGTCCTTGATTAGCGTCGCGCCGAACAGGTCGCTGGAACTGTCGAGCGCGGCGAGATCGAGATTGAGATAGAGGCTCTTGGCCCGCGTGCGGTAGAGCGGCACCTGCGCGCCGAGCCTCGCGGTTCGCTCCAGCCCCTCAAACTCCAGCGCCTTCAAGAACCCGTTCGCGGCCTCGGTCTTGGCCTGAGACAGGGTCAGATGGACCCGCGACAGGCTATTGCCAATCGGGGCGCTATAACCGATGGCGCGGTAGTCATAGGCCCCGTCGATCCGGCTGCGCCGATAGGACAGATCCAAGCGGTCACCGATCAGGGCCATGGAATTGGCAGAGGCCGTTAGGGTCGCTTGCTTCGACCCGAACTCTGGCCTCAGTCGGTTATCGCCCGAGGCCTCGACCTCTAGTCCTTGGGTGTCGACCACCACCAACAGATCCGCCGCACCCTCTACCGCTTTCGATGGGCGGATGATGATGGAGGGCGTAATACCGCTGAGGTCATCAATGCCAAGGATGGAGCGCTCAAGGTCGTAGGTCCGAACCGGACCGGATTGAACCACGCGCCGCAAGCGCTTGCGGAGCGTTTCGGCGATGCGGGTCGCGCGATAAACGGAGAGTTTGCGTTTAAACTCAACAGAGATTTGATCGATCCGCCCCTCAATGACCGTGAGATGAACCACGCCATCGACGACCGTCTGAACGGGCACGATCGCCACCGCCAGCGCATAGCCCCGCTCGGCATAGAGGGCTGAAATCCGATCCGCGAGACCCGTGAGCTCCGATAATTTCACCAACCGGCTAGCCAGTGGCGCGGTAAGGGCGGCCTGTTCCGCAGCGCTCAGCTCCGTTGAGCCATCTATCTGGATGCGGTCTACGAGAAATGAAGGATCAACGGCTGGCGCTTGAGCATTGGGTCGTTCGATCTTGAAAGGGGCTGGAATTCGGCTGCGCGGGAGGACGGGCCTTTGCGTCTCAGGACCTATCCTATGGACCGGCGGTACCGGTAGAGTTTGACAATAGGCGCGGTTGTTTAACCCTAGGGGCAATAGGCTGATAAGGCTCCAAACAGCTAATCGCATCACTATTGAATTCACGAACCGCACTCAAAGATGAATCGTTTTGCGATTTAAAATAGTAAATCATGAAAAGCCATTTAAGAAAGTAACGATTGAGTTGTTTGGGTTCGCAAATGACAAAAATGTCGCTAAATCAATATCTGTGACTACTCAACAAACTAGAATGGTTCGAAAGGGGTACAGAAATCCATACTGAGCAGCCAGATTGGCTCTTGCCGGACGCTGCAAAAACAGCGTTTGATCGGGCGATTAGAAACCCTTGAGAAAGATCCCAACGATGAAGAAGATGATCCTCGCGAGCTTGGCTGGTCTGTCGATCGCATTTGCCGCCGGCGCTGCTCTGGCAGACGATAAGCTAACGGTTGATGCGACCCCGATTGCTGACCTGGCCGCTAAGCCTGAGACCAAGGCCATTTTGGACAAAGATCTTCCTGGCCTGACCGCTCACCCTGCCTTCGATCAGTTCAAAGCCATGACGCTCAAGGCGCTTCAGCCCATGAGTGGTGGTAACCTCACCGATGAGCAGCTGGCCGCTGTGCAGGCTGATCTGGATGCTTTGGCCAAGAAAGACACGACGTCTCGCTAAAAACCGTCAGCGGTTGAACTGTTCAATCGCCATCTAACCGAGGCCCTCTTCACAGTGATCTGTGGCGGGGGCCTTTGATTTTGGAAGGGGGGCAACGCCCCGCCCCTCGGGCTACCAATCCGTTAGGATTGATGCGCAATAAGTAATATACACTATATATAAAACGCGCAGAATTTATGGGGCGGATGATCATGGACCAAGTTACTCAACTCAGCATTCTCAAAAAATTTGAGATCGAGCAGGCGGATATAGATCGCGTCCGCGCGGTTGGGCCCCAGCTGATGTTGGAGATCAACGACCATCTCGCTTCATTTTATGAATGGATGGCGAACCACGACGAATACCAAATCTTTTTTGCCAATAGCCCCGACCGTTTGAACCGGGTTCAAGCCATGCAGGCCGCCTATTGGCGCACCTTCTTCGAAGCCAACCTCACAGCGGCCTGGTTTGAAGAACGCAAGCATGTCGGAGCCGTCCACGCCCATATTGACCTACCCAACGATATCTATTTCGCCGGTGTCTCATTCTCGGCAAAGTCACTCATCGACCGGCTCAGGAAATTGGGCAAATCCGTGAAGGATATGGACGCGACGGTGGATTCGATCACCAAGCTCATCTTCTTGGACTCCTTTGTCGTCATCGACGAGATTGCGCGCATCAACCGAGAAAAGATTGCGGCCGGCAGCAAGGCTTTGCTCGAGATGTCGACGCCTGTAACCCCGATCTGGGAAGGGATTCTTCTCCTGCCCCTTCTGGGTATCATCGATTCAGAGCGCACCCGCGACATCATGACCAAGACCCTCACCAAGATTGGTGAGACACGAGCCAAGGTCTTCGTGCTCGATATTAGCGGCGTCAGTGCGATGGACACAGCGGTGGCCAACCAACTGATCAAGATCACCAAGGCGACCCAGTTCATGGGCTGCGAAACCATCATTTCGGGGGTTTCGCCGACGATCGCCCAGACCCTTGTCGAGCTCGGCGTCAATATTGGCGACGTTCGGACGACCGCAACCCTGCGAGATTCCTTCGAGCTAGCCCTGCGCGCTGCGGGTGTTGGGCTGCAAACCCTTGGGTCCTAAGCCAACCTCATCCCATCAAGATATCCAGAGAGACTAGGCTCACATGTCCGACCTCGATCTAAAGGCCAGCGCCTCCAGAAGCGTCACCTCAACGCGGATCAGCGACTGCTTGATCGTGACCGTGCCTGACGATCTGGGGGGTGCCCAGATGGAAGTCCTGCGTGATGTGACCCTGAAGGCCATTCACGGTGTTTCAACGCGCGCCGTGATCTTTGAACTGAGCAGCCTAAGGTTCCTCGATAGCGAGGAATTTAACGGTTTAAAGTCGATCGCTCACATGACGCAAAGACTGGGTTCAGCGTCGATTTTTGTCGGTTTACACCCCGGCATCGTCGCCCATCTGGTCCAAGCCGATGCAGATTTGGGTGGCATTAAAGCCGAATTGGGTTTGAGCGAAGCCCTCCGCTCCCTGTCGGTTGGGCTGGGCTAGCCATGCCTGTCGGCACCATTCGCACCTTCTCCTTTACCGTTCGCGACTATACCGATCTTCGGATCGCTGTGAGCAACGTCCAAAAACTGCCCTTTGTTGCCTGCGCAACCGAACTCGAGCGGTCGATGATTGGCACGATGGTCTCTGAGCTTGGCTCCAACATCATCAAATATGCGACCTACGGCACCATTATTGCCAGCCTTTATGACGAAGCCGGATGTCAAGGCGTTGAAATCTTAGCGAAAGATGATGGACCGGGAATAAAGAACCTAGACCTTGCGCTGCGCGATAACTTCTCCACCGGCCAGACCCTCGGCTTAGGTTTGCCGGGTGTAAAACGGATGGCCGATCGGTTTTCTATTCGGTCCACGCCGACGGCCGGAACCGTTGTCAACGCAATCAAGATCTTCAAGACCACAGAAGCGCGATCAAAAATCACCCCAGAGGAACCTCGGTTCTTTGACGCTCTCTCCCTGCCCTTTACACAACGCTGCGAGATTGGTTCCCATCACCGCCCGATGGTTGGCCAGATCAACAGCGGAGACCGCGTTGTTATCGCAAACTCCGATAACCAAACTCTGATCGTTATCATTGACGTTACAGGCCACGGAGATCGTGCCCATGCCAGCGCCAAAGCCATTCAAGCCGTAATCGAATCCAACAGCACCTTGCCGCCAATGCCGCTCATGACCCTGCTTCACACGACGCTGCAGGGTACAGCTGGAGCTGCCATCGGAATCCTGAAAATAGATAAACACTCCAACAGCTTTAGTTATTTGGCGGTAGGAAACACCGGCGCAAGTCGGATCAAAGGGAAAAAATGGCACGGCATTTCAAAGGACGGAGTCCTTGGCCTACGCCTACCGACCCTGCGTGAGCAGACTGAATTCCTTGAGCCCGGCGATGTGATCTGTCTTTGGACTGACGGCTTACCAGAAACGTCGACACCTCAGTTCCTTCAACGCCACATCCACGAAGCCGCCCAGCCCCTTGCCCATCGCCTGATAACGACCTTGGGGCGGGACCATGATGATGCGGGATGTGCCATTTTGAAGTGGTTCGCCTAATGCAGCTTGCCAACCTAAAGATCAGTAATCCGGACACGGTCTATTCCGGCCGTCGCAAAATTTATGATTTCGCGATGGCACTGAGTAAGGACGCCGTGCTTTCGGCCCAGATTGCTGGAGAATTTTCCGAACTCGCCAAACTCTTGGCAAATTATGGCGATCGAGCCCGTGCCAGCATCTCGCTGAACATCCGTAGGGGCCACCCCCTGATCGAAATCGAATATTACGTCAAAAATGCCGACGAGGACACCAACCCTGCTCCACGCGCTCAACCCGCCAAGCAACCCTACCGAGCCGTGCGGGAATATCCGGTTCCGGTAGTGGCCCCGACCGAGAGTCAAATCGAGCGGTTTCGATCCATACTCACAGAAAAGACCCGCGAAGAACTCTTCCGCGACATTCATGAGATCAACGACGAACTGCGCGACGCGACGGCCGAGGCGGTGTCCGCCGCCCAAATGAAGGCCGACTTCTTGGCCAATATGAGCCACGAAATTCGCACGCCAATGAATGCGATCGTGGGCATGACCCATCTGGCGCTCAGTACGGACCTATCGCAAAAGCAGCGGGGCTATATCGAGCGGATCCAACAGTCCTCGCAGCATCTGATGATGCTCATTGAAGACATTTTGGACTTTTCTAAAATTGAATCTGGGAAAATGACTATCGAAGAGGTTGAGTTCCAGATTGAAAATATCATTCACAACCTGATCACCATCAACGCCGAGAACCTCGAGCGCAAGAACATCGAATTCACGTTCAAGATCGATCCGAACGTGCCGAAAAATCTTAGGGGCGACCCCTTCAGGCTCAGCCAAATCCTGATCAACTTCGTGAGCAATGCGATCAAGTTCAGCGACCAGGGCGAGGTCGGTGTCCTTGTCGAACTGGAAGATGAGGGACCCGACGACATCCTGCTGAAGTTCACCGTCAGAGACACCGGCATTGGCATTAGCCCAGAGCAGCAAAAGAAGCTGTTCCAAAGCTTCCAACAGGCCGACACCTCCACCACCCGTAAATATGGCGGCACGGGTCTGGGTCTGGCGATCAGTAAGAGCCTCGCCGAGTTGATGGGGGGCAAGGTGGGCCTGTCCAGTCAACTGGGAAAGGGCTCGAAGTTCTGGTTCAGCGCGAGATTGAAGCACAGTCAGGAAATCCAGCAATCGGCCGTTCAACTGGATCTTTCGACGATCAAGGCCTTTGTGGTCGACGACCACGACCGTGCCCGTCAGATCATGGTCGAGATCCTGACCGCGATGGGCGTGACCTGTGTTCCATTAACCTCCGGCTTTGCCTGCTTGTCCGAACTGCAAGCCGCCATCAATGCGCATGATGAGCCCGACATTGTCTTCATCGACTGGAAGATGCCCGGCCTCGACGGCATGGAAACGGCCAAAGCCATTCGCAAAATGACCTTTGCGGTCCCGCCAAAACTGGTTTTGGCTACGGCGCTTGGCCGGGAAGATATTCGAAATAACGAAGGCCACCTGCTGTTCGACGATGCGATCGTTAAGCCCGTTCATGGCTCGAACCTCTTAGATACCCTGGCCAATACCCTCTTCGCGAACCCCAGACCCAAAAAGGCCAAGGGGCGAAAGTCCAAATCGGACAAGAGTTCGAAGCTATCAGAGGCCGAGATCAAGGCCTTCACCAAGCGCTTCAAACATGCCCGCATTCTGTTGGTCGAAGATAATGAGATCAATCGCGACGTTGCGGTCGGGCTATTCCAAGAGCGCAACATAGCCATCGAACTGGCAGAAAATGGGCTAGAGGCTCTGTTTAGGGTCAAGGCAGAGCCGTGGGACCTCGTGTTCATGGATATGCACATGCCGATCATGGATGGTCTCGAAGCCACCCTTGAGATCCGAAAACTGCCGGAACTGGCCAATCTGCCCATCGTGGCCCTCACCGCAAACGCCATGGCCAAGGACCGGGAACGGTGCGCCGAGGTCGGCATGAACGACTATGTGACCAAACCCATCAATCCCAATGAGCTTTGGCGGGTGTTGGAACAATGGGTCACGCCCAATGTTACGGACGTTGAGCTGGCCGAAGCGCCATCGGAGCAGGTCTTGGCAATCGAAGCCCCCACCTTGCCGACCGTTGAAGGGATCGATCGGGTTAAGGCGCTGCAAAATACCAACGGCAATGAGAAACTGGCGCTCTCCATCCTCACCAAGTTTGCAGACCGTAGCGCGCGGTTCTCCGCGGAATATGACGCGGCCCATAGCGCCGAGACCTCCAAGGACAGGGAACGGATTGCCCATAGCCTGAAGGGCACGGCGGGCAGCGTCGGGGCGGATCACATCGCGACCATGGCCGGTGAACTCGAGAGCATGATTAGTCAGGGCAATGACAGCGCCCTGATCGAACAACAGTACCAGACCCTCTGCTTGGCCCTCGGCTCGCTGCTGAGCCATCTGAGCATAGCGCTCGGGACAGCCAACGAAACCGTTGCGGCTCCCGTAGACCTCCCCTCTGATTTTGATGTCCAAATCGACCAGATGACCCGGCTCCTTAAATCCGACGACATCGGGTCAAATCGCCTGTTCAAGGACTTTGAACCGCACTTCAAAACCCTCTTGGGCGAGAAATTCGAGGAATTTTCGAACAATATCAATGACTATGACTATCCCGCAGCTTACACCATCTTGAAGACCATAGGCCGAGCATGATCACGTCCAATTCGCAACAGAGCACCATTCTCTGCGTCGACGATTCCCCCGAAAACCTCGAACTGCTCGGCGAGCTGCTCGGCAAGGACCACAAGATCAAGGTCGCGCCAAGCGGCCAACGGGCCTTGAAAATTCTGGAAGGCGACCCCCTCCCCGACCTGATCCTGCTCGACGTCATGATGCCAGGGCTCAGCGGCTGGGAGGTCTGCGAGACCATAAAAAACAGTTCGCGGCTCAAACATATCCCGGTGATCTTCTTGACGGCCAAGACCGACAAGATGGACGAGCAGGAAGGCCTCGAACGCGGCGCGGTCGACTATATCACCAAGCCCATAAGCCCACCGATCCTGATGGTCCGGGTCGCCACCCACATCAAGCTCAAGTTGGCGAGCGACTTCTTACGGGACAACAATACCTTCCTCAGCCAAGAGGTTGCCCGTCGCACCGAGGAAGCCACCCGCCTTCAGGACGTGACCATCTCGGCCATGGCATCCTTGGCCGAGACCCGCGATAATGAGACCGGCAACCACATTCGCCGCACCCAGCTCTATGTCGGTGCTCTGGCCGAACACCTCAGGCGCCACCCCCGCTTTTCGGCCTATTTGACGGAAAACCAGATCCACACCCTCGTTCAATCGGCCCCCCTTCACGATATTGGCAAGGTCGGCATACCCGATGCCATCCTGCTCAAGCCAGGCAAGCTGACTGTCGAAGAGTTCGAGATCATGAAGACCCACACCACCATTGGCTATAATGCCTTGGTGCAGGCCGAAGCCCTTCTACCCGCCCAAAACTCGTTCCTTCAATGCGCCAAGGAAATTGCCCTGTCGCACCAAGAAAAATGGGACGGCTCTGGCTACCCACAGGGCCTAAAGGGCGATGACATCCCCATTTCCGCCCGCCTCATGGCTGTCGCAGACGTCTATGATGCCCTGATCAGTCGGCGCTATTACAAGGACGGCATGGCACACGAGGTGGCGGTCGACATCATCACCAAGGGCGCCGGTCAGCATTTTGACCCAGACATCGCCGCCGCCTTCCTCGAAATCCTGCCAAAGATCAAACAGATCGCGGACAGCTTGGCGGACAACTAGTCCGCTTTTCAGCGGCCTGTGAAATTGGGTTTACGCTTTTCAAAGAAGGCCTTACGGGCTTCTTTTCCATCATCACTTCCAAAGGCCATGCGGATATTGGTCAGCTCATAGCGAAGCTGCTGCTCCAGATCTAAGGTCTCGAGCGACTTGGTCATGCCGCGCTTGAGCAGGCGCAGGGTGATGGGCGACCATTGGCACAGTTCTTCGCAATATTCCGCGAGGCGCTCGGTAAACCGGTCCGCGTCTACCGCCTCACCGGCCATGCCGAGGGCAACCGCCTCGTCCCCCACGACCGTTCGGTTCTCCATCATAAACCGCAGGGCGGGCTCATAGCCCATGGCCTGAGGCAGGGTGATGGTCAGGCCTGCATCGGGTGAGCCGCCAATGCGCGTATAGCCCGCCATCAACCGGGCGCTACGGCTGATCAAACGAACATCGGTGGCCATGGCGAGGCCCAAACCCGCCCCAACCGCCACACCATTGATGCCGCCAACAATAGGCTTATCGCAGCGCTTGCGCATCGACAGCAGAAACTGGCCCACCCAGTGGATATCGTCCAACTGCGCCGACTGAGCCGTCAGGGGCGAAAATTTCTCCGGCGCTGAAAGGTCTAGGCCCGCGCAGAAGGAGTCGCCGCTCCCGGTCAAGGCAATAACCCAGACATTATCATCGCGCGCCGCCTCTTCGATGGCCTCAACCACGCCCCAAGCCAATTGATCGCTGAGGGCATTCTTCTTTTCAGGGCGGTTCAGAAGGATGGTGCGGACATGGCCCGCATCGGTGATTTTGACGTCAGTGGTCATGGTGTTCGCCCTAATGAACTTGCAGTTTTAGGCTTAGAAAAGCTGAGGATCTTGTCAATAACTTATATGGCCCCTCGACAGATCCCCTTAGACCGGACAGCCTGAAGGCATTATCGGCGCTAAAAGCCGAGCGCATTAGGGAAGATAACGCCGATGGCCACAGCCACGCCCGCACGCGGTGCCTATATCCAGTCTATTTCGATTGTCGGCGGCCTGTTCTTCATCATCGGCCTGTTCACTTGGCTCAATGGACCGCTCATTACCTTTGTGCGGTTAGCTTTCGACCTCGACGATGTGAACTCATTTTTGATCCTGATGGTCTTCTATCTGTCCTATTTCTTCTTTGCCCTGCCCGCCTCAGCCATCCATCGTCGTCTGGGCCTAAAGAAGGGCCTATCCGCAGGCCTGATCCTGATGGCACTCGGTGCGGCCGCTTTTGCCGAATTCGCCACGCGGCGTTGGTATCCCGGCGCGCTGACGGGTCTCTTCACCCTCGGCGGGGGCTTGGCGCTGCTCCAGACGGCCATCAATCCCTATGTCAGCATCCTTGGCCCCATTGAGAGCGGAGCCCAACGCATCGCCCTGATGGGCATCTGCAACAAACTGGCAGGCGTCCTCGCTCCGATCCTGATTGGCCTGTTTGTCCTGCACGATGTGGATCGCCTCACTGTGCAGCTTCACAGCGCCACAGGGCCCGCCCGCGAGCAGCTACTCAACAGTTTCGCAGCCAACATCCATGCGCCCTATCTATTCGCCTCAGGCCTCTTGATCGCCGTGGCGCTGCTGGCACTGATCTCTCCCCTCCCCGACATCCATCCCGCGGAGGCCAATCCCACAGCCTCTGACGCGCCAGATGACACTGAAGGTCTTGGATTTGCCCAAGCGCGCCATCTCTGGCTCGGCGTCTTTTGCCTTTTTGTCTATGTCGGTGTCGAGGTTCTGGCAGGAGACGCCATCGGCACCTATGGCCGCGGCTTTGGTCTTCCCTTAGAGCAGACCAAATTCATGACCTCTTGGACCCTTGCGGCCATGCTGGTGGGCTATGGCCTTGGCCTTGTCTTTACGCCGCGGTTCATCTCGCAGCAGGCCTATCTGCGACTTTCGGCGCTGCTGGGCCTGGCCTTGGCGGTCGGCGCAGCCTTGACCAAGGGCTATGTCTCGGTCGGGTTCGTCGCAGCCTTAGGTCTTGCCAATGCCATGGTCTGGCCAGCCGTCTTCCCGCTGGCGGTTCGCGGGCTTGGTCGCCTGACCGAAACCGGGTCAGCGTTCCTGATCATGGGCATAGCGGGCGGGGCCATTATTCCTCAAGCCTTTGCCCTGCTTAAACAACATTACGACTTTCAACTGGTCTTCGCGGCCCTGACCATCCCCTGCTATCTGGTCATCTTCCACTATGGCTGGCGCGGTCATCTGACCCTATCGGAGCGGACCCAAGCCAAGACGGTGACCCATGACTAGGTCCAACCGCAAACATCCCGCCGTATTGATGCTCTTAGCCTTGGCAGCCCTTTCCATGACCTCTCATGCCCAAGCCGCGCCGCAAGGGCCAAGCGCCTTCTTGCCGGTCCCACGCGCCAGCCAGATCACGGCCAGCTCGGACGCCTTGCCTCGCAGCTTTAAGATCGAGTGGCGCGGCCATCGCAGCCCCCTCCTGACCCGTGCCGCCGAGCGGTTCGAACAGAGCTGGACCAGCCGCCTCAAGACGATGGCAAGCCCCGGTGCTCGCGCCGTCCTGATCATCGAGTGCCGCTCAGACGATCCCGGGTTTCTGCATCCAATCCAAAAGGAGGCCTATAGCCTGACCCTCAAGGCTGGGCAGGTTCACCTTGTCGCCGATGGGCCAGCAGGCGTGCTCTACGGCCTCGCAAGCCTGCGTCAGGCCGTGATTGAAGGGCCACACGGTTCTCACCTCGCGCTTGGCACGATCCAAGATGCACCCCGATTTGTCTGGCGCGGGATCATGATCGATGTGGCGCGCCACTTTATGAGCCTGGGCAGTCTCAAGCGGCAGATCGATGCCATGGAGCATGTCAAGCTCAATGTCCTTCACCTGCATCTCAGCGACAATGAAGGCTTCCGCGTCGAAAGCCGCCTCTATCCCAAACTTCATGAGGTGGGCGCTCACGGTCAATATTATAGCCAAGCTCAGATCCGAGAGTTGGTGACCTATGCTCGCGATCGCGGTGTTCGCATCGTGCCCGAATTTGACGTCCCCGGTCACACCCTGGCCATCTTGAACGCCTATCCGGAACTGGCATCCGGGCCAACGGCGGGGGCGAACTATATCAGCGCCATGAACTCGGCGCTCAACCCCACGATCCCTGAGACCTACGCCTTTCTCGATGGTCTGTTCGGTGAGATGGCGGGCCTGTTTCCAGACCCCTATTTCCATGTCGGCGGCGATGAGGTCACCGGGGAACATTGGGCCAAGAACCCGCAGATCCAAGCCTTCATGGCCGCCAAGGGCCTGAAATCGAAGGTCGAGCTGGAAGGCTATTTCCACGATCAACTGGCCGCCCAACTGCGACGTCGCGGTAAGATCGTCATTGGCTGGGAAGAGATTGGACGGGTCGAAACCGGCAAGGATACGGTCATCCAAGCTTGGCGCGGATCCGGCTCAATGGCCAAGGCCACCGCCTTGGGCCATCCGGTCATCGTCTCGGCTGGCTACTATCTGGACCTTTTGGAGCCCGCCATGAGCGCCTACCGGGTCGATCCTCAAGACCCCGCCGCCAGCGGTCTGAACCCCGAACAGGCCGCTACGGTGCGTAAACATCCGATCTTTGGCCCTCGCCTCGCGGACGAAATGGTCAAGAACCCAGGCCTCAAACTGACGGAAGCCCAAAAGGCTCTGGTGCTGGGCGGAGAGGCCGCCCTCTGGTCAGAGCTGGTTACGGATGAGATCCTCGACCAAAGGCTATGGCCCCGCGCCGCCGCTGTGGCAGAGCGTCTCTGGTCCCCGGCCGAGGTGCGTGATGAGGCCGATCTCTATCGTCGCCTGTTTATCGTCCAAGAGGGATTGCAGCGTTCCGGCCTAAAGGACGAGACGAAACGGGCGGCCATGATCGCAAACCTTGCTCCCACGGGAACAGACACGGTCAGGGGCTTTCTTGATCTCGTCGCGCCGTTGCGCAACCACGCCCATAACCATGTCTTGCGGGGCCTGTTGACCTTTAAGGCCTTCCCACCGCAGGATTTCAAAGGGCTCGCAGATATTGCGGCGGCGGACAGTCTCGAGGTCACCCGATTTGACCGCTCGGTGGATGGGCTATTGGCCGGTGATGTAACGAGCGCCCAGTCCTTGCGAGACCAGCTTCAAGCTTGGAAGGCTATAGCGTCAGGCTTCAGCGCGCTTGCCGCGTCCAACCCCGCCTTGGCAGAGGCCTCGCCGATCGCCGCGGACATTCATGACCTGTCACAGATTGGGCTTGAGGCCCTGTCCGCCATCGAGACCCAGACCCCTGCGGCTACAGACTGGACCCAGCGCGCCGAGGCGGCTTTGGCCAAGCAAGCCGCTGCTGAAAAGGCGTCAGCGACCATCTTTGCGGGTCTGTCGTCGAAGGAGCAGCCACCAGCCGATCTCCTCATCCTCTTTGTCCCATCGTTGCAGCGTCTGGTTGAAGCCGCGCACTAAAAGGCGACAGGAGATAGATTGGCCTTGGAATTGAGGGCGCTGTCATTTTATGCTGCTCCAAAGTCGGTTTACAGGCGAACAAGGGGGATAGGATGATCGGTTCAAAAACGGCAGCGAGCCTCATGGCCATCGCGGCCATGGTCAGCCTTTCCAGCTGTCAGACGCCGAGCACGACTGCGGCCTCAAGGTCCCCGCGTGTCAGCAGCAGCGAAACGGCGGCTCTGAGCCACCCCAACATCGTCATCATCCTTGCCGACGATATGGGCTGGCGCGACGTCGGCTATCACGGCAGTGAGATCAAGACCCCGAACATCGATGCCTTAGCCGCCAAGGGCGTTATCTTGGATCGCTACTACGCACAGCCAACCTGCAGCCCCACCCGATCGGCCCTGATGACAGGTCACGCCCCTATGCGGCTCGGCATGGTGCAGCCCCTGTCCAAGATCGCACCAACCGGACTACCCTTGAGCGAAAAGCTGCTCCCACAATATCTCAAAGAGGCGAACTACCAGACCGTCATGACCGGTAAGTGGCACCTGGGAGGCCGTCAGCGCGCCTACCTGCCCAACGAACGCGGATTTGATCAGTTCTACGGTTATCTGAACGGTGGCATTGGCTATTGGGACCACGTCCACGGCGGCGGGCTTGACTGGCAGCGTAATGGCAAGACCCTGCGCGAAGAGGGCTATTCCACCGATCTGTTGGCCGATCAGGCCATCAAGCTGGTTCGCGGCCGCGACAAGAGCCGCCCCCTGATGCTCTATGCCGCCTTTGGCGCGCCGCACCTGCCGAACGAGGCTCCGGAATCAGCCATCGCGCAGTATGCGGACATCAAGAACCCACACAGACGCGTCCATGCGGCCATGGTGACAGAATTGGATTCGGCCATTGGTCGGCTCGTCGAAACGCTAAAGTCCGAAGGCATGCTCGACAATACGATCATCTGGTTTATGAGCGACAATGGCGGCCTGATCGCTTCGCCGCCGCCATCCTTTACGGTCCTCGGACAGCAGATCGCCAAGATGGAGGCTGCGGCCGGAACCAAATTAACGCCCCGCTTCATGGAGTTCCTGCGGGTCAATAATACTGAAGGCGGATCTGACAATATGCCGCTCAAAGGCGCCAAGGCGACGGTCTATGAAGGCGCCGCGCGGGTGCCCTCCTTCGTCTATTGGCAAGGCAAGCTTTCCCCGAAGACGTCGGCCCAGATGATCACCGCGCAAGATGTTTTGCCGACCTTGCTGCAAGGCGCCGGGCTAAAGGTTCCGACGCGGTTGGATGGGCGGAGCCTGTGGCCCGCCCTCACCAAGGCCAAAGCCCTGCCCGTATCGGACTATGTCATCCAGGCCACTAAGGGTCTGGGTCAAGACGAGGCCTATTATCGCTATCCGTGGAAACTGGTTCGCATCGATGGTGCCCCTGAGGCGCTCTATAATGTTGAGCAGGACCCCAGCGAAAAAACCGACCTCGCCCAAAGCCGCCCTGAACTGGTCAAGACGCTTTCTGCCGCCCTCACCGCCTTTCCTCGCGGACCGAGTGTGCAGGTGTCGATGAAGGACGCGATCCTCGATCCGGACTTCTTCGGTGGAAAGGAAGATCGCGCGCCTTGGGCAGATACGGTGCTGGGACCGCCGCCGTCAGAGGATTGAGGCCAGCCATAACCTCGAAGGTTATTGCCTAGTCCCATTGCCTCGCCCTACGCTGCGAGTCGAACAAGGGTGGAGGATGAGACAATGTTGGCTTTTCGCGTGATGCTCGGTCTGATCCTGATCATCCTGTCGGCCTATACTGGTAAGGTCCTCAGCACCGACGGCCTCACCCTGATCCAAGTCTTTTTCGGGGACATGGCCAAGTTACATTGGCCCGGGCAATTCAACCTCGACTTCATGTTCATGCTAAGCCTTTCGGCGGTGTGGGTCGCATGGCGCAACCGGTTCACGCCAAAGGGTCTTGGATTGGCGGTCTTAGC
The DNA here is from genome assembly GCA_947447115.1 of Caulobacteraceae bacterium. Classification (GTDB taxonomy): domain Bacteria; phylum Pseudomonadota; class Alphaproteobacteria; order Caulobacterales; family Caulobacteraceae; genus CAISGS01. The sequence continues at coordinate 21,567 of CANFKD010000007.1, forward strand.
CTTTTTCTTCGGCTCCGCTTTCCTCGGGGTTTATCTCTTGGTTTTGAGTTTCCAACCCGGCGCAACGGGAAAATCCATTTTGATTGGTACGGATCGAGAATAGTGACCATCTACCCTTGATGGCCAAACTCAATTCCGGATTGAGGATTTATATAATCAATTCCGTATTTTAGAGCTTTAATATTGACAACTATGGTTTGCCGCGATTTGGATGATCTCAACAGAGGCGCATTCAGATCATGAACCTATCCACCAATTCCAATATAGTCCTAACGCCTAAGGCGTTGCGCGATGGCCAAAATCGCCTGAGGGCCAGCTTAGAAACCCTTAAGGGTCGCCTCATCAGTCCAGAGGCGCTGCTTCAAGGGCAGCAGAGGGTGCTAGAGTTGGTTGCCCGTAATGCTTCGCTCAAGGAAACGCTTTCTGAAATCGCGCGCCTTGCCGAAGAAGCCTTTCCGGACATGTCGGCCTCTATCCTCTATTTCGATCCCGTGGCCCAGGTTCTTCGCGCGGGTGGCTATGGTCGCCTACCCAACTCCTTTGCCGAAATCGTTGAGGGGATGGTCCCTGGTCCCAATATGGGAAGCTGTGGAACCTGCGCCTTTACCCGTGAACCGATCATCAGCGTGGATGTGTTCGAGGACCCGCTGTGGATCGATTTTGTCGGGCTGTGCAAGGAATATGGCATTCGCTCAGCCTGGTCGACGCCCCTTATTGATGAACGCAATGGGTCCTTGCTCGGGGTTTTCGGCATGTACTATCCGACCACCTGGTCGGCTGAGCGGGCGATCGATATCTCCTTTGCGCAGGATTTTCACCAGCTCGCGACCATCGCCACCGAGCGTCATCGCGATGAGGAACGGTCTCGCTTTTTGGCCACCCACGATGCCCACACAGGCCTCGGCAACCGCAACCTTCTGCTCGAGCAGGGCGAAATGCTGGTCAACCGCGCCGTCTCAACAGGCTCGCCTCTAACCTTAGCCTTTATCGACCTTGATCGCTTCAAGCCGGTGCGGCAGCAGTTTGGTCACGCTCAAAGCGACCTAATCTTGGCTCAAATTGCCTCGCGAATGACCGAGAGATTGACCTGTGCTGACATGCTGGTTCGGTTCAATGGCGACGAATTTGTGGCGATTCTGCCCTTGGGGATGGATGAGGCACGCGCATTGATTGGCGAACTGTCACGCGATATGGCCGTCGGCTTTGAAATGGCCGAGCTCAATCTGCAAATCACGTTCTCATGTGGTCTAGCGACCTACGACAATGATAATAGTGATCTGGAAACGATCATCGTCATGGCTGACGAGGCAGCACGCGTTGCCAAGCAACTGGGCGGCGATACGATCGTTATTGCGGACCAAACCCTCGCTGCCCGCGCCAAGAGCCGACGCAGCATCCGCAAGATGCTCGAAGTGGCACTCGAGACCGACGCCATTCAGCCCTTCTATCAGCCGATCATGAACCTGACGACGGGACGCGCTAAGGGCTTTGAGGCCCTGATGCGGATCACCGATGAGAAGCTCAAAACGGTGCCGATTCAAGATCTTATCGCTGTCGCGGAAGAGACCGGCCAGATCCACCGCATCGGTTTGAAGATGTTTGAAGCGGCCTGTAAGGCAGTGGCGGATCCCAGCGACCCGCTCAAGGGGCTTTCGGTCAACGTCAATATTTCCGTCGCGCAACTCTTAAAGGTCGGTACCACGGAACAGATTTTGGATAGTCTCGCCCGGTTTGGTGCTGATCCGGCCCGCCTTTGCCTCGAACTCACTGAAAGCCAGTGGCTGGACGGGGATGGTGCCGGTCGTCGCGCGCTCATGGAACTGAATGACGCGGGCCTCAAACTCGCTCTTGATGACTTTGGGACCGGCTATGCCTCGCTGAACTATCTGCGCTCCCTGCCCTTCGACATCATCAAGGTCGATCAGAGCTTCGTGAAACTGATTGGACAGGATCGCCAGGCCGACGCCCTGTGCGAAACGGTTCTGGCGCTCGGCAAGGCCTGCGGGTTGGGTGTGGTCGCCGAAGGGGTCGAATCCGCTGAACAGCTCAAGGCCCTCACCGACATGGGCTTCGAGCTTGGACAAGGTTATCTCTGGGCCAAGGCCATGCCTGTCGATGTCGCATCTAAATGGCTCACCGACAGCTTCGACTAGGCTGAAAAAAGGCGCCTCTCGCGATTAATTTTCCTCAGACTGATTAAGAACAGTCTGGGGTATACCGCTGATTTCGATGCGATATTTCTTCCGAAGATTGGCCAAGAAGGTTGCGTTTCGGGCCTTGCGCGCCTGCTCTTGATAGGCCGCTAAGACATCGGATCGCACCTCATCGAGCGTCGGTGTCTTGGCGCTGATCCGGGAATCCACCTTGATCAGGTGATAGCCATAGGCCGACGCGATAGGACCTGACCATTGGTTCAGTGGCGCTGACAGCAAAGCACCGGCGAAATCTTGCCCATAGTCCTTGTTGATATCGATCAAGTTCGCATCGCTATAGCTTAGGGGCAGGAGAAATGGCTCACCAAGCGCCTCGCCCTGCGGTGAAGCAACCTTGCCAAGTGCCAGCTTGGCTCGGGCAAGGGCCTGTTCCTTGCCACGGTCTGAATTGAAAAACTGGTGGCGGAAGGTGACACGGGGCGGCGCTTGATAGTCAGACTTGGTCTTTTCAAAGAAGGCCTTGAGGGCCGCCTCGTCCGGCTCAGGCAAGCTGGCCGTATCCTCGCTGGCGAAGGTCATTTTTTGGGCCAAACGCCGACGGACGATCATGTCATCCTTGTCGAGACCGAGGCGAAGGGCTTCCCGGGCTAGGACCTCTTCGTCCACCCGCTCATGGATGATGCCTTGGAGCTCCTCATTGGTCGGGTCGCGCTGCATCTGGGTCGACCAGTAACCAGCCAACTGGCCAAGCTCCTGCGCGTCAATCCGGACAACAGGCCGCTGTAGCGACCGGGCCACCAGAACGCCGACAAAAAGCAGCGCGCCAATCAGCAGGAAATGCACGAGCGGTTCACGCCCAGCGCGCACGATGACCGCACGAACTGGGCTCCGTTTAGACAATGACTCGGTCACACTGGCCTTTGGGGTCTAGAGACTGGGCGCATACCAGATAGGAGATGACCAGACACGCTCCTGAATGGTCGGGAGGAGTGTCGGATTGGGCGGGGTGCCATTACGGATAGCATCCCATGTGGACCAACGGCAGGACGGATTTTCCAGCACCCGAGCATAGTAGAAGGCCCGCTGATTCGGCTTGAAGGTCGGGTCGCGCCAAAGGGTCCGGATCTCAGCATCGCCCTTGAACTTGGTGGGCTCACAATTGCTCAGATCCACCTTCGCACCATTGTCCGGGCAACGGCCCGTCGCCGGATCGATTGCGAGATGGTCCGAACAGGCGACGTCGAACACGGCTTCTTTTGCGACACCGTTCTCAACCCATCCCTTGACGATCTGGGCGCGCTGGAGGTAGCCCGAATTGGGGTCACGCATGGCCCAAAGGATGAACTGCGGGGCCTTGCCCTTGGATGGCATCAGATCGCCGCCCATCGGCACGCCGCTGCGATAGGCAACCGTGACCAGATCAGAGCGCTTCAAGATGTTCTGGGGATAGTCATAGGCGGCAAAGAACCGAACCCGCATTCTGGGGCCAGACGTTGCGAAGGTTTCTTTACGGCGCATAGCCGAATAGATCGCATCGCGGCTATTTTCTTCCGCCCAGACGCCAGCTATGCCCGAAGCCCCCCAAGACTGGAAGCGGCCCAGATTGCCGTTCGGATCAGCGGTTGGAATATCCCAGGTCTTTCGGCCCTCCGCAGGAATAGAGCCTCGCTGTTCGGGCTTGCCGTCTGTGCGGCCGACCTTGCTGAAATAGTTGCGATCTTCCACCGAGCCCGGGGCGGCATTGTGCGTATCACTGGAGCCAATGAAACCGAACTTGAAGGGGTTGAAGCCTTTGGTGTCCTGCATGAGGATACCGGACTTCAGAGCATCACGAACATAGCCACCCGAGAACTTGGTGATCGCCTTGGCGCGGCCAATATAGCTTTCCATAATCTCGAAGTTTGCCCACTCATCATTCGGTGACAATGAGGGGTGAGTTTCGGAGGTCCCCTTGATCTGAGTGATCTCGGCGATGGGCTCGTTGCGCATGCGAAGGTCAGAATAGGCCTTATCCATCGCACGCCCATCGCGGCGCGTTTGCTCGAACATTAAGCCGTCGCTGCCGTTCATATTGTGCGGGATAGCCAAGACCTCAATCCCTGCCTTGCGCCAGTTATCCATCTGGTGCCAGAGATTTTCAGGATCCTGGGACTGCACCGCTGAATAGGGTAGCTCTGGCACCTTGGCGCTCTTGAAAATGACGTTGCGGTGCAGATTGCGACCGTCGGGCGCGGAGGTAAACTCATAACCAACGAAGGTGGTGAAATGGCCGGGGTCGTTGTTTCGTTCCGCGGCGTCCTGGATCTCTTTCCAAGCCTTAGAGGCGATGCGCTTATCGCCAAACTCTTTTGGCAGGCTGTTGGTGCCCATGGCATCAATGACCCGCGTAAAGGCCGCACCAATCTTCACCGGATCGGTACTGAACAGACCCTCAACGATTGGGAGCCTATTCAAGGGGCTGTTCTTGTCCGCAGCCTCTTGCAGCGCACCGATATATTCGGAGTGATCCGTTACCGCCACGAAATCCAAAGGGCCACCGGAGAGGCGAATATTGAACCCGCTCGAGTGCCCAATCGTCTCTCCCTTCGCAAAGCGATAGGCGTCATCGGGTGAAGCGCGGACGTTGAAGATGTAGGCGTCGAAGGACAGTTTGGTGTGGACGTGTAGGTCACCAAAATAGGCGTTACGCTCTGTGTTATAGCCCGGCAGATGTGCCGAAGCCGCCGCCTTCTTGGCCACGACCGGGGCCTTTGCTGCGACCGACCCGGTTACGGCCGAACCCGACCCTGCTGTTGAACCCGGGAAAGCCGCCAAAACCACAGCCATTGCTGTAAGGCTTCCTGCTGTTGTACGCCATCTGTTGCCCATGGTCTCGTCCCTAACAATCCTTGCCCATCAGGTCTGTGCCTGAACTCTAGAGGAAACATTGCCCTGCCGTTCGGTCGCTGTCAAAGTCGCCGTACAAACAAAGGTGCATTCATCTTGGCTATTTCGAAGTTTTTTTCACGGCTCACTCCGCAATTTTCTGGCAACACCATCATGAGTGGCCTAGCCGCGATGATGAGCTTTGTCCTAACGATGACTTTGGCCAATGCCAGTCTCGCCCATGAGATAAGGCCCGCAGCCCTACAGATCAGCGAATCCACGCCCGGAACCTATGAGGCCGTGTGGAAACAGCCTGCCGTAGGCGATATGGCCATCCGCCTCGCCCCTCACCTTTCAAGCGGCAGTTTGGACAAGGAGCCCACGACGCAGTCCCTCGAGCCCGGCAAGATCATCAAGCGTTGGTCGGTCAAGGGCGGTGCTTCTTTGGATCAACAGACCCTCACCGTCGAAGGGCTCCCAGAATCGGTTACGGACGTTCTGGTCAGTGTGACCTCACCAAGCGGCAAGACCATCACCGCCGTCCTGCGCCCCTCTGCGCCATCTATGGTTCTCGGCTTGAGCGGCCCCAAGGGACTTTCGACCCCGGCCTATCTGCGATTGGGGTTTGAGCACATCCTAACTGGATTTGATCACCTTCTGTTTGTCCTCGGCCTGCTGTTACTGGTCGGAACCAACTGGAAGATCGTCAAGACCGTGTCAGCCTTTACCGTCGCCCACAGCATCACCTTGGCGCTGGCCGCCTTGGGTCTGGTTCAGGTGCCAAGCGCCCTGATCGAGGCCCTAATCGCCCTCAGCATCGTCTTCGTCGCCTACGAACTAATCCCCAGACGCGACGGCACGAGCACCCTCACCCGTCAAAAGCCTTGGCTCGTAGCGTTCGTTTTCGGCCTATTCCACGGCCTTGCCTTTGCCGGAACCCTTAGCTCTGTCGGCCTGCCAGCAGGCGGTACGGTTCCAGCCCTGCTGCTATTCAATGTCGGGGTTGAAATCGGGCAATTGGCCTTTATCGCCGTTGCCATCGGCGTCATCGTCGGCCTGCGCCGTGTGAGCCGCCATCTTCCCGCCAGCTATGGGGCGGTTTCGACCTATGCACCGGCCTATGTGATTGGAGGATTGGCCAGTTTCTGGCTGATCGAGCGGACCATCGCCGCTGTTCTGGTCCCTTAGGACCGATCACCCAGACGGCTGGAAGCCAGCCGTCTGGGGTCGTAAGGTCAGTCTATCTTAGAAGATTTCGAACAGACCGGCGCCGCCTTGGCCGCCACCGATACACATGGTCACAACGCCCCACTTGGCACCGCGACGACGACCTTCTTGCAGCAGGTGACCGGTGCAGCGTGCGCCCGTCATACCGAAGGGGTGACCAATCGAGATCGAACCGCCATTGACGTTGTACTTGGCAGGATCGATGCCGAGCTTGTCGCGGCTATAGAGGCACTGCGAGGCGAAGGCTTCGTTCAGTTCCCACAGGTCGATATCGTCGACCGTCAGGCCCTGACGCTTCAGCAGCTTTGGCACGGCGAACACGGGACCAATACCCATCTCGTCAGGCTCGCAACCGGCAGCGGCCCACGACACGAAACGGCCCAAAGGCTCAAGACCGCGACGCTCGGCTTCCTTGGCTTCCATCAGCACGACGGCAGCGGCACCATCGGACAGCTGCGAGGCGTTACCCGCGGTGATGAACTTGCCTTCGCCCATGACGGGCTTCAGCGAAGCGAGGCCTTCGAGCGTGGTTTCAGGACGATTGCATTCGTCACGATCGACCACATAGTCCACCAAGCTCTCTTCCTTGGTTTCCTTATTGACGACCTTCATCTTGGTCGCCATCGGCACGATTTCGTCAGCGAACAGGTTGGCCTTCTGGGCAGCGGCCATGCGCCGCTGAGATTCCAACGAATATTCGTCCTGATATTCACGGCTCAGGCCGTAACGCTGAGCGACGATGTCGGCTGTGTCGATCATGGCCATGAAGATCGCAGGCGCGATTTTCGCCAGTTCAGGATCGATAGACTCGCGCGGCATGCCGCCGCCTTGGATCGAGATGCTCTCGACGCCGCCCGCGACGACGCAATCGGCATTGTCACCCCGGATGTGGTTGGCAGCCATAGCGATCGACTGAAGGCCCGACGAACAGAAACGGTTGATCGAGACGCCGCCCGTGGTCTTGGGCATGCCTGCCAGCAGAGCGGCCAGACGTGCGATGTTTGGGGCTGCGTGGGCATTGTTGCCCAGATAGCAGTCTTCGACGAAGTCCGCCTCAACGCCCGAGCGCGCCACAGCGTGCTTGATCGCATGGGCCGCCATCGACATGGGGGCAGTCACATTGAACCCGCCTCGGCCAGCCTTGGCCAGGCCCGTCCGGGCATAAGAAACGATAACGGCGTCGCGCATAGAACTCTCCTGAGGTTTTTCCCTAGGCGGCCAAACTATGACGGCTGTCCCAAAGATTGAAGCGGTAATCGCCGTTAGCCTGCAATCAATTCGACGCAAATTAGATTTCGAGGGGCAACCGTGACCATTTTGGTCACATTGAACGGGTCTGAAGGGGTCAATCCACCCTGCCCTGTCAATCATCCGCCAATCGCACTAGGTTATGCTCAATGACTATCCCTCGTCCGACGTGGCTCAAGCCTGCCTTGCTGGCCGTGACACTGCCTCTTCTGGCGGTGGCCGTTTCAGCCTGCACGACCCTGCCCACGGGACAGGACAAGGCCGCTATTACCGGTCTGCTGCAAGACCGGAAGGCCGCTACCGTTGGCCAAGGTGACGATGGATTGGCCGCCCTGATGGCCAAGCCCATCACGCTGGACAGCGCCGTTCAGATGGCCATCGTCAAAAGCCCAAGCTTGGGTCTGGTCTATGGCCAACTCGGTCTCGATCAGGCTGATATTCTGGAAGCCATAGAGATCGCCAATCCGCGCCTCGGCCTCAGCAGCTTAGGGGCCGGTGGTGGTCAGACGGAGGTCCAAAGCCTGACCCTGCCTGTCGCGGACCTCATCCTCCTGCCCGCACGCCTCAACCTAGCCAATCAGGCCAGAGCCCGCGCCCGCTACCAGTTGGCAAGCGCCCTGTTGGACGTGCAGTTGGATGTGGAAGCGGCTTGGTATCAGGCCGTCGCCGCCGAGCAGGCCGCGCTGATGCGAAACGCGGTTGCATCCGCCCTCCAGACCTCTGCCGATCTGGCCGAACGCTATTTCAACGCGGGAAACATTACCGAGCTGGATCTGAATCTAGCGCAGGCCGCTGCCAGCCAAGCCCTGATCGCCGCGCAACAGGCTGCCGTGAGCGCTAAGGCGGCGCGTGCCAATCTCGACACTCTGATCGGCCTAAGCCCGACCGATGATCTATGGTCTTTGAGTTCAGCCCTCCCCTTGCCCCCCGCAGATGACGATAGGCTCGATCAGCTTCAATCTCTGGCCTTGACCCACAACCTGTCTTTGATGGCAGCCGACCAAGACCGCTCCATTTGGGATCAGGTGACCGCAACGCGGCGGGCGACCCGGTGGCTCGGTGATACGGCGCTCGGGTTGGAGCGCGAGAAAGACCGTAACGGCGTTCGCGCCAGCGGACCCAGCCTTGACCTCGAACTGCCGATCTTCAATCAAGGACAGGCCAAGACCGCGCGCCTCAATGCCAAACGCGACCTTGCCAAGGCTCAATCGGCGCAGATCCGCTTGAACCTCAGCCACCAAATCGCCGCGCGGGCCGATGAACTCCAGCGCCGCCGTCAGGTGGTCGCTCTGCACAGTGACGGCCTGATCCCCCAGCGCCAAACCATCGTCGCCCGCAGCCAAGAACAGCAGAACTATATGCTGCTCGGGGTCTTCGGTCTGATTGAGGCCAAGACCCACGAATATGAGGCCTATGAAGGCTATATCGAGGCGGTGCGCGACTTCTGGCTCGCGAGGGTGGAACTGACCCGCTTGGTCGGCACAAGACTGCCCAGCACACCCGACACTCTGGAGGTGGGCCCCAGTGCGTCCGATATTTTGGAGCCTTCAGGTTCCGCGCCCATGACCCAGCACGATCACGCAGGCCAACCATGACCATCAGCCGCCGCGACATCATGCTGGCCACAGGAACCGCAGCCCTAGTCGCCACCGCCGGACCGATCAACCGCGCCAATGCCGCTGACGCGCCCTCGGATCGACGCTTCAAACCGGTTAGAACGCTCAATGGCTGGACCCTGCCTTGGCGCATGAAGGACGGCGTCAAAGAGTTTCATCTGGTTGCCGAGGAAATCCAGCACAGCTTTGCCCCGGGATCAGAGGCGACTTGCTGGGGCTATAATGGCTCGACGCCCGGCCCGACCATCGAGGCGGTCGAAGGCGATCGTGTCAGGATCTTTGTCACCAACCGGCTGAAAGAACATACGACCGTCCATTGGCACGGCCTGATCTTGCCCAATGGCATGGACGGCGTCGGCGGGCTCAATCAGCCTCACATTCTACCCGGTGAGACCTTCGCCTACGAATTCACCCTGCGCCAGCATGGCAGCCACATGTACCACCCCCATGCCGACGAGATGGCGCAGCTCGCCTATGGCATGATGGGTCTGTTCATCATCCATCCCAAGGCCGGTGAGGCGGTGCCGGTTGATCGCGACTATGGTTTCATCCTGCATAATTGGGCGCTGCATCCTGGAACCTGGCGGCCAGATCCTTCGGTGATGGTCAATTTTGATCTTTGGAGCTTCAACTCAAAGGTCTTCCCCGCCATCGAGCCGTTGGTCGCGCGCACCGGAGAGCGGGTTCGTATTCGGATCGGCAACCTGTCCATGTGGAACCATCCGGTCCATCTGCACGGGGTCGAGTTTGTCGAAACAGGCTCCGACGGCGGGCGCTGGCCGCAATCGCAGTGGCGGCGCGAGGTGACCTCCACGGTCGGCGTCGGTCAGATGCGCGATATTGAGTTCACGGCTGTGCCGGGCGACTGGGCCCTGCATTGCCACATGTCCCACCACACCATGAACGCCATGGCCCACGACATTCCCAATCCAACGGGCGTTGATCAGTCTGGCCTTGAAGAGCGGATTCAAAAGATCCTGCCCGGCTATATGGCCATGGGTCAAAACGGCATGGCGGAGCATCAAGAGCATACGGATGCAGGTCACCAAGGCCCCGCCAATACCCTGCCCATGATGGCCGGTAAGGGACCGTTCGGTAATCTTGAGATGGGTGGTATGTTCACGCTCCTAAAGGTTCGCGACGACATCCTGCCCGGTGACTATAACGACCCCGGCTGGTACGTTCAGCCCAAGGGCACGCTCGCCAAACGGGTCAGTACAGACCCTGACTTCGGCGCCCCACACCGTAAACCGACTTAGGATTGGACATCTGACATGAGCACCCATTTGAACCGATCCCTCGCAATCCTTACCATGGCCTCAAGCCTCGTTGCGTCCGGCGCACTGGCTCAAGCGGCCAAGGACCCCCATGCGGGCCACGATATGTCGACGATGCAGATGCCGTCTTCGTCCATGGGACCCAAGCCCGGCATGGCGCACGTGATGGTCATGCCCCTCGACGCCTCCAGCCCCGCCGATGGCGCGACCGTGAAAGGTTCTCCCGCGAACCTGTCGCTCACCCTATCTCACGCTATGGTCTTCCGATCCGTTCAGCTTCGAACCGCCGCCGGTCAAAGGGTGCCGCTCAATGCCACCCTACCCACCACCATGGTCAAGACCGTGACGATCCCCGTTCGCCCCCTGTCGCCCGGCCAATATATCGTCGAATGGCGCGCTGAAAGCGGCCACGAGATGGTCGGGTCCTTTAGCTTTACCGTTCAGTAGGACCCGACCGCCTCGCCTTAGATAATCTGGCCTAGACGCGATGCCGTATATTCGCCGCGGTCCAGAACGACCGCGCCATTGACGATGACCTTGTCGATACCGGTGGCATGGCGGACATAGCGGTTGGCTTCACCGGGGAAGTCGCCGACGAAGATCTCGTCACCGCGCCCGACCGTCTCGGCATTGAAGATCACCACATCGGCGGCCTGACCGATTTGAAGCGTGCCGCGTTCACGAATACCCCAATCCTTGGCCGGTTCGCCGGTCATGCGATAGATGGCCCGCTCTAGCGTCATCTTACCGAAGGTCCGCACATAGCGCTCGAGCATGTCGGTCGTATCGCCTGCGCCGCAGAACTGGGTGACGTGCGCCCCGGCGTCCGATGCGCCGATATGGATCAGGGGATGGTCTAGGATCTGCGAGACCATTTCAGGGTCGGCATGGATGACATTGCGAATTTGGAACTCGGTCCGCAAGCCATCAGCCACGGCAATGTCGAGCAACATATCGGGCACAGACTTGCCCGCCTCTGAGGCAATGTCACAGAGCTTGCGCCCCAGATATTGCTCATTCTCAGGCACATAGACCCGGCCGATCAGCATGTTCCAGAAAAGAGGCAACATCCGAGCCGCGTCGGCCACCAGCACCTCACGGGCGGCAGGATCCGCAAAACCGGCCAACCGCTCGGCCAAGGGCATCTGCATCAAGCGGTTCCACTTGCGAAGGCCGTAGAGCAGGAACGAGGTTTCTGCCAAAATAATGTTCATATCAAAGCTGCGCGGCATGGACTGACCAAAGACCTTGGCGCCGCGCTTTTGCTGCTCTTCCAGCTTTGCCAAGGACCGCTTCCAATTCTCAGGCGCAACCGGGCTATAGGTGATCGGAGCGACCGAGCAGAGCACGCCGCTGGCCAGGCTGATATCGCCAAGCTCTTCAATATTGGCCAACTGCTGCTCGATATCGATGAAATAGGGCACGGTCTGAAGGACCCCTCGTCCGCTCTTGGCCATGGCCTTACAGAGCGCCACCTTCTCGCGCATATCGGCAAGGCGGCTCGGCACAGGACGCCCGTCCTCATCAATGTCGACATAGGAGGTGGACAGACCCAAGGCACCCGCGGCCATGGCCTCTTCCATCAGGCGGCACATCTCGTCAATTTCGCTATCGGTAGCGATGCGCTCTTGGCTATCGCTGCCCATCACATAGTAACGCAGCGCCGAGTGGCCGACCAAGGCCCCGATATTGATGCCAAGACCCGGACGGATATGGTCCAGATAGTCGCCAAAGCTTTCCCACGAAAAAGGCACGGCAGCGGCGAAGGTCGGCTGTTTGATATCCTCGATCTTCTCGAACATCTTGATCAGCTTGGCCGAGCCATTGGGCCGAACCGGCGCGAGGCTGAGCGAACAGTTGCCCATAACCACAGTGGTGACCCCGTGCTCCAAACTCGGTGTTGCCAGCCGGTCCCAGCAGATCTGCGGGTCGTAATGGGTGTGGATGTCGATAAAGCCGGGCGCAACAATCATGCCCTTGGCGTCGATATCGTGATCGCCAGCTTCGATACCTGCGCCAACAGCAACGATCTTGCCATCCCTGATAGCGACATCGCCGAAATAGCCCTCGGCACCAGTGCCGTCGACAATGCGACCGTTGCGAATAACGAGCTGAGACTGACCCATGATGTTTACTGCCTTATCATTGATTATGAACACTATGGCGGCAGGGCAGACAGCGCACAAGCCACAACCTTTCCAGTCCACGCCTTGCGCTTGGCAGTGGCCTAAACCCACAATTTCATGCCAGCATGGATCAGCGCACAAGGAGCCAATCCTTGGCAGACCCATTGGGAGGACATCGATGTACCAGACCGTGATCTACGAGACCCCTGCCCCGCACGTGGCGCGACTGGTGCTGAACCGGCCTGAGACACGCAATGCCCAAGACACAAGGATGCTCTATGAGCTCAACTTGGCCTTCGATCGGGCAGCGCAGGACAATGACATCAAGGTCATCATTTTGGCGGCGGCTGGTCCGCATTTCTCATCTGGCCACGACCTGCGCGAACAGGGCGCGCTGGAGACCATGGCCGAGTTTCAAACCGTCGGGACCTGGTGCGGTTTTGGCTGTGCGGGCGCTGAGGCCCAGATGGCCCGTGAGAAGGAGATCTATATCGGCTTTAGCGAGCGGTGGCGGAACCTTCCCAAGCCGACCATTGCTCAGGTTCAGGGCAAGTGCATCGCGGGCGGCCTGATGCTGATCTGGCCCTGCGACATCATCATTGCCGCCGAAGACGCCTCGTTCTGGGACAATACGGTCGCGATGGGCGTCGGCGGGGTTGAGATGTTTAACCATCCTTGGGAACTGGGCTCACGTAAGGCCAAGGAGATGCTCTTCACCGCCGATTGGCTCAGCGCCAAGGACGCCGAGAAGCTGGGCATGGTCAATCATGTCGTGCCGCCTGAAACACTCTCGGACTTCACCCTCGCCATGGCCAGCCGCATCGCGCAAAAGCCGCTCTTTGCCCTGAAGTTGGCCAAGGAAGCGGTCAATGCCGCTCAAGATGCGCAAGGCCGGACCAGCGCCATGCAAACCGCCTTTGCTCTTCACCAACTGGCCCATAGCCATAATATGCAGGTCCACGGCATGATGATCGATCCGTCAGGCCTCTCACCCGCCGTGAAGCGCTAGGTTTCTAAGGACCACCCATGCACCGCTTTCGATCCGTCTTGGCTGTGATAGCCCTCCTGCTGTGGGCCGGTCTCTCAACGCCCGCGATCGCGCGCACCTCGGCGGATGCCCAGTTCAAGGCGATCTATGAGGCCGAATGGGCGTGGCGCGACGCCCAACTGATCGCCGACAGCTGGGACGGTCCAATCCGCGACCGCATGCCTCAGATTGATGAGAAAACCCAAGCCGCAAGGCTGGTCTATTGGGATGCCACCCTCACCAAGCTTTCAAAGGTTCGGGTGGATCAATTGTCCGCCAAGGCGCGGGCCGACTATGGCGTCTATCGCCTTCAGATCACCACCCTGGCCAATAGCCAGAGGTTCAAGGACTATGAGGCCCCGTTCAACTCGGACAGTGCCTTCTGGAGCGAAATGGCCTCGACGGCGCGAAAGCCGTTTAAGACGGCGCAAGACTATCACAACTTCATTGCCCAGATGCAGACCTGGCCCGGCTATTTCGAGCAATCAGAGACCAATATGAGGGCCGGACTGGCGCGCGGCTTTACCCCGCCCAAGGTCACGCTGATGGGTCGCGAAGTCAGCGTCGCGGTGGTCGCACAGGCGGCCTCGCCCACCGACACGGTCTTCTATCAACCTTTCAAGACCCTGCCCGCCAGCCTGTCGGGAGCTGAGCAAGAGGTCCTGCGCGCCCAAGCCATTGCCGTCATTCGCGATCAGGTCATCCCGGCGCACGTTAAGCTCTTGGCCTTCCTCAAGGATGACTATCTGCCCAAGGCCACCGAGACCCTCGCCGCCGAAAGCCTTCCCGATGGCAAGGCCTATTATCAGGCCAAGATTATGGAATATGCGACGCTCGATCTGACGCCCGATCAGATTCACAGGATCGGTCTGGAACAGGTCGATCTGATCTCGGCCCAGATGCAGGCCGTCATGGGCGAGACCGGCTTTCAAGGCGACATGCCCGCTTTCCTCGCCTATCTGCGCTCGGACCCTCGGTTCTATGTCAAGACACCGCAAGCGCTGCTCGATCGTGCCGCCTGGGTCGCCAAGCAGTTTGACGGGCGCGCTGAGCGCTGGTTTGGACGGCTTCCCCGCTCGCGCTTTGCCATCACCCCCGTGCCGGACGAGATCGCGCCCTATTATACCGCCGGGCGCGGTGGTCCGGGGGTCTATCTGCTCAATACCTATGACCTGCCGTCGCGCCCGCTCTACGCCCTGACCGCCTTGACCCTGCACGAGTCAGCCCCCGGCCATGCTTTCCAAGTCCCTTTGGCCAGCGAAAACAGTGACCAACCGGCCTTTCGTCGCCAAACCTATATCTCGGCCTTTGGCGAGGGCTGGGCGCTCTATTGCGAGAAGTTGGGCGTCGAGATGGGGATGTATGAGACACCCTATGACCGGTTCGGCATGCTGAGCTATCAGATGTGGCGCGCCGCGCGGCTTGTCGTCGATACGGGTATCCATTCCAAGGGCTGGACCCGCGATCAAGCCAGAGCCTATCTGCTCAGCCACACTGCCCTGTCAGGGCGCGAGGTCAATACCGAGGTGGACCGCTATATCAGCTGGCCCGGGCAGGCTCTGGCCTACTATCTCGGCCAAATGGCCATAGAGAAGGGCCGCGCCAAGGCTGAGGCTGCGTTAGGCAGCCGCTTCAACATCCGCGCCTTCCATGACACGGTCCTATCGCTGGGTTCTGTTCCCCTGCCTGTCCTGACCAATCGGATCGATCAGTTCATCGCAGAGGGCGGGGCTGGCCCCTATCCCGACGAGGAATAGGTCCGCACCCTTGCCATCTCAGGCAGAGCAGGCCTAGACAGGGCTCCCGCGTCGTGAGGCGCTGACCACTGCTCGGACGACCCATGGCCTGGACCTGTACCTATAACGAGCCCGAACCCCAACGGATCAATCGTTGGCTGGGTCAGAGCGGCGTGTGCTCGCGGCGCGAGGCTGAGGCCTTTATCCTGCAGGGCCTGGTCACCGTTGATGGCGAGGTGGTCACCGATGCTGGCCGCAAGATCGAGCCGGGCCAGACCCTAACCCTCGCCAGCGATGCCGAGGGGGCCTTGAGCGCCCAACTCAGCATCATTTTTCATAAGCCCGTCGGCATTGTCTCGGCCCAGCCCGAAGCCGACCAGATACCCGCCGCGCGCCTCTTGACCCGCGAGGCCCTGTGGGAAAAGGACGGCTCTGGCGATGATCCGATCATACCCGATGTCGATGCCAGCCTGCCCGCGCTGGGCCGTCTCGATAAGGACTCGCGCGGCCTGTTGATTCTGTCGCAGGACGGGGTTCTGGCCAAGGCGATCATTGGCCCGGAGTCGGTCCTGACCAAGCAGTATGAGGTCACGGTCGAGGGCGAAATCACCGAACGTAAGCTGAACCTCCTACGGCGAGGCCTCGCCCTCGATGGCCGCCAACTGCGCCAAGCCAAGGTCACGCGCACCGGCGAACAACAGCTGCGCTTCGTGCTCAGCGAAGGCCGCAACCGTCAGATCCGCCGCATGTGTGAGCTTGTGGAACTCTATGTCGTCGATCTCTTACGCACCCGCATCGGCACGCTCGACCTCGGCAACCTGCCTGAAGGCCAATGGCGCCACATGACGCCCGATGAGCGTAATGAACTGGTCGAGGGGTATTGAGCCTCAAATTCAGCGTTCCCCGCGAAGGCGGGGGTCCTGAACCGTTCACACGGACCGAAGGTGACAGTCTAGGTCATGCTGAGAGATGAGGAGATGAAGACCCTCTCACCCAACCTTCTCCCCCAAGGGGGCGAGGGCTTTGTCGTTCTTCTTAGCCCTCTCCCTGTGGGAGAGGGTTGGGTGAGGGCCTTGTTTTCTAGTCCTCACCAACCCCTAAACCGCCTGCCCCGCGCTCCAGCCACTGGCCCAGGCCCACTGGAAATTATAGCCGCCGAGCCAGCCGGTGACATCCACCACCTCGCCGATGAAATAGAGGCCCTTGACCTCCTTGGCCTCGAGCGTACGCGACTCCAGATCGCGGGTATCGACACCGCCGAGTGTGACCTCCGCCGTGCGATAGCCTTCAGAGCCAACCGGCTTAACGTGCCAGTCCTTAATCGCATTGGCGATGACCCGCAGGCGCTTGTCTGAGAAATCTCCAATCGGCCCGCTAGCCCCTTCAAGATCGGCAATCAGCTGTGCCAGACGCTTTGGGATAAAATGGCCGAGCACCGTGTGGATGGCTTGGCGTCCCTGCTCGGTGCGGGCCCGGCGCAGTTCTTCGAACAGGTCAATGCCGGGGGCCATGTCGAGCACGATCTCGTCGCCCTCACGCCAATAGGACGAGATCTGAAGGATCGACGGGCCGCTCAGACCGCGATGGGTAAAGAGCATGGCCTCCGCGAATTTGGTCTTGCCGCTGGCGATCACCGCATCGAGCGAGACGCCCGACAGGGAGGACAGCCGCTCCAACAGGCCAATCTCGAAGGTCAGCGGCACCAGAGCCGGACGGATATTGGTGAGGCGCAGGCCAAACTGCTTGGCCAGATCATAGCCAAAGCCGGTAGCCCCCATCTTCGGGATCGACTTGCCGCCGGTGGCCACGACCACAGAGCCGCAGTGGATATGGTCCATACCTTCGACAGTGACGCGATAGCCTTCTTTTTTTTCAACATCTTCGATAACAGACTTAAGGCGCAACTTGACGCCAT
>CANFKD010000008.1 GCA_947447115.1 Caulobacteraceae bacterium
GCCCGGCGCCGAAGGTGACTTCGGCGTTCTGGCGGGCCATGCGCCCTTCATGACCACCCTGCGCGAAGGCATCGTGACCATCACGGACGGCACCACCCGCCGCGCCTTCACGATCCAAGGCGGTTTTGCCGATGTCACCGGCGAAGGCCTGACCATCTTGGCCGAACAGGCCGTAGAGGCTGAGGTTTCAGCGGTCCACTAGGGCTGCGCTGATCCATCGCGATTAACAAAACCGCCGCTGGAGCAATCCGGCGGCGGTTTTTGTTTGGGGGGCAAACTGTCGCTATCGAGGCTGACAGACCGAACGGTTTAAGCCATCATGCTCGCAACCAGAGGCGCACTCTATTTAGAACCCACAGGATAATAGGCTGCACGCATGGCCGTCGCTCCACCCCTGACGCCTGAATTGGATGTCGAAGACCTCGAAACATCGCTTCGGATATATACTGGCGCGTTCGGCTTCAGGGTGCTGTTTAAGCGGTCGGAAGAGCGCTTTGCCTATCTTGAGCGGGAGGGCGCCCATCTGATGCTGGAAGAGGCGGCGGGCCCTGGGCGTCGCTTTCGCACCGCCCCGCTTGAAAAGCCATATGGCCGTGGCATCAATCTGCAGATCCGCGTTTCTGACGTGGTTATGTTGTACGAACGCGTCGCGCGCGCAGAGGTCTCGGTAATCATTCCTCTTGAGGAGCGTTGGTATCGTCAGGGCAGCCTCGAACGGGGGAACCGGCAATTCGTAGCCGCTGACCCGGATGGGTATCTACTTCGATTCTTCAGTGATCTCGGCGAGAGGCCAGCTTGATCGTTAAGGTCCAGTCTCACCCCCATCTTAACCTAAGGGCTCACCCGACACCCTAATTGTCCCCCCGCGACAAAATCCTCCTTGCGTGCGGCACCGAAAAGGGGTCTATCGCCCTCGGGCCACGCCTCCCCAACGGGGCGCTGCTCATCTGTAAGGATGGGAAACACAGATATGACAAACCTCGCTAAGCCAGCGATGCGCCCTGCGCGTCCTGAATTTTCTTCCGGACCCTGTGCCAAACGGCCGGGATGGAACCTTGACCAACTCTCGGGCGCCGTGCTCGGTCGGTCACACCGCTCAAAATTAGGTAAGGGTCGTCTCAAGGACGCTATTGATCGCACTCGTGCGGTTCTGGGCGTGCCCGATGACTATCTGATCGGCATCATGCCGGCCTCGGACACGGGCGCTGTCGAAGCGGCCATGTGGTCGATGCTGGGCGCGCGCCCGGTGCAGATGCTGGCCTTTGAAAGTTTCGGCAAGGACTGGGTGACCGATGTGGTCAAGCAGTTGAAGCTGAAGGACACTGAGGTCCTCGACGCTGATTACGGCCTCCTGCCCGACCTGACCAAGGTCCGCCCTGATGCCGATCTGGTCTTTACCTGGAATGGCACGACCTCGGGCGTGCGGGTTCCCAATGCTGATTTCATTTCTGCGGACCGCGAAGGCATTACCCTCTGTGACGCCACCTCGGCCGCCTTTGCCCAAGATCTCGACTGGGCCAAGCTGGATGTGACCACCTTCTCTTGGCAAAAGGTGCTGGGCGGGGAGGGGGCTCACGGGATGCTGATCCTGTCGCCCCGCGCTGTCGCGCGTCTGGAAAGCTACAGCCCCGCTTGGCCGATGCCCAAGATCTTCCGCCTGACCAAGGGCGGCAAGGTCAATGCCGAGATCTTTGAAGGCGCGACCATCAATACCCCCTCCATGCTCTGCGTTGAGGACTATCTCGACGCCCTGACCTGGTCGGAAAAGATCGGTGGCCTGACCGAGCTTCGTCGCCGCGCCGATGCCAATCTTGGCGTCATTGCCGACTGGGAGGCCAAGACCGATTGGGTCGATTTCCTGCCCGTCGATCCTGCGACCCGCTCCAACACCTCGGTCTGTCTGAAGGTGGTGGATGCTCGTGTTGCAGCGCTTGATGCCGCTGCTCAGGCGGATTTCGCCAAGAAACTGGCCAGTCTGCTGGAAAAGGAAGGCGTAGCGCTGGATATTGGCGCCTATCGCGACGCCCCTCCGGGTCTGCGTATCTGGTGCGGCGCTACGGTTGAGACCTCCGATCTGGACGCCCTGACCCCTTGGCTCGACTGGGCCTTTGCCAGCGTCGCAGCCGACTCTCTTTCCGCCTAATCAAACCTAAGGCCTCGCCCTGACCTGTCTGTGCGCGCAATGCGCCGAGGCGGGGCGAGGACCTATCCCCTTCATCCGACCCCCGGAGATAAAATCATGGCCCCTCGCGTTCTCATTGCCGACCAACTGTCCCCCGCCGCCGTCAAGATTTTCGAAGCGCGCGGCGTTCAAGCCGATGTCATTACCGGCCTGACCAAGGATCAACTGCTCGAGATCATTGATCAATATGATGGTCTCGCCGTCCGTTCGGCCACCAAGGCCGACAAGGACGTCATTGCCAAGGCCAAGAACCTCAAGGTGGTTGGCCGCGCCGGTATCGGTGTCGACAATGTCGATATTCCAGCCGCCACCGCCGCCGGTGTCGTGGTCATGAACACCCCGTTCGGCAACTCGATCACCACGGCCGAACACGCCATCGCGATGATGTTCGCTCTGGCCCGCCAGCTTCCCGCCGCCGACCTGTCGACCCAAGCCGGGAAGTGGGAAAAGAACCGCTTCATGGGCATCGAGCTCTATAGCAAGACCCTCGGCCTAATCGGCTGCGGCAACATCGGCGGCATTGTTGCCGACCGCGCGAACGGCCTCAAGATGAAGGTCATCGCCTATGACCCGTTCCTGTCGCCCGAACGGGCCGTCGAGATCGGTGTCGAAAAGGTCGAGCTGGATGAGCTTTTGGCCCGCGCCGAGGTCATCACCCTGCACACCCCCCTGACCGACAAGACCCGCAACATCTTGAGCGCCGAAAACCTCGCCAAGACCCGTAAGGGCGTGTTCATCATCAACTGCGCGCGCGGCGGCCTTGTGGACGAGGCGGCTCTGCGGGCTGGTCTCGATAGCGGCCATATTGGCGGCGCGGCCTTTGACGTCTTTGTCGAAGAGCCTGCCAAGGCGAACGTGCTGTTCGGTCATCCCAACTTCATCGCCACGCCTCACCTAGGGGCCTCGACGGCGGAAGCGCAAGAAAATGTCGCCCTTCAGGTCGCCGAACAGATGGCGGACTATCTGCTGACCGGCGCGGTCTCTAACGCCTTGAACAGCCCCTCGGTCACTGCTGACGAGGCGCCAAAGTTGAAGCCCTTCATCGCCTTGGCTGAAAAGCTGGGGGCCTTTGCCGGACAGATGGTCGATTCAGGGCTCAAGTCGATCGAGATTGCCTATGTCGGCGAGGTCTCCAAGCTGAACGTCAAACCCTTGACCGCCGCCGCCCTTGCCGGGGTTCTGCGTCCTATGCTGGCCGAGATCAACATGGTCTCTGCCCCCAGCGTGGCCAAAGAGCGCGGCATTACGGTTTCGGAAAGCCGCCAAGAACTGTCACCGGTCTATGACAGCCTCATGCGGATCACGGTGACCTCGGCTTCGGGCGAGCGGGCCTTTGCAGGCACGGTCGTTGGCGGCATTGCCCGTGTCGTCGAGGTCAAGGGCATGGACCTTGACGCCCCCTTCTCGCCCGCCATGCTCTATGTGAACAATCTCGACAAGCCGGGCTTTATCGGCGCGGTTGGCGCGCTTCTGGCCGATGCCGGGATCAATATCGCGACCTTCAATCTGGGTCGTACATCGGCAGGCGGCGACGCCATCTGTCTGGTCGGTGTTGACCATGCGCCAAGCGATGCTGTGTTGCAGGCCGTTAAGGCCTTGCCGCACGTCAAGGAAGCCCGCGCACTGGTGTTTTAAGACCAAAGGGCAACAGGCCGGGGCGATCCAGCCTGTTGCTCGACCTATACAATCCGTAGGCAAATCGGTTTAGGGTTTCCGCTCTAGGGCAATTGTGGACGGTCTGAACATGAGCACGCATAGGTCACTTCACTTGATCTGGGCTGCGATCATGTTGCTCACCCTCGCCCCGGTCTCGAGCGCCCGTGCCGCCGAACTGCTGGTCGGGGTCTTTGCCCATGATGTGACCTTTATCGGCGACGTCATTGGCGTCGGTGCCGCGGGACGCGAGGGCGGGGGCGATCTGCAGATCGGGCTTCGCTCAGATCGTATTGAGGCTCTGAGCCTGATCGGACGACCGCAGGCCCACGGCCTGGTGTCGATCAATTCCGCCGGGACCAGCAATTTTGTCGCCGCTGGGCTGTCCTGGCCGATATCGTTGCAGGGTCAGTTCTATGTCCGTCCTGGGTTGGGTCTGGCCTATACCGATGGTGAGGCCGGTCTTCCCGCGGTCAATGCGCCCGGCCTTGCGCCGCCAGAGATTCAGCGGCGCCTAAAACTTTACCGTTCGCGCATCGATTTTGGCTCCCATCTGCTGTTTCAGCCCGAGCTGTCGATCGGACGGGTCCTATCCCCACGTTGGTCTGCAGAACTGACCTACCTGCATTTGAGCAATGGGCAGGTCTTTGCGCACGGTAAGAACCAAGGGCTTGATGACGCGGGCCTTCGCTTGATCTACAAGCTGGGTTCAATCCGTTAGCGCCCCCGGTTCGGTGGCGTGTCTCTACGACCTATCATCTAAGGAATAGTCTATTGGCCAACGTCACCGTGGTCGGCGCTCAGTGGGGCGACGAGGGTAAGGGCAAGATTGTCGATTGGCTGTCCAATCGCGCGGATGTCGTGGTTCGCTTTCAAGGCGGGCACAATGCAGGCCATACTTTGGTGGTGGGCGATGTGACCTACAAGCTCTCGCTGCTGCCTTCGGGCGTGGTGCAGGGCAAGAAGTCGATCATCGGTAACGGCGTCGTCGTCGATCCTTGGGCCTTCTTGGACGAGATCGCCCGTATCGATGCGCAGGGCGTGGTCATTGGTCCAGAGCTCTTGGCCTTGGCCGACAATGCCGTTCTGATCTTGCCCCTACACCGCGACCTTGATCAGGCCCGCGAAGCTCAGGCGGGTGCCGGTAAGATCGGCACGACAGGCCGGGGCATTGGTCCGGCCTATGAAGATAAGGTGGGCCGCCGCGCCATTCGGGTTGCCGATCTGGCCGAGCCCGATTCTTTGCCGACCAAGATTGCGCGCCTTCTGGCCCACCACGGCGCTCTGCGCCGGGGACTAGACCTGCCAGAGGCCGACGCCGAGACTCTGCTCGCGGCCCTGTTAGAGGTCGCGCCCAAGATCTTGCCCTTTGCCCAGCCCACCTGGCGGCTGCTTGACCAAGCGGTCAAGGATGGCAAGCGCGTGCTGTTTGAGGGGGCTCAAGGCACCTTGCTGGATGTCGATCATGGCACCTATCCCTATGTGACCTCGTCCAACACGGTGGCGGGTCAGGCCGCCGCCGGTTCGGGTCTTGGCCCGCGCGCGCCGGGCTTTGTTCTGGGCATTGTGAAGGCCTATACGACACGCGTGGGCGAAGGGCCTTTCCCGACCGAACTGTTTGACGAGCATGGCCGACGCCTTGGCGAGCGGGGTCATGAGTTTGGCACCGTTACGGGGCGTCCGCGTCGCTGTGGCTGGTTCGATGCGGTTCTGGTTCGTCAGTCCATCGCCATCAACTGCATCCACGGCATCGCCTTGACCAAGCTGGACGTGCTCGACGGCTTTGAGACCCTCAAGGTCTGCGTCGGCTATCAGATTGGCGATAAGCTCTATGATTACCTTCCCGCGGGTATGGCCGCCCAAGCAGCCGCCGTTCCCGTCTATGAGACGCTGGAGGGGTGGAGTGACAGCACCCGTGGTGCGCGCAGTTGGAAGGATCTTCCTGCAAACGCGGTAAAATATGTTCGACGCATAGAAGAATTGATCGAGGCCCCCGTCGCTCTACTGTCAACAAGCCCCGAGCGCGAAGATACGATCCTGATGCGCGACCCGTTCCAAGATTAATTATGCCCGGAAAGATTGTTTTTAGAGTTTAGGCATGTTACTATCCTAACTGGTTTAATATTTATTCGCACCCTTGCTGCGGATGGAGTCCCAGTTGGCCTATAGTGAACAGATCTCGGCGCGGGCTCTCTCGAAGAGCATGAAGCGCGTGCTGATCGTTGATCCCAATCCTATGGCGGTCGACATCATGGTCGATCTGATTCGACAGGTGGGTTTGGTTAAGATTTTTAAGACGGACCGGACCCACTACGGCTTTGAAATGGCGCGGGATATTAATCCCCATCTCATCATCACCGAGCTTGCGGCAGAGGGTTTCGATGGCCTCGACCTCGTTCGGGATATCCGACGCAGCGACATGGTCTGTCGCAAGGTGCCGATTATTGTCACGACGGCTGCCTCCACCCGTCAGGCCATTGACCGCGCGCGGGATGCCGGGGTCCATGAATTCCTAGCCAAGCCCTTTACCGCCCATGATCTCTATCGACTGATTGAGGCCGCCGTCCTTCATGATCGCGATTGGGTGGAATGGTCAGACTATGTGGGACCAGAGCGAAGGCGCTTTAATTCCGGGGTCTATCATGGCAGGCTGAAGCGTGAATTTGACCAAGAACCGCCGACGACGCAGGAGCGCATGGGGGGTATCCTCATCCAGATGAAGGCGACCATTGAGCGGGTCGAGAGCGATCCAACGACCTCAGCGCGCGAACTTCTAAAGCAGGCAGAACAGCTCAGTGCCATCGGCCTAGAGATTCAAGACTTTGCGATCGGGCAGGCGGCTTTCGAGCTCAAGACCTTCGTCCTGTCGTCGGTAAAGGCCGGCGGATTGACGAAAGCCAATATGCGCAAACATGCGGCCAACCTCATGACCGCTATGTCTGCGATGGCCAGCGTCGGAACCCCGGTTCAAAATGCTGTTAGCAGCGGTTCTGGCCGAGAGAAGAGCCTGTCTGGCTCAAGGGTTCAGAGCCTTTAGGCAAGCCGCCGCTAGTGACTGTCGATCCGCTGTTCAGCGGCGGCGGCCATCATGGACTTTTGCAGCTTCTCGAAGGCGCGGACCTCGATCTGGCGCACCCGTTCACGGCTAACGCCATAATGGCTGGCCAGGTCCTCAAGTGTCGTGGGGTCATCCTTGAGGCGCCGTTCGGTCAGAATATGACGCTCACGATCGGACAGCTCGGTCATGGCCGATTGCAGCAGGGTCGTGCGGATGCCGTGTTCTTCGCTATCGGCCAATTGCGTCTCTTGGCTCACCGCATTGTCGTCGGCCAGCCAGTCCTGCCACTCGCCGTCACCATCGATACGCAAGGGTGCGTTGAGGGACGCATCTGGACCGGACATGCGCCGGTTCATCGAGATGACTTCCTCGTTTAGCACGCCCAGACGCGTGGCAATATGGCTGACCTGTTCAGGACGAAGGTCGCCCTCTTCAAAGGCGCTTATCTCCGACTTGGCCTTGCGCAGGTTGAAGAACAGCTTCTTCTGCGCGCCGGTCGTGCCCATCTTCACCAGCGACCAAGACCGCAGGATATATTCCTGGATCGAGGCGCGGATCCACCACATGGCATAGGTCGCTAAGCGAAAGCCGCGCTCAGGTTCGAACTTCTTGACCGCCTGCATCAGGCCGACATTGCCTTCGGAGATCACCTCGCCGATGGGCAGGCCATAGCCGCGATAGCCCATGGCAATCTTGGCCACCAGACGTAGGTGTGATGTCACCAGACGGTGGGCAGCATTGGGGTCTTCATGTTCGCGCCAGCGCTTGGCCAGCATGAATTCTTCGTCCCTTGCCAGCATAGGGAACTTGCGAATCTCAGTCAGATAGCGTGACAGGCCGCCATCGGGCGACATCACTGACAAGGATTTAGCTGCAGTAGCCATCGGTAGAACCCCTAATCTCTTGGCGAGTGACGCATGGTGCTCCGTCGTCCTCCCCTTCGGGTGGATAGATAGGGAGCGTCCGTGGCCGGTTTAAGTCCCACCGGACAAAAACTTACGCTTTCAGGGCCAAGATCCCATTACAAATTGGAGAGGTGGACCTTATAGCGCACCCAAGCGTGCCGCTAAACCGGCCATATCCGGTGGCAATTGGGTCTCAAATCTCAGCTTTTCACCGGTTATCGGGTGAATAAAGCCCAGAACCGAGGCGTGGAGGGCTTGGCGCGATAGTCCAGCCTCTAGGATCGCTTCCCGAACGGCGAGGGCGGGCGGGCCACCGCCATAGATGCTATCGGCCAAGCAGGGCGTGCCCTTGTGGGCCATATGGACTCGGATCTGGTGCGTTCGCCCAGTCTCTAGGCGGCAACTGATCCGTGCCGCATAGGGTTTGGTCTCGGGTCCATAGGTCTGTTCGACCGTGTAGCGGGTGATGGCCTCGCGCCCACCACTCTTGAGAACGGCCATCTTCTTGCGGTCTGTGGGGGATCGCCCGATCTGGGTGACGATGAGACCCGCTCGTGGCTCAGGCACGCCCCGAACCAGCGCCGTATAGACCCGGTCAATATCGTGGGCGGCGAAGAGGGCCGAAAGTCCAGCATGGGCGGCATCGGACTTGGCCGCGACCATGACGCCGGATGTGTCCTTGTCGAGCCGGTGAACAATGCCGGGCCGCGCAACCCCGCCAATGCCCGATAGGCTGCCCGCGCAATGGTGCAAAAGCGCATTGACCAGCGTACCCGACGGTGTGCCCGGCGCGGGGTGGGCGGCCATACCGGCAGGCTTATCAATAACGATCAGGTGAGCATCTTCGAAAAGCACGATGAGGCCTAGATCTTCGGGCTGAGGCTCTGCGGTGCGCGGCGCAGGCAGGCTCAGCCGATAGGTCCCGGCCTTAGCCTTTTCTGAGGCGGCCAGAACCGTGCGGCCTCCAAAGCTCAAGGCCCCTTCCCCAATCAGGGCCTGAAGGCGGGCGCGGCTGATCGCGGCGGCGTCGAGGTCGGGATGACTTGCCAGAACCTTATCGAGCCGTTGCCCGGCCTCTGTGGCTTCCAGCCTAATCTCCAGCACCCGCCCATCGCTGACCTCATCGACCGCGGCATCGGGGGCCTCGTCGAGCAGGTCATCATCGAAAATTGTCGGATCTGAACTCAAGGGTTGCCGTGGGATTGGGAGCGGAGCGCTTGTCGCGCCGAAGGCTACAATCTAACGTCACAAAGCTGCGTTAAAGACAACATCAGGCTATGATTCCTGAGGGGACCCCACATGACCATCAATCGTCGCAAAGCGCTGAGCCTTCTGGGCATGGGGGCCGCTTCGCCCGTTCTATCGGCCGGTTCAGCCTCCGCGCGTGAGGCCAAGGTGGCCTTCGCCCATGGCGTCGCCAGCGGTGATCCCTTGGCAGATCGTCTGATCATTTGGACGCGGGTTAGTACGTCGGCAGAGGCCAAGCCCATGGTGCGCTGGGAGCTGGCGACCGATGCCAGCTTCAAGTCGATCGTCGCCAAGGGTCAATCGGTGGCCGACCCGGCCCGGGACCATACGGTCAAGATCGATGTCGGCGGACTTAAGCCCGGCGCGGACTATCACTACCGTTTCATCTGCCAAGGCGTGACCTCGCCTGTGGGCCGTGGGCGGACCTTACCGACCGGTTCAGTGAAGGATGTGGTGCTGGCCGTAGCGAGCTGCTCGCTCTATCCGGCGGGTTTTTTCAATGCCTATCAGGCCATTGCCAAGCTTGAGCGCGTTGATGCCGTGCTGCATCTTGGCGACTATATCTATGAATATGGCGCGGGACCGGACGACTATGGCATGTCAATTGGTGCTAAGATCGGCCGCGCGCCGGAGCCTGCCCATGAGATCGTGTCTCTCGCGGACTATCGCACGCGCCATGCCTGCTACAAGGCCGACCCCGACCTTCAGGCTGCCCATGCTCGCGCGCCTTGGATCGTGGTCTGGGATGATCATGAGACGGCCAATGACAGCTGGACCGATGGTGCCGAAAACCATCAGCCAGTGACCGAAGGCGATTGGGCCGCGCGCAAAGCGGTCGCCTTGCGGGCCTATCACGAGTGGATGCCGATCCGGGACCCGGCACCGGGACAGTCCCTCTCGGCGATCAATCGGTCGTTCTCGTTCGGCGATGTCGCGACCTTGATCATGACCGAGACCCGTCTAACGGCGCGCGATAAGCAACTGACCTTTGCCGCCGACCTGATGGTCAAGGGAACCGATGGTCAGCCAGGTTTTGACGAAGCCACCTTCAATGCCAAGCTCAATCACCCATCGCGCCAACTGATGGGCCCCGCCCAAGAGGCTTGGTTGGGTCAGGAACTGGACCGTTCGGTTAAGGCGGGTCAAACCTGGCAGGTGCTGGGCAATCAGGTGGTCATGGCTCGGGTCAAGGGTCCGCAATTGGCCAAGGTCATGGGGCCAGAAGCCTGGGCGGCGATGCTGGCCAAGGCTCCAGCCTATTACCGTGACCAGATGATCAAGTCATCGGCGCGTAACGACCTTGAAGTTCCCTACAATCTCGACAGCTGGGACGGCTATCCGGCGGCGCGTGAGCGGGTCTATGATCTGTTTAAGGCCACTAAGGCCCATCCGATCGTCCTGTCGGGCGACAGCCACGCCTTTTGGGTCAATGCCCTCTTCGATCACTCGGGGAAGACCCGCGTCGCGGCTGAGTTCGGAGCCACAGGCATTACGAGCCCCGGTCTTGGCGATGCCCTGCGTGACGCCCCGGTCAATGAGGCCTATGTCAGCCGCAATCCAGAGGTTCTGTTTACCGATCAGTCGGCTAAGGGCTTTGTGCTCCTAACCCTGACCAAGGACAGTGCGCGCGGTGATCTGATAGCGGTCTCAACCGTGGTGCGCAAACAGTTCGAAACCAAGACGGTCTCGTCATGGACCGTGACGCCCGAACAGGGCGGCGGGGTTGGTCCGCTCAAGCGGGTCTGACCCCTTAGGTCGCGGCTTGATCTTGAGGCCGCGACCTTTGCCAAGCGCCCCACGCAAAGACCGCCACGCCCGTCCAGATAAAGACGAAGGATAGGGCACGCAGGGGTGTGAAGGCCTCGCCATTGGCCAGTCCGATACCGAACTGCACCGTTGGGCCAATGAACTGCAAGAAGGACATGGTCGATAGCGGAATGCGCCGCGCCGCCCAGCCAAAGGCCGCTAAGGGGGCCACGGTCGCCGGGCCGAGCAGCAAAAGCAGGCTGGTTGCGCTAAGACCCTGACCCAGATGGCCTTGGCCCTGCATCTGCAGCCAGACCACATAGGCCAGACCCGGCACGGTCAGGATCAGACATTCGATAAAGAGGCCGCTTTGCGCATCGGCGGCGATCTGTTTGCGCAAGACCCCATAGAGGCAAAAGGACAGGGCCAAGGCTAGCGACATGAAGGGCGGATGGCCCAGCGCTGCGGTCTGGAACAGGACGCCGATGACCGCAAGGCCGATGGCAACCATGCCCACCCGGCTGATCTTCTCGCGAAACAACAGCGCCCCGGCCAGCATGTTCATGAGCGGGTTGATATAGTAGCCGAGGCTGGCCTCCAGCGTATGGCCGCTATTGACCGTGATCAGGAACAAAAGCCAGTTCAAGCCGATCAAAAGGGCCGAGAGGGTCAACCATCCCATCAGCTTGGGATCGCGCAGGATGGCCATGACCTGACCGCCTTGCCGCGCGAGCAGCACCAGACCGCCAGCCCAGAACACGGACCATAGGGCGCGGTGACCAGTAATCTCCCAAGGGGAAATGCCGCTGCGGCCCATGGCCTGGAACATCAGGGGCATCAGCCCCCACATCAGATAGCAAGAGATGGCCGCAGCGACCGCAGCGCGCTGTTCCTTGGCTGCGGCCTCTGGACTCACGAGCCCGAACGCTCTAGCAGACCTCTACGGTCGAGAAGCTGTGCGATCTGAACGGCATTGAGAGCCGCGCCCTTGCGCAGATTGTCAGACACGCACCACAGGTTCAGACCGTTCTTGATGGTCGGGTCCTTGCGGATGCGGCTCACATAGACCGCATGCTCACCGACAGATTCGACCGGGGTGATGTAGCCGCCGGCTTCGCGGCGATCCAAGACCACGACGCCGGGGGCTTCGCGCAGGATCTCGCGGGCCTCGTCCTCGTCCATAGCGGTTTCAAACTCGATATTGACCGATTCAGAATGGCCAACAAAGACCGGGACCCGCACGCAGGTGGCGGTGAGCTTGATCATCGGGTCCAGAATCTTCTGGGTCTCGACCGTCATTTTCCACTCTTCTTTGGTCGTGCCGTCGTCCAAGAAGTCGTCGATGTGCGGAATGACGTTGAAGGCGATCTGCTTGGAGAACTTCTTCGGTGGCGGTGCGCCGAGGACGAAGACACCCTTGGTCTGGTTCCACAGCTCGTCCATGCCTTCCTTGCCCGCGCCAGAGACGGACTGGTAGGTCGACACCACAACCCGCTTGATCCGAACCTCATCATGAAGCGGCTTTAGGGCCACGACCAGTTGTATGGTCGAGCAGTTCGGATTGGCGATAATGTTCTTCTTGCGGAAGCCCTCGACGGCGTCGGGATTGACCTCGGGCACGATCAGGGGAACGTCTGGGTGCATGCGCCAGGCCGACGAATTGTCGATGACCACGGGGCCAGCCGCGCCGATCTTTTCAGACCATTCCTTGGATACGGTGCCGCCAGCGGACATCAAAACAATGTCCACGGTCGAGAAATCGAAGCTGTCCAAGGCCACGCACTTTAGGGTGCGCTCGGCGTAGGAGACCTCCATACCGACGGATTTTCGTGATGCCACGGCATGGATTTCATCAATGGGGAACTCCAGTTCCTCAAGGACGTTCATCATTTCTCGGCCCACATTGCCGGTGGCGCCGACGACGGCCACACGGTACCCCATCGCATTACTCCTCTGTCTCTTAAAGAGAGGCCGGAGCGATACGCTTCAATTGCCTTGGGTGCAAGACGAGGATGGCTGATTCGGCCCCACGCGCTCTCAGCGTTGCATTGGCGCCGCGCCGAACTGTCCGAGCGCCGCATTTTTTGCGATGACAGCGTAATCATTGCCAGACTCGCCCTTGGGGGGTTTGCCCCGGCGGTCTTGATCTTCTAAACGGATTTTTAACGTGAGCTTTTTGGCTTGGTACCTGTCCGCCTCTTGGGGTGGAAACCAGCAGTTCACATTGTTCGATGATGGCGTAGATCGTCGAAATGATTGGGACCGGTAGCGGATCGGACGGCGCTTTTAGCCGTTTGATTTTGTTATATTTGTTATCGATTGACGCCAGTTTAGCAGGGCGTAGTCGGATCGAATTGTGGAGACGACCCTGTGACGAATGCTTCCTCTGTTCCCGGACTTGATCCTGCGCCAACCAAACATGCCAAACTGGTCGCTTGGGTCCGTGAGATCGCGGCCTTGACGACCCCTGATCGGGTCCATTGGTGCGATGGCTCTGATGCCGAGTGGGAGCAGTTGACCGCGGAGTTAGTCGCTTCGGGCACCATGGTGCGTCTCGATCCGGCCAAGAGGCCAAATTCTTTTGCCGCCAATTCCGATCCGCGCGATGTGGCCCGGGTGGAAAGCCGGACCTTCATCTGTTCAGACAAAGAGATCGACGCCGGTCCGACCAACAATTGGATGGCTCCAGACCAGATGCGCGCCAAGCTTCAGGGCCTGTTTGCAGGCTGCATGAAGGGTCGCACCCTCTATGTCGTGCCCTTCAGCATGGGCCCGATTGGCTCGCGCATCAGTGCGCTGGGCGTTGAAATTACCGATAGCGCCTATGTCGCCGTCTCGATGCGCGTCATGACCCGGATGGGCACAGCGGCGCTAGAAGCCATTGGTGAAGACGGGTTCTTCGTGCCTGCGGTCCACAGCCTCGGAGCCCCCTTGACTGAGGGTCAGGCCGATGTGGCGTGGCCCTGCAATGACGACAAATATATCGTCCACTATCCCGAAACCCGCGAGATCTGGTCCTATGGCTCGGGCTATGGCGGCAATGCCTTGCTGGGTAAGAAGTGCTACGCCCTGCGTATCGCCTCGGTCATGGCCCGCGACGGGGGCTGGTTGGCCGAGCATATGCTGATCCTCAAGCTGACCTCGCCGCAAGGCGCGGTCCATTATGTGACGGCAGCCTTCCCCAGCGCCTGCGGCAAGACCAATCTGGCCATGTTGCAACCGACCATCCCCGGATGGAAGGCCGAGACCATTGGTGATGATATTAGCTGGATGCGCTTTGGCGACGACGGACGGCTCTATGCCATCAATCCAGAGGCAGGCTTCTTTGGCGTGGCTCCGGGCACCGGCAAGCACACCAATCGCAATGCTATCGAGACCCTTCACGCCAACACCATCTTCACCAATGTCGCGACGACGGCGGATGGTGATGTCTGGTGGGAAGGCCTAACCGACACCCCGCCTGAGGGCTTGACCGACTGGAAGGGCCGCGCTTGGTCGCCTGCATTGGGCGAGCCTGCGGCCCATCCTAATGCGCGTTTTGCCGCCCCGGCGGGCCAATGCCCCACCGTCGCATCGGAATGGGAGGACCCCAAGGGCGTTCCAATCTCCGCCATTCTGTTTGGCGGACGCCGGGCCTCGGCAGTGCCCTTGGTGACCGAAGCCTTCAACTGGCAGCATGGGGTGTTTTTGGCCTCGAACGTCGCCTCTGAAGGTACAGCGGCTGCCGAAAACAAGGTCGGTGAATTGCGCCGCGATCCCTTCGCCATGCTGCCCTTCTGTGGCTACAATATGGGTGACTATTTCAACCATTGGCTCTCAGTCGGCAAAAAGGCCGACGCCGCCAAGCTGCCGCGCATCTATTTCGTCAACTGGTTCCGCAAGGACGAGGGCGGCAAGTTTGTCTGGCCCGGCTATGGCGAAAATAGCCGCGTCCTGAAGTGGATCGTCGAACGTCTCGAGGGCACAGCCCAGGCTCAGGCCACGCCGATCGGCAATCTGCCCGCCAAGGGGGCGATCGATACGTCTGGCCTGAACCTGTCTGAAGCGCAGATGGACCTGCTCCTATCGGTTGACCGGGATGTTTGGCGCGAAGAGGCGTCCCTCATCCCCGCTGCCTATGACCGGTTTGCCGACCGCCTGCCCAAGGCCCTTTGGCAAGAGCTTGAGGCCCTGATGGAGCGGCTTGAGGCCGACGATGCCCCCGCGCCTGCGCGTCACCTGCAAGGTGAACTGAACTAGCCAGCCGTCTGAACCTTTGGGACGGCGCTGCATCGCCGTCCCAACCCTTTCGCGGTCGATAGAGCTCGCGCTCGTCTCTTAGAACTTCATGATTAAATGAGTTGTTTACTGGCCTCTGTCATTTAGGTGGTTATAGCTATCGTTTGGTGGGTCCTGAACCCGTCATCGAGCGCGCCGCACTCGGTTTGGTAACCCCAAACCCAGAGGACTGAAATGACCGAACCTGCTTCTGCTTCGAGGCTGCAACTGATTGAAAATCTCGACCTCAAGGCCGCAGGCCCCCTGCGCTCTGAGCTCCTGTCCCTTCGTCACACGCCTTTAGACATCGATGCTTCGAATGTGCAGCGTCTCGGCGGTCTCTGCTTACAGGTCTTGATGTCCGCCCAAGCCACTTGGGCCGCCGACACCATACCCTTCGCCATTTCCTCGCCGTCCCCGGCATTTCAAGAGGCCTTGAGCCTGTTTGGTGCCGAGGATCTTCAGCCGTTCGTTCAGCAGGGCTAGTCCATTGAGCAAGATCGTTTTGACCGTTGATGACTCCCGCACCATGCGCGACATGCTGATGCTGGCTCTGGGCGATGCTGGTTTCACCGTGGTGCAGGCTGTGGACGGGGTCCATGGCCTTGAGGTTCTGGAATCCATGGCTATGCCCGATGTGATCATCACCGATATCAATATGCCGCGTATGGATGGGTTTGGCTTTATCGAGGGGGTGCGCAAGAGCGAACGCCATCGCGCCACCCCGATCTTGGTCCTGACGACCGAAAGCGACTCGGTAAAGAAAGAGCGCGCGCGCTCAGCCGGTGCGACCGGCTGGATCGTGAAGCCCTTCAATCCTGACAAGCTAATCGACGCCGTTCGCCGCGTCGCGGCCTGACGCGCCCTGTAACCGGAGCAAACGCCCGTGGATCCGTTAGAAGCGATCAAGGTCACATTCTTCCAAGAATGCGAAGAACAGCTGTCCGAGCTCGAATCAGGCCTCTTGGCCATGGAGCAGGGCGAGACCGACTCTGAGACCGTCAATGCCGTGTTCCGCGCCGTTCACTCGATCAAGGGCGGCGCTGGGGCCTTTAGTCTTGAGCCTCTGGTTCGCTTTGCCCACGTCTTTGAAACGACGCTAGATGATGTGCGAGCGGGCAAGCTCGCGCCCGATAACAATGTCGTCAAGGTCATGCTGCGCGCCGCCGATGTGCTGGCCGACCATGTCCGCGCGGCCCGTGATGGCGGAGTGGTTGAGGAGGCGCGCTCGCAGGAGCTCGCCTCAGCGCTCGAGGCCTTGAACGGTGAGGCCCCGCTGGCTCCAATCGCCAGCGAAGATTTTGACGATATGCCCGGCTTGGAATTTACCCCCCTGACCGTGTCGGATGATGACGGGATTGGCGATGATTTCGGCTTTACGCCGCTGGCGGCGGGGATCATCGAGCTTGAGCCCGAGGGCCCGGCCCTGCGCCGCTGGACGGTGCACCTGCGACCCAAGAACGCCCTCTATGCTAAGGCCAATGAAACTGGCCTGCTGCTGCGAGAACTGAAGCGTCTTGGCGATATTCAGGTCTCGATCGACCCTGCAGATCTTCCCGGCCTGGCAGAGTTGGAACCTGAACACGCCTATTTGAGCTGGACGATTGTCCTGACCACGGATCGCAGCCAATCGGACATTCAAGAGGTCTTTGAGTTTGTCGATGGCGACTGCGACCTGACCATTACGGCAGACGACGTCCCGAGCAGCCTCCCAGCGATGGGTGAGGCGAGCATCGATGAGCCCTTTGACGTCATGGCCCTGATCCAACAGGCCCAGGCCGATGTTCAAGCGGCCCCGGCAGCGGCCATCATGGCTGAGATCTTGGCCCCGGCAGCACCGGCACCGGTCTTTGCCGCCTCGGCACCGTCCATTCCAGTGCCCGTAGCGGCGACGGCTGCCGCTGCAGGTGTGGCGCCGGATGCGGCCCATGGTGCAGCGGCGCAGCAGGCGACCATTCGGGTGGATCTGGACCGGGTAGACCGTCTCATCGATCTGGTCGGCGAGCTGGTCATCAACCAAGCCATGTTGGCCCAGCGCGTGACCGAGAGCGGTGTTCCGCGCTCTTCGAACATCGCCATGGGTCTGGACGATCTCGAGCACCTGACCCGCGAGATTCAAGACAGTGTGATGGCCATCCGCGCTCAGCCGGTCAAGTCGGTGTTCCAGCGTATGCCGCGTCTGGTGCGCGAAGTTGCAGCCATGACCGGCAAGCAGGTTCGTCTTGTGACTGAAGGCGAAGGCACCGAGGTTGATAAGACCGTTATTGAGCGCCTGACCGACCCCATCACCCACATGATTCGCAATGCCATCGATCATGGCCTTGAGCGGCCTGAGGTTCGGGTTGCTGCGGGCAAGGGCCCTGAAGGGACCGTGCGCCTATCGGCCGCCCATCGCAGCGGCCGGATCGTGATTGAGGTTTCCGATGACGGTAAGGGCATTGATCGGCCCCGCGTGCGCCAGATTGCCATTGATAAGGGACTGATCGAGGTCGATTCCAACCTCAGTGACGAGGATGTCGACAACCTAATCTTCATGCCCGGCTTCTCGACCGCCTCTTCGGTGTCTGACATTTCCGGACGCGGCGTCGGCATGGATGTGGTCAAGCGCTCCATTCAAGGGCTCGGCGGCCGGATCGCTATTACCTCGAGGCCCGGTCAAGGCTCGACCTTTACCTTGAGCCTACCCCTGACCCTTGCGGTCTTGGATGGCATGGTCGTCTCGGTCTGTGACCATACGCTGGTTGCGCCCCTGACTGCGATTATCGAAAGCCTGCAGCCTAAGGCTCAGGATGTGCGGGCCATAGGTCCGGACGCCTATGTCATTGCCATTCGCGACACCTACACCCCGCTAATCGATGTCGGGGCTGTGCTGGGCTATCGGACCACGCCGCTCGATCCGACCAAGGGCGTGGCCCTTTTGGTCGAAGGCGAGGGCGGTGCGCGGGCGGCCTTGATGGTCGACGCCATTCAGGGCCAGCGGCAGGTGGTGATCAAGTCTCTTGAAGCCAATTACCGACAGGTCGAGGGTATTGCCGCCGCCACCATCCTTGGCGATGGCCGCGTGGCCTTGATCTTGGATGTCGACAATGTGGTAGCCGCCCGGCGACGGGAAAAGGCCCGCAGCGACGCGAAGCTGGCAGCGGCAGGTTAGGACCATGACCCCAATGACCACCTCCTCCTCCAACAGTGCCCTGCGTGAGTTGATCTCGTTTCAGATCGGCGCGCAGGAGTTTTGCGTCGATATCATGTCGGTGCGTGAGATCCGCGGCTGGACCCCGGCAACGCCCCTGCCCAGAACGCCTGTCTTTGTGCGCGGTGTGATCAATCTGCGCGGTGCCGTCCTGCCGATCGTTGATCTGGGCTCGCGTCTGGGTCTGCAGATGACCGAGCCGACCGAGCGGCACGTGATTATCGTGACCCGGATTGAAGAGCAGTTGGTCGGTCTGTTGGTCGATGCGGTCTGCGACATCATCACGGTACGCGACGACCAGATCCAGTCGACGCCTGATGTAGCCTCGGACCTCGTCCAACAATTCGTCAAGGGCATCCTGTCGATGGAAGGCCGGATGATCAGCCTAATCTATCTGGAGCGGGTCCTCCCCGACCGTGAGGCTGAGGCCGCATGAGCGATCAGGCAGATATTAAGCGGCCCGGCAGCGGCAGCAAAAACCTCGTAGAGGGGGAATATCCCTTTACCCAAGAGGATTTTCGCAACATCGCGGCCATGCTGCATGCCGATGCGGGGATTGCCCTGCCGGACTCCAAGGCGACCTTGGCCTATTCGCGGCTTGCAAAACGTCTGCGCGCCTTGGGCCTGAAGACATTCAAAGACTATTGCGCACTGGTCGCCAGTCAGGCCGGGGTCGAAGAGCGTCAAAAGATGCTGGCCTCGCTGACCACCAACGTTACAAGGTTCTTTCGTGAACCGCACCATTTTGACCATCTGAAGACCAAGGTCTTGCCGGACCTGTTGGCGCAGGCCAAGCGCGGCGGACGGGTGCGGATCTGGTCGGCGGGCTGTTCGACCGGTCAAGAGCCCTATTCCATCGCCCTGACCATTCTGTCGCTGCTGCCCGATGCCGGGCGCTATGACATCAAGATCTTGGCCTCGGACATTGACCCCAATGTGGTGGCAGAAGGCAAGGCGGGTTTCTATGACGAGGAATCCTGCTCTGCTATTCCACGCGATCTGATGAAACGCTGGTTCGTGCCCAATCCTGACGATGCCTTCAAGCGTTGGGGCGTAGGTGAGGCGGCCCGCGACCTGGTCAGCTTTCGCGAGCTGAACCTGATGGGTCAGTGGCCAATGAAGGGCCCGTTCGACATCATCTTCTGCCGCAATGTGGTGATCTATTTCGAAGAAGAGACCCAAGCCCGGATCTGGAGCCGCTATGCGCCGCTGCTGAGCCCCGGGGGGCGGCTCTATATCGGCCATTCGGAGCGGGTGTCCGGGCCTGCGACGGCGCTGTTTGAGACTGATGGTTTGACGACCTACCGGCTTGTAGGGGGTAAGGCTTGAGCCCTGTCCGTGTCCTGATTGTCGATGATTCAGCCACCATGCGGGGGCTGATCAAGGCTGTGCTGTCGCAAGATCCCGCCATAGAGGTGATTGGAACCGCGTCCGATCCGCTTGAGGCGCGCACCGCGATCAAGTCCCTCAATCCCGACGTCATTACCCTCGATATCGAAATGCCAAACATGAACGGTTTGGAATTTCTCGAAAAGATTATGCGCCTTCGCCCCATGCCGGTGATTATGGTCTCGACCCTGACCCAACATGGCGCGGTGGCGACCCTCAAGGCCCTTGAAATTGGGGCCTTTGACTGCGTGGGTAAGCCCATGAACGGGGTTGCGGCCAAGGAGGCCTTTGCCGAGCTGGCTGATAAGGTCAAGGCCGCCGCCCGCGCCAAGATGCGCGCCTTTAGCCAAGCGGTGATCGCCAAGCCGCAGGCAGACGCCTTCAAGTCCGATGGCCGAGTTCTGGCCATTGGCTCCTCGACCGGTGGTGTTGAGGCCCTGTTGGCGGTTCTGTCGCACTTTCCGGCCAATTGCCCGCCGACCGTGATCACTCAACATATGCCCGCCAGCTTCACGGCCAGCTTTGCCGAGCGGCTCAATCGCAGCTGCGCGGCCTCGGTCTGCGAAGCCAGCGAAGGCGCGCCCTTAGAGGTTGGTCAGATCTATCTGGCCCCGGGCGGGGCTCAGCATCTGGAGGTCAGCGGCCTTGGCCAACTGCGTTGCCGTCTCAAGCCTGCTGATCTGGTCAATGGCCACCGCCCCTCGGTGGATGTGCTGTTTGAGTCCGTGGCGCGCACGGTCGGTGGTCAGTCGGTGGGTCTGATCTTGACTGGAATGGGCCGCGATGGCGCTAAGGGTCTTAAGATGATGCGCGACGCGGGGGCCTCCACCCTTGGCCAAGACGAATCGTCCAGCGTGGTCTACGGCATGCCGCGCGTGGCCTTTGAAATCGGCGCGGTAGAGCGTCAGGCGCCCTTGGAGCGCTTGGGTCCTATGGTTCTTAATCTTTGCAATCTAGACCGGCGGGAGAGGGCGTAATGCCAGCGGCCTCGGGAATTTCTGTTCTCATCGTAGACGACCAAATGACTATGCGCGCCTTGGTGCGCAATGGCTTGCAGCAGTTGGGCTTTACCGAATTTCGCGATGCCGTGGATGGTGAAGATGCGCTGCGTCAGCTCATTGCGCGGCCCAGCCATCTGGTTATATCCGACTTCAATATGCCCAAGCTGGATGGATTGGCCCTGTTGCGCGCTATCCGTGGCCATCCGCCGATTGCCAAGACTGCCTTCATCATGCTGACCGGCCGTGCAGACCGCGAGTTGGTGCAGCGCGCTGTGCAGTTCGGGGTCAATAACTATCTGGTCAAACCCTTCACCGTGACAATCCTGAAGGAAAAGATCGAAGCGGTCTTCGGGCCCCTCACATGAGCCTCGTGTCACGCGAACAGGAGCCTCTTGCGCTGCCTGAACGACGTGTGCACGTGGTTCAGGGCGAGCACTATGTCACCGATGATGCCAGCGTCATGCTGACCACCATCCTCGGTTCCTGCGTTGCCGCCTGTATTCGTGATCCCCTGGCCGGTCTGGGTGGAATGAACCACTTCCTGCTGCCCGGCGGGGAGGGTGAAGATGTGACCACCGATTCTGTGCGGTACGGGGCCTATGCCATGGAGCTTCTGGTCAATGGCCTCCTGCGGCAGGGCGCGCGGCGTGAGCGCTTACAAGCCAAGCTCTTTGGCGGTGCGCGGGTCATCAGTGGCCTGACCGATATTGGCGATCAAAATGCCCGCTTCGCAGAGCGCTATCTGAAGCAGGAAGGGATCAGTTTTGCCGGCGGCAGCTTGGGCGGCGAACGGGCAAGGCGGATCCAATTCTGGCCCATTTCCGGTCGGGTCCGGCAGATGGCGCTAGCCAAGGATGAGGCCAGTGTGTTTGAAATCGAGCGGCGGACCAAGCCGTCTGCCCCGGTCGACTCCGGCGCGTTGGAGCTCTTTTGATCATGACACCCTCAAGTCCCGTCCAAGCGCTCGGCTCTACGGATGGCCAGGTCTGTCTGTCCGAGGTGATTCAGACGGCTGCGCTTGAGGCCCGTGACCTTGCCGGCATGGGCAACCGGTTCCAAGGGCTGGTGGCGGAACTGATGGCATCCTCCCAAGGGGCCCATAGCGCAGAACGGATCGTTCAGGCCCAGGGTCTGGATTCCTTAATTCAGCGCCTATCGGCCCTATCGTCCTTTCTCGAAGCGCTTGGTCCGAGCCTGCCGCCCGAATGGAAGGTCAATCCGGCCCAAGCCAGTCAAAATCTAACCCTCGATCATTCCGTGCGCCGTTTTGGTCGCCGGGCCGAAGATCGTATTGCCGCGGCGACAAGGCCCGGCGATGTCGATCTGTTTTAGGGGTCAAACATGGCGTCTCCCCCCACCAACCCTAAGGCCAAGATTAACCTCGAGCGGGCTACCGTTCTGTTGATGGAGGCCAGTCCTCAAGGCATGGACATTCTGGTTCAGGTGCTCAATGGATTTGGCGTGCGCACACCGCTTCGGGCCATGTCTGGGGCGTCGGCCATGGAGATAGTCAAGAGCCATCTTCTCGACCTGATCATCGTCGATGCCCAGCTTTCAGACATGGACGGCTATGATTTCGTAAAGTGGCTGCGGAGCTCAAAAATCGAGCCAAACTGCGCCGCGCCGGTGATTTTCATGTCCGGCCACACCCAAGTGTCGAATGTCACCAAGGGACGCGATTGCGGCGCAAGCTTCTTGGTCGCCAAGCCCATCGTGCCTCGCGTGCTTCTGGATCGGGTGATCTGGGTGGCCCGTGAAAATCGAATCTTTATCGAGTGCCCCACCTATTCAGGCCCTGATCGCCGCTTCAAATTTGTTGGTCCGCCGCACGGGACCGAAGGGCGGCGCTCTGATGACCTGCCCCTCGAGGTGGGCACAGCCAATACACCGAACATGTCGCAAGACGCTATTGACTCATTGCTCCAGCCTCAGAAAGCACAGCTGTGACGGTAACAAGACGCCGATTTGAAAACCGGCTTTCCAAGTTGATCAAGCTTCCCGGCGGCAAGACCGTTCAAGAGGCCATGGACGATGCCGAAAGCAATATGGAATCCATCCGGGACAAGGTCTTGGGTGCGATGGACAAAAAGGTCCTTCAGCTTCTGGATAGTGCAGCGTCGGTGACGGCTGACCCCAATCCTGAGGCCCTGACCAATTGCTACAATGTCGCCAACGAAATCTTTGCCCTCGCCGGTGCCTTTGGTAAGGCGCAGATGGGCGAGGCGGCCTACAGCCTGTGCGAACTGATCGATCGGTCGCGTGAGGCGGGTAAGTGGAGCGACCCTGCCTTCCAAGCCCATATGAACGCCCTTCGGCTCATGCGCCATGATGAGACCGAAGAAGGCCAAGAGGCCCGCAAGGTCGTCTTGTCTGGGCTCAGAAGCGTTATTGATGCGGTGACCGGGCCGCCGCCCAAGCCGCGTTAAGGCGCCGCGATCGCCTTAATCGCGTTCGACGAGCTTGCCTTGATCCAGGACGCGGTAAAAGCAGGATCGAAAGCCGACGTGGCAGGCCCCGCCGTCTCCCTGTGGCAGGACCTTGATCCAGACGGCGTCCTGATCACAGTCGACGCGAAGTTCTGTGACTCTTTGAACCTGACCGCTGGTCTCGCCCTTTTTCCAGAGGGCTTGGCGCGAGCGGCTAAAATAGTGGGCCTCGCCCGTATCGACGGTGAGCTTCAAAGCCTCGGCATTCATCCAGGCCAGCATCAGGACCTCGCCCGTTTCCGCATGGGTCGCCACCGCCGCGATCAGGCCCTTATCGTCAAAGCGAGGGGCCAGATCGACACCGCGCTCTAAGGCCTCTTGATTGGCGGCAACGGGAAAGTCTGCCATCCGATCAGCGAGGATTGGCGAGGGCGAGGAAGCGGTCTTGCAGCGCTTGGTTGGTCTTGAACAGGCCTGTGAAGCGCGTGGTGATGGTGCTGACATGGCGGTGGTGAACGCCGCGCGTTGACATGCACTGGTGCTCAGCATCGATCATGACCGCAACGCCCGCTGGATCTAGACTTTCATTGATCGCGTCCACGATCTGCTGGGTCATGGTTTCTTGGGTTTGGAGGCGCTTGGCATAGATCTCGACGACCCGCGCCAGTTTCGACAGGCCCACGACCCGGTTGGTCGGCATATAGGCGACATAGGCCTTGCCGATGAAGGGGGCCATGTGATGTTCGCAGTGGCTCTCCACCTCAATGCCGCGCAGCATGACCATATCGTCATAGCCCTGCACATCTTCAAAGGTCCGCGACAGTTCCACTGATGGATCCTGCTCATAGCCTTGGAACCATTCACCAAAGGCTTCGACCACGCGCTTGGGGGTGTCGAGCAACCCTTCACGGCGCGGATCATCTCCGGCCCAAGCGAGCAGGGTGCGAACTGCCGCCATGGCCTCTTCGCGGGTTGGCTTGATCAGACCTTCTGCATCTGAACCGATATTGCCAATGAGGGTCCGGTCTTTTGCCAGAGCATCCATGGGAGAGTCCTTGGGGTTGAGTTGCGCCGGAACGAGGGTTCCGGGATGACGCGTGACACCCAGCACATCTACGACCAGAAAGCCCGATCGGATCAGTACGGTGGAAACCTGTGATGGCTAGTCGCAGGACAAATAGTTATATGGGCTTAAATTGGCTTTTGGCTAGCCCAACTCAGCCCCAACTTCGTTTTGAATGATGTCCATGACCCTAACGCTCCACGACACCTTGGCCCGCGACAAGCGCGCCTTTGAACCTGGCGATCGCAAGCGGGTGACGCTCTATGTCTGTGGGCCGACCGTCTATAACTATGCCCATGTCGGCAATGCCCGGCCGGTGGTGGCGTTTGATGTGCTCTATCGCCTGCTGCGCCGTCTCTATGGCAAGGACGCGGTGGTCTATGCCCGTAATTTCACAGACGTTGACGACAAGATAAATCTCAAGGCCACGGAAGAAGGCGTTGAGATCGGTGTGATTACGGATCGCTATATCGCCGCCTATCACGCGGATATGGACGCCCTTTTAGCCCTTCGGCCCAATCTGGAGCCGCGTGCGACAGAGCATATGGGCGATATTATCACCATGATCAGCGGTTTGCTGGCCAAGGGCGCGGCCTATGAGGCTGAGGGCCATGTGCTGTTCGACACCCAAAACTATGACGCCTATGGGCAACTGTCGGGCCGCAATCTTGATGACATGATCGCCGGCGCGCGGGTCGAGGTGGCTCCCTATAAGCGCCATGGGGCCGACTTTGTGCTGTGGAAGCCGTCAAAGCCTTCCGAGCCGGTCTGGGACAGCCCCTTTGGTCCAGGTCGCCCCGGCTGGCATATTGAATGTTCGGCTATGGTCGAGGCGACCTTAGGCTCGCCCATCGATATTCACGGCGGCGGTCACGATCTGATCTTCCCGCACCACGAGAATGAGATCGCGCAAAGCGTCTGCGCCAAGGCGGGGCCGGGTCATGAGCATCCGGTCTATGCGCGCTATTGGATGCATAATGGATTCCTGACCATGGACGCTGAAAAGATGTCCAAGAGCCTTGGCAATGTGCTCTTGGTCCATGATCTGGTGCAGCAGGTGCCCGGAGAGGCGATCCGCTGGGCGCTTCTGTCAGGCCACTATCGCGCGCCCCTCGATTGGACCGCCAAGCTGCTGGAACAGTCGGTCAAGGCGTTGGACCGGCTCTATGGCGTGCTGCAGCGGGCCAAGGCCGTCAATATGGACATTCTTGAAGATGATGAGGTCCTTGCCCCCTTGATGGATGATCTGAACACACCTCTGGCCTTCAGCCGCCTCTTTGCCTATGCCGACGATCTGGATCGCTCCATTCGCAATGGCACGGAAGATGGGCCGGAACATAAGGGCAAGCTGATGACCCTCGCAGGCGTGATGGGCTTTTTACAGGCCGATCCGGATGCCTGGTTCAAGGGCGGCGCGGATGAAGATCTCAGCGCGCAGGTCGAGGTCCTTTTGCAAACCCGCAAGGCGGCGCGGGCCAATAAGGATTTTGCGGCCGCCGACCGCATCCGTGATGAACTCAATGCCCTCAATGTTGTCGTTATGGATTGCCCGCAGGGCGCGACTTGGCGCTTCCGGGACACAGCAAATGACTAGCGTGCACGCCATTCGATCCGCGAAAAATGGGAAGGGATAATGACCAGCTTTTTTGAAAACCGCGCCGGTATTGCCGCGCCCGCTGAGATCGTCTGGGAGGTTCTCTACGACATTGAGAACTGGTCCCAGTGGAACCCTCTCTATCCAGAGGTTCAAGGCAGTGTGCGGATTGGTGAGACCTTGACCCTAAAGCAGATCCTGCCTGGTGGTGAGGAAGAGGTCCTGCGGCCGCGCATTACCGAATGGGTCCCCCACAGTCACATCTATTGGCACATGGCCTGGATGGGCGGTCTGGTCAGGGCTCAGCGTTATTTCGAGATTGAGGCGGTCACTGAGACGGGCAGTATCTTTGCCAATGGCGAGGTGTTTCGCGGCCTTCTCGGCCCCTATGTCGGCAATCGGCTTCAACGCCGCCTTCGGGCCGGTTACAAGTTGATGGGTGATGCGATGAGAGATCGCGCTCAGGCCCTCTGGATTGAACGGGGCGGCGAGCCTTTGATCATAGAATGATCGACGACCTCTATTCCCGCCGCATTCTGGCCTTCGCCGCCAATATGCCCCGGGCGGGGCGACTGGCTGCGCCCCAAGCCTCAACCGAAAAGGTCGCAAAGCTTTGCGGCAGCCGGATCATTGTCGATCTTGATCTCACCGATGGCCGGGTCAGCGATTTTGCCCAAGAGGTT
Organism: Caulobacteraceae bacterium; assembly: GCA_947447115.1. GTDB lineage: Bacteria > Pseudomonadota > Alphaproteobacteria > Caulobacterales > Caulobacteraceae > CAISGS01. The sequence continues at coordinate 26,396 of CANFKD010000008.1, forward strand.
CAGGCCTGTGCGCTCGGCCAAGCGTCAGCGGCGATTTTGGGAGCCAATATCATTGGGGCCACGGTCGACGACATCCGTCAGGCGCGAGACGCCCTGCGCGCCATGCTGAAGGAGGCCGGTCCAGCGCCGGAGGGCCGGTTTGCGGATTTGGGTGTCCTCGCGCCCGTAAGCGATTATCCAGCCCGTCATGCTTCAACGCTTTTAGCCTTCGAAGCGGCCTTGGAGGCGGTGACCAAGATTCATCACTGAAAAGTGCCCCTATAGCCCCTAAAGCGGCGTCTTTTGCTCCCCATGCGGTTGGCGCAATTATGTGGGGATGGTACGACGGACTTTCTATGGTTCCGCGTTGAATCGGTATGATGGCGAGATGATTGGCCTCTATGACCGTACTATTGGCTTTGGGCTAAGGGCCTATAAGCTGATCCTATCGCCCCTGATTGGGCGGCAGTGCCGGTTTGAGCCCACCTGCTCGCAATATGCGGCAGCGGTCTTGATTGGCCATGGTCCCATTCGCGGGGCCGGGTTAGCCTTCAAGCGTATCTGTCGCTGCCGTCCGGGCGTGCCATGGGGTTATGATCCGCCTCCGCCGGGTGCGCGTGAGGCGAGGCTCGCGTTAAGGGATGGCCGCAAGGCTGCTCCCGTTTGGAAGTGTGATGAATGATTGATCTTGTCTTTCCTGACGGTTCGGTACGGTCCTACCCCGTCGGGACCCGTGGCCGCGATGTGGCTGCGGGCCTGTCCAAGTCGCTCGAAAAGAAGGCGGTTCTGATCAAGCTGGACGGGACCTTGCTTGATATCGACCGTCCCTTGACCTCTGATCTGCTGACCGATGGCAAGATTGAGATTCTGACCCGGGACGCCGAGGACGCCCTTGAGGTTATTCGTCACGATACGGCCCACGTCTTGGCCCAAGCGGTTCAAGAACTGTTCCCCGGCACTCAGGTGACCATTGGTCCGAACGTCGAGAACGGCTTCTATTACGACTTTGCGCGCGACGAACCCTTTAGCCTGGATGATCTGCCTAAGATCGAAGCGCGCATGCGCCAGATCGTCGAGCGCGATGAGCCGATCCGGCGTGAAGTGGTCGACCGCGACGCGGCCATTGCCGATTTCGAAGCCATGGGTGAAGCCTATAAGGCCGAGATCATTCGAGGCCTGCCCGACGGAGAGACGGTCACCGTCTACCATCAGGGCGCGGCTTGGAAGGATCTCTGCCGCGGCCCGCACCTGCCCTCCACCAAACATGTTGGCAAGGGCTTCAAGCTGACCAAGCTGGCCGGGGCCTATTGGCGCGGCGATCAGAACAATGCCCAACTCCAGCGCATCTATGGCACGGCCTGGGCGTCCGAGGCTGATCTCGCCGAGCATATGACCCGGATCGAAGAGGCCGAAAAGCGCGACCATCGCCGCATAGGCCGGATCATGAACCTGTTCCACCTTCAAGAAGAGGGCAAGGGCATGGTGTTCTGGCATCCGAAGGGCTGGGCCCTCTATCGGACGCTCGAGGCCTATATGCGCCGCCGTCTGGAAAAAGAGGGCTATCAGGAGGTTAAGACGCCTCAGGTCCTCGACCGATCCCTGTGGGAGAAGTCGGGACACTGGGAAAAGTTCGGCAAAAACATGTTTGTCTGTGAGACCGACGAGGGCGATACGCTCGCGGTCAAGCCGATGAACTGTCCCGGCCATGTTCAGATCTTCAATGTCGGTCAGAAGTCCTATCGCGACCTTCCTCTACGCATGGCGGAGTTCGGCTCCTGCCACCGGTACGAGCCCTCAGGCGGCTTGCATGGGATCATGCGGGTGCGGTCCTTCACTCAGGACGACGCCCACATCTTCTGCCGCGAAGAACAGATCGAGGAAGAGACGACCCGTTTCGTGGCCCTGCTCAATTCGGTCTATGACCAACTGGGCGTCACCCTGCACAGCATCAAACTGGCCCTGCGTCCGGACGTCCGAGCCGGTTCCGACGAGGTTTGGGATCAGGCCGAGGCCAAGCTGGAGCGTGCGGCGACCGCTGCCGGCGTCAGTGTTGAGCTTCTGCCCAACGAGGGGGCCTTCTACGGTCCAAAGCTGGAATTCCACCTGCGCGACGCCATTGGCCGGACTTGGCAGTGCGGAACCTTGCAGTTGGATTTTGTCACGCCCGAACGTCTGGATGCCGAATATATCGCTGAAAATGGTACAAAAGTGCGACCTGTGATGTTACATCGCGCCATTTTGGGTACATTTGAACGGTTTTTAGGTATTTTAATCGAAAATTATGGCGGTGCCTTCCCCCTTTGGCTTGCGCCGGTTCAGGTGGTTGTGGCAACCATAACGTCGGACGCCGATGATTATGCCCGCACTGTAGCGGCAGCCTTGGCGGCAGTGGGACTACGCGTGGAAACGGACCTTCGTAACGAAAAGATCAACTACAAGGTCCGTGAACATAGTCTCACCAAGACCCCCGTGATCTGCGTTGTTGGCCGCAAAGAGGCCGAGACGGGCCAGGTCGCGTTGCGCCATCTTGGCTCCGACGGTCAGACCATCTTGACGCTGCAAGAGGCGCTGAGCGCCCTTAAGCATCAGGCTACGCCCCCCGACCTGTTGGGGCCTGCTGCCGCATGAACCAACTGGTTGGCATATTAAAGGCGACCACAGGCCTCACGCAGGCGACGGAGTCTCGCGCTCTCGCCCAATGTCGCGTGTCTGTGATCATGGTGGTATACCGCACCGGGCCAGCCTTGATGTCCAGCCTGCAGCATGTCTTGGACGAAGCCTTGGTCGATGATTTCGTCATCGTCGATAATGGCTCACCCCAAGATGATGAGATCTTGCTCCGGTCTATTGCCGCGCGTGAACCTAAGGTTCAACTGATCCAAGGCCACGGGAATGTTGGCTTTGCCTGCGGGGCCAATATGGGCGCTAAGGCCGCCAAGGGCCGGGCGCTGGTGTTCCTCAATCCCGATGCCTTCTTGCAGCCCGACTGTATCCGCCAGCTGGTTCTGGCCACCGATGGTCAGCCTTCACCCTGTATCGTTGGCGCGCGGGTCTTGAACAAGGATGGCACCGAGCAGCGCGGATCACGGCGCGGAGAGGTGTCGCCTCTGACCACGGTCTTGACCTTCAGCCATCTGGCAAGCCGCATTCCCGGCCTGTCACGGTTTGAAATCCATCGTGAAAAAGAGCCTCTGCCCGCGGTTCCGATTGCTGTTCCGACCGTGTCGGGGGCCTGTTTCTGCGCCAGCCAACTGGATTTTGAGCGGTTGGGCGGTTTCGATGAGGGCTATTTCCTGCATGTGGAAGATATCGACCTGTGCTGGCGCGCCCGCCGCATGGGCGGAACTGTGATTTTCCAGCCCCATGCTGAGGTCATTCACCTTGGCTCCACCAGCCTGACCCATCCGGTCAAGGTTGAATATTGGAAGGGTCTGGGCCTTGCGCGCTATTTCCGCAAGCGTGCAGACAATCCTTGGCGGCGGATTTCAGCGACGCTGATGTCGCCCATGATCCTTCTTGTCTCGGTCTTAAGGCCGCTCGTGCGCCGTCGTCAGCGCTAGGTCGCGGCCTTTAGAGAAAAGGCCCCGGCGCGGGCCAGCGAAGAGGGCGGGGTCTTGCCCAAACGCTCACAGATCCATTGTCCGGTCTGAATAAGCCCCTCCAAATCCAAGCCCGTTTCGAACCCGCCCCGATGCAGCATATTGACCAGATCCTCTGTGCCGATATTGCCGGTCGCCGCCGGCGCAAAGGGACAGCCGCCGATCCCGCCGCAGGAGGCGTCTAAGATGTCCACGCCAGCCTCAACCCCCGCATAGGCATTGGCGAGGCCTGTATTTCTGGTGTCATGGAAGTGAAGGCGTAGCGGCTTGTCGCCAATGACCTTGCGCACCGCTTCAACCCGCCGCCGCACCATCCAAGGATCAGCCGCCCCGATCGTATCGGCAATGGCCACCTCATCGACCCCGAGAGCGGCGGCCTCTTGGCAAAGGCTGGCGACCCGATCCTGTGCGATTTCGCCGTCAAAGGGACAGCCGAAGGCGGTGGACAGGGTCATGGTTACGGGCGGGCCGCCATTGGCCGTCTTGAGGTCCATAATCTGAGCCAAGACTGCCATCTGTTCGTCCGTCGTCGAGCCTTGATTGCGGATACCAAAACCATCGCTGGCGCAGACCACGACATTGGCCTCATCGCAGCCCGAGGCGACCGCGCGCTCCCAACCCTTGAGGTTCAGGACCAGCCCAATGCGGGACCGGCCGACGGTGGGGCTTAGCGCGGCGGCGATCTCTTCGGCCCCGGCCATCTGGGGCACACGGCGAGGATTGACGAAGGAAACCGTCTCGATCCGCTGAACGCCGCAGGCCTCGAGCCGCGCGATGAAGTCGAGCTTTTCGGCTGGTTCGAGCAGAACGCTCTCATTTTGCAGACCGTCGCGTGGCCCGACCTCGACCACTGTGATGAAGCGAGACATTAGCGAGGCTCCGCAGTGGGGGTGTCGGAAAGGGGGCGATAGAGGGTCAAGGTCGTTTCTCGGCCATTGGAATAGTTCAAACCCGAGACGGTTCCCGCCTTTTCGGCTCGGGTCTTGTCGCGGGCCATGGCCTTGTCGAAATCGGCCTGTTCGCGGCTTTCGACGATGGCGGGCCTTCCTTCGGCTAGGGCGGTGGCTGCGGCGGCTCCATCGGCCAAGATCGTGTTGGTGCCGAGGGCAAAGACCAGGCTGGGTTCGGCATAGCCCGCCACGGTCACCGGCCCCGTAATGAGGCCCGAGCGCGGGGCCAGACCGGCCCTATCGAGGGCCTTTGCCGTCCGACTGGACAGCATCAAGGGGTCCAGTCCAGGCACGAGGACGCCCGCGAGGACGCCGTGGGCCGCAATGCCGAGCCCGCCCGCGATGGCCAAGGCCGCGACGGGGGCCTTGCGGACCAAGAGGAGGGCGCCTGCAAGACCGGCTGCCGCAAAGAGGGCCGCGCTTAGGGCCGCAGCCGTCAGGTCGCCGGGACTGCCGTAGCGGGCTAGGGCCAAGATGCTCACAGTCGCGAACAGAGCGGCGCCAAGAACCGACAGGGCTGCGCCGCTATAGCGACCGACCCGTCCAATCTGCTGCTGGCTCGCAGCAGAGATCAGCCAAGCTAAGGCCCCATAGGTGGGCAGGGTATAGTGAACCAGTTTGGTGGGCATGGCCTCGAACACCAGCCAAGAGGGGATCAGCCAGCAGAGCGCGAACCGAACACCCGGTTCCTTGCGATGGGTCCAGCCGAGGATCAAGGCCGCTGGAAGCATGAACCCCGTCGGGAAGGTCAAGAAGGGCGCAAGAAGAGTGTGAAGGCCGGTTGGCGCGCCATGGCTCTCATGACCTCCGGCCAGCTTGGGGGCCAGATCGCCCCCGATGGCTGCGCCCCAGAAGGCACCGTCCGTGGCCACAGTAATGGCAATGGCCCAAGGCCCGACAATGGCGGCAAAGATTACCAGACCCCAGATCCAGCCGAGGTCCTTAGCCCAGGGCGCCTTGCGATCTGCGGCCCATAGGCTCAGGCCAGCAAGGGCGACCACCATCGGCCCAATCGGACCCTTGACCAGGGTTGCGACCGATAGGCCGACCCAGAACAGGATCCGCGTGCGCCAGCCCTCAGACCCTTCACCGCGCGAGGCGGCATAGAGACGGCCCAAGGCAGCCATGGCCAGGGTGGTTGTCCCGCACAGGACCGCGTCGGTCTTGGCAATGGAGGCCTCTGTCGACAGAAGAAAGCTCGCGCCCAAGACCGCCCCGGCAATCAGTCCCCCGCGCGGACCGAAAAAGGCCGCAGCGCCCCAAGCGCAGGCCGCTGCCGCGAGCATGGCTCCGAGCAAGGACGGGATCCGGTAGGCCCAGATTTGGCGGGCCTCGACGCCGGACAAGAGGCTGACACTGGCCGCCTGTAGCCAATGGATGCCGACGGGCTTCTTATCGCGCGGCTGGTCCTGATAGTTGATTTTGACGAAGTCTCGGGTCTCGAGCATCTGCGCTGTGGCCTGAGCAAAGCGCGATTCATCGCGATCCAGCGGCGGAAGGGCAAAGACGCCCGGCAGGCCAGCGATCATGGCGATCAACGCCGCCACTATGGGGCCGCGCACACCGCTCGACCAACGATCCAGAAAGGAGTTCATCATGGGTTCAAGATAGCGCCGAAATTGGCATCCGTCTTGGTCTTGCATCGCCCCACTGCCCTTGGCCACCGAAACCGGTTATGAGGGGAGCGAATTTGGATAGGATCCCATGACCCCTGACGTTTCCATCGTGGTGCCGGTGTTCAACGAAACCGGCAATGTCGGCCCTCTGGCACGAGAAATTGCCGCTGCCTTTGCCGGTCAGGCCTATGAGATGATTTTCGTCGACGATGCCAGCACCGATTCGACCAGAGCCGATTTGATCGCCCTGAAGGCCGAATTGCCAAGCCTTCGCGTCCTGTCCCATCAGCGCAATAGTGGTCAGAGCCGTTCGGTTCGCACGGGAATCTTGGCCGCTCGCGCAAGCATTGTGGTGACCATGGACGGTGATGGCCAGAACGATCCCGCCGATGCGCCGCGCTTGGCTGCCCGTCTTTTGGCGAGCCCAGATCAGGTGGCCTTGGTCGGTGGCCAGAGGGTTAAGCGACAGGACAGTTTGGCCAAGAAGTTTGCCTCAAAGGTCGGCAACGGCGTGCGCAAGCGCCTCCTCAAGGACGGGGCCGCCGATACGGGATGCGGCCTAAAGGCCTTTCGGCGCGAGGCCTTTTTGCGTCTTCCCTATTTCGATCACATCCACCGCTATCTGCCCGCCCTCATGATCCGCGAGGGCTATCAGGTCGGCTTCGAGCCGGTCGGTCACCGCGCGCGGATGGCGGGGACCTCGAAATATACCAATCTTGGCCGCCTGTGGGCGTCACTGTCGGACCTGTTGGGGGTCATGTGGCTCAATAGCCGCTCACGTCTGCCGGGTGTGGTGGCCGAGGACTAGCGCCCTAGGTTAGGACCGTGAAGATCAAGGTCGCGACCAGCACGTCAAACAGACGCGGCACCAAGAGGCTGATGGGCCGAGCCACGGGACGGATGGGGTAGGTGAGGGCCATGAGGGGCTCCGGCTAGGACCTGTCGATCCCATGGCCGCAGCAAGATCAGCGCCAGCAATGGCACTGACTTACGATCCAATAATCATATGTAATTATTCATTATTTTTCTGCCCTGCCTTTTGACGGCTGCGTTATGGGCAGCCGATCTTGCCGGGGTGGCGCATCTGACTCGGCGCAGTTTGCCTAGGGCGAGGTCTTGCCTTTGGGCGTGTAGTGCCGGTACCACTCGACAAAGCGCGGCAATCCCACCTCAAGGGGGGTGGTCGGATGGTAGCCCGTGACCGCTGCGATCTTGGAAATGTCGGCAAAGGTCGCGGTGACGTCACCAGCCTGCATATCGGTGAAGACTTTCTTGGCGGGGATGCCGATGGCCTGTTCGAGGATCTCGATCATCTTCATCAGGCCGACGGGCTGGCTGTCGCCAATATTATAGACCTGATGGCGTTCCGCGCCCGTTCCCGCAGGTGGGCAAGGAATCAGGCCAAGGATGCCGTCAACAATATCGTCAATATAGGTGAAGTCGCGGGCCATCTGCCCCTGACCAAAGACGCTGATGGGCTGCCCGGCAAGGATCTCACGGGTAAAGCTGTAATAGGCCATGTCCGGGCGTCCCCACGGCCCATAGACCGTAAAGAACCTGAGACCCGATTGGGGCAGGTCATAGAGGTGGGCATAGGAGGCGCTCATCAACTCGCAAGAGCGTTTGGTCGCCGCATAGAGCGAGGCGGGCGCAATGGCGGGGTCCTGCTCGCTAAAGCCCTGACCGTTCAAGGGCCGGTCGCCATAGACCGAGCTGGACGAGGCATAGATCAGATGGTTCAGGCGCGGCGCGTGGCGGCAAGCCTCGAGCACACTGAGATGACCGGTCAGGTTGGAATGGGCATAGGCAAAGGGATTATCGATCGAGTGGCGCACCCCGGCTTGAGCGGCCAGATGGATGACACAGTCTGCGCCGCTATTCTTGACCAACGCGGCCATGGCACCCGTATCGGCAACATCCATCCGCACCATCCTGAACCCCTTGTGGGAGTTCAAGGTCGCGGCGCGCGCCTCTTTCAGGGCGGGATCATAATAGGCGTTGAAAACATCGACGCCGATAACCTCTTGGCCAGATGCAAGCAGCCGTTCGCACACAGCTCGGCCGATAAATCCTGCCGCACCGGTCACAAGAAGGGTCATGGCTCGCCTAACGCGCTGCAATCGGCGCATCCTCGCCGTCTCTAAGGACTGTTTGCCATGGATTGAGCCCGGTTTCTACTGCGCCCGCCTTGCTGTATGAAGCCCATCAGGCACCCTCTTGTCCCAACCCGTGCAGGCCGATCATGACCGACAGACCTTCGATCCTTGTGGCAGGCGGTGCCGGGTTCATTGGCGCCCAGACCTGCAAGGCGCTCTATCAGGCGGGCTATCTACCCGTGACCCTCGATAATCTGAGCACGGGCTATCGTGCGGCGGTTCAGTGGGGTCCGTTTCACCGGGGTGATCTGCGCGACCGAGACCTGGTGATCCAGTTGGTCCGTCAGTATGACATCAAGGCCGCAATCCATTTTGCAGCCTATAGTCTGGTCGGCGAGAGCGTGACCAATCCGGCCAAATATTATGACAATAATGTCGGGGCCGCGACGATCTTTGCCTCGGCCCTGATCGAGGCTGGGGTTGAGGCGCTGGTCTTTTCCTCAACGGCGGCGGTCTATGGCGTACCTAGCGTCTCGCCGATCCCAGAGACCCACCCCACCGTGCCGATCAATCCTTACGGTGCCTCCAAGCTCGCCTTTGAGGGCACCTTGCGCTGGCTGGGTGAGGCCCATCCCTTCCGCTGGACGGCGCTGCGCTATTTCAATGCGGCGGGCGCGGACCCTGACGGCGAGGTCGGTGAAAGCCATGTGCCTGAGACCCATCTGATCCCTCTTCTCTGCAAGGCTTGCCTTGGCAATGGCAAGGGCCTGACGGTCTTTGGTCAGGACTATGACACCCCCGACGGCACGCCGATCCGCGACTATGTCCATGTGGTCGATTTGGCTGAGGCCCATGTGCTGGCCGTCGCGCGCCTGATCGGCGGCGGGGATAGCCGCATCCTCAATGTCGGCACCGGCGAGGGGGTGACGGTCATGCAGATGATTGAGGCGGCAGAACGCACCCTAGGCCTGAAGGTGCCCTATCAGGTCGGCCCGCGCCGTGCCGGTGATCCGCCCAGCCTTGTGGCCGACAGTCGCCAGCTTAAGGCTCTGCTCGGCTGGAAACCGGTCTGTTCAGATCTCGACAGCCTGATCCGCGATGCGGCGCGCTGGCAGCGTAACCCGCTCTATTAGGGCCCGGCCCTAGGGTCGGCCAATACTCGAATAGGCAAAGCCCAAGGCCTGCATCTCGTCGGGGCGATAGACATTGCGCAGGTCGACAATGGTTGGGCTGTTGAGCAGGCTCTTGACCCGTTCCAGATCCAGCGCCCTGAACCGGTCCCATTCGGTCAGGATGACCATCACATCGGCCCCGTCCAGCGCCTCATAGGGGCCGGTCTTGAAATCGACATCGGTCAGCAAACGCTGCGCCTCGTGCATGCCTTCGGGATCAAAGGCCTGAATCTTGGCGCCGAGGGCCTGTAGGGCTGGGATGATGTCGAGGGAGGGGGCGTCGCGCATATCGTCCGTATTGGGCTTAAAGGTCAGGCCCAATATGCCCACCGTCTTGCCCGCGACCGAGCCGCCCAGCGCCTTGACGATCCGCCCTGCCATAGCCTTTTTGCGCGCATCATTGACCTTGACGGTGGTCTCCACCAGCGTCACAGGCGCGCCCGCATCGACGGCGGTCCTTACCAAGGCCAGTGTGTCTTTTGGAAAACAGGAGCCGCCATAGCCGGGTCCGGCATGGAGGAACTTGGATCCGATCCGGCCATCCAGTCCGATGCCCTTGGACACCTGCTGCACATCTGCGCCGACCGCTTCGCACAGGTCCGCGATCTCGTTGATGAAGGTGATCTTCAGAGCCAAGAAGGCGTTGGCGGCATATTTGATCAGCTCAGAGGTCCTACGCCCGGTAAAGACCAGCGGCGTCTCATTGAGGTTCAGAGGCCGGTAGAGTTGGCGCATCACATCGCGGGCGCGCTCATCGTCTGTCCCGACCACGACCCGGTCGGGGCGTTTGAAATCATTGATCGCGGCCCCCTCGCGCAGAAATTCAGGGTTCGAGACTACGGCGAACTGTGCATCGGGACGGCGCTCGCGGATCAGGCGCTCGATCTCATCGCCGGTGCCGACGGGGACGGTGGACTTAGTGACAATGACCGTGAAGCCCTCGATCAGATCGGCGATCTCTTGGGCTGCGGCATAGACATAGGACAGGTCCGCATGGCCATCGCCTCGGCGCGACGGTGTCCCCACGGCGATGAACACGGCGTCTGCCCCGCGCACGGCAGCGGCGGCGTCGGTCGAGAAGAACAGCCGCTCTTCGCGCACATTGGTCTCGACGAGGGTCTCAAGGCCCGGCTCGAAAATCGGCATGATCCCGGCCTTGAGCCGTTCGATCTTGCTGCCATCCTTGTCGATGCAGGTCACCACATGGCCGAAATCGGCAAAGCAGGCCCCGGACACCAGTCCGACATAGCCAGTTCCGATCATTGCAACGCGCATGGGGGGCTCCGAAATTCAAGCGGCAGGGGCTATAGGGCTGGTGCGGACATAGGACAGATTTGTAACGGTCTTACGACGGGTCTAGATCAGATCATGTCCCACGAGAAGGCCTCGCCGCGCGTCAGATCGCGCTTGGCCACCTTGCCCAGAACCTCGCCTAGATGACGCGGCGCAAGACCAAAGCCCGGGCGGATCGAGCGCACGTGAGCGGTGGTCAAGACCTCGCCTTGGGCCACATCAGCGACGACATAGAGCGAGCGGCGGAAGGATATATTGGCCTGTTCGCTGCCAAGCAGGTCATAGCCGACCTTGCCCAAAGCGCGCCAAGCCTCCTTGCAGTCGCGGGTCAGGGCGGTGAATTCGGCAGGCTCTAGGCTGAAGGCCGAATCGGGGCCGCCGTCGGAGCGGGCGAGCGTAAAGTGCTTTTCGATGACGCAGGCCCCAAGGGCGACGGCCGCAACCGAGGCGGCGGATCCGGGCGTATGGTCCGACAGGCCTGAAATGACGCCGAATCGCTCGGCCAGATCGGGCACGGTGCGGACATTGGCTTCGTCCATCGGAGCGGGATAGGCGCTGACACAGTGGAGCAGCACCACGCCCGGTGCGCCATGTTGCAGGGCTGTATCGACCGCATCACCGATCTCGGCCAGATTGGCCATGCCGGTGGAGATGATCATCGGCTTACCGCGCCGCGCCACCGAGGCGATCAGGGGCAAATCAATCACCTCGAACGAAGCGATCTTATAGGCCGGGGCGTCCAGCCCTTCGAGCAGGTCAATGGCGGTCTCGTCAAAGGGGGTGGAGAAGAGGATCACCCCCAACTGCTTGGCCTTGGCGAACAGGGCCGCGTGCCATTCATAGGGGGTCTGCGCCTCGCCATAGAGGTCATAGAGCGTGCGCCCATCCCAAAGCCCGCCCTCGATGCGAAAGTCGGGACTGTCATGGTCTAGCGTGATGGTGTCGGGCGTATAGGTCTGGATCTTGATCGCGTCGGCCCCGGTGGCAGCGGCGGCCTCCAACATCACCAGCGCCCGCTCAAGGCTGCCATTGTGATTGCCGGACAGTTCGCAGATCACGAAGGGCTCGTGTGCCAGACCGATCTTGCGGCCAGCAATCTCGATCTCGAGGGGTGGGGTGGCCTTGGAGGTCATTGGCTGTCGTCCTCGTCGGTAATGACCGTTGCGCCTGTTGCGCGGCCAAAGGCCTTGCGGAACGGCTTTCGGGCCATGGGTTTCTTCTCGCCCTTAGCCTTACCGGTGATTTCCTTAAGTTTTACCGTCTGCATCATCGATAGGGCTTGGCCGGGCGCGCCCTTTTCGGGATCGCCAAAGGCACGGCCATAGGTCTTGACCCGTTCCTCGACCGAGCCGAGAAACTCCCCCTCCCATTCCGAAAGCTCAACGCCGCCCTTAGCGGCGATGCGCCGGGCCTTGCGTAGGGCGTTCAGAGCCTGCCTTCGGGCTTGGGCTCTTTGATCGGGAGGGGTTTTCTTCACAGGCCTCCGATCGCCGAC
>CANFKD010000009.1 GCA_947447115.1 Caulobacteraceae bacterium
GAACGACAGGGAGGCGACGCCGTAATGCCAAAGGCATACGACGCCACATCGGGTCAGAGCTCGGTGTTTGATGCATTGATTGAGGCCAGCAACCTCTACGGTGCCAAGAAACTGATCCTCGAAGATCAAGACCGTAATCCGCTGAGCTACACAGGATTGATCCGGGCCGCCTTTGCGCTCGGTCGAAAGATCGCGGCCGTGACTGAGCCCGGCGAACGGGTTGGTCTGTTGTTGCCGTCCGGCTCAGCCGTTGTCGTGACCTTCTTTGCGCTCCATGCCTTTGGCCGCGTGCCGACCATGCTCAACTTCACAGCCGGCATTCGCAATCTTAAGGCTGCGGTCAAGATTGCGGGCCTTCGCCGGGTCTATACGGCTCACCGCTTTGTCGAACAGGGCAAGTTGGAAGACCTGACCGATGCCTTGAGTGAAGTCTGCCAAGTCGACTATCTCGAAGATGTCCGCGCCAGTCTTGGGCTTGGCGATAAGCTCTTTGCGGCTGCGGCGGGCGCCATGCCGCGCCGTTTCCGGGCCAAGGCAAGCCCCGACTCGACCGGTGTCGTGCTGTTCACCTCTGGCAGTTTTGGTGCGCCGCGCGGCGTGATCCTGAGCCAAGCCAATCTGGTGACCAATGTTCGCCAGATCGCTGCCCATATTGATCTGGACCCGGCTTGGGTCTTCTTCAATCCCTTGCCGACCTTCCACTGTTTTGGCCTGACAGCGGGCGTGCTCTTGCCGATCCTCAACGGTATGAAGGCGTTCGAATATCCCTCACCGCTTCACGTCAAACAGATCCCGACCTTGGTGCGCGAAAGCGGTGCGAGCGTGTTGCTGGCAACCGACACCTTTATCAACCAATATGCCCGCGCGGCTGATCCTGGCGACCTATCGGGTCTGCAGTTCGTCGTCTGCGGTGCCGAAAAGGTTCGTGACGAGACCCACAAGCTGGTCAAGGACCGGTTCGGTCCCATCCCCTTGCTTGAAGGCTATGGTGCCACCGAAGCTGCGCCGGTCATTGCCGTGAATAAGCCGACCGACAATCGTCACGGCACGGTCGGCGGCCTACTTCCCGGCATCGAGACCCGCGTGGAGCCGGTTGAGGGCATCCCAACGGGTGGGCGTCTCTATGTCCGCGGGGCCAATGTCATGGTTGGCTATCTCAATGACGATGGTCGGGTCGAGGCCCCCGTCGATGGATGGCACGATACAGGCGATGTTGTGGAACTGGCCGATGATGGCTGGATCACCATTTTGGGCCGCGTCAAACGTTTCGCCAAGATCGGCGGCGAGATGGTGTCCTTGACGGCGGCTGAAGACCTCGCCCTGCAGATGTGGCCAGATGCGCGCCACGCGGTGATTTCCATGCCCGATCCACGCAAAGGTGAACGTCTGGTGCTGGTCACCGACCGACTGGATGCCAAGGTCGCCCCTCTGGTCGCCCATGCTCAGAGCATCGGCGCGCCTGAACTGGCTGTACCGCGCAAGATCATGCACGTCACCGAAATCCCTGTCCTCGGCACCGGCAAGACCGACTACGCCACAATCCAACGCATGGCCGAGACCGAAGGCAAGGCGGCGTAAGCCCTGCCCACGCGGGAAAGAGTTAGAAAGAGAACAGCCTCCTACCCTCCCCCGTCTTCCCCGCGAAGGCGGGGATCCAGAACCTTTTTACGCAGGCGGGAAGCGGCCCACTGATCTTCGCCTGCGCGGGGAACTCGGCGAGTGGGAGGGGATGTTCCAAGACCGATCCGACGATGTGTAAGGGTCTGGGTCCCCGCCTTCGCGGGGAAAGTGAAAAAAAGAGAACGAGCCCCCTACCCCGTCTTGCCCGCGCAGGCGGGGATCCAGACCCTTACACTGTGGCGGGAAGTGGCCCACAGATCCCTACTTGTTCGGGGAACGCGGCAGGCAGAGCGGGCAAACACCCCCCACTCCCAACCCTCTCCCCCTCAAGGGGGGAAAGGGCTTTTCTTACCCTACTTCTCCTGACGCGCGTGGAACTCACGGCGGAAGGCCTCAAACCGGCCCTCGTTGATAGCGGCGCGCATGGCGGCCGTTAGGGCTTGGAAGAAGGCGATATTGTGCCAAGACAGCAGCACCTGACCGAGGATCTCTTCGGATTTGACCAGATGATGCAGATAGGCCTTGGAATAGGCGCTGCTGGCCGGGCAGGCACTGGTCTCATCCAGCGGCGTGTCATCTTCAGCAAAGCGGGCATTTTTCAGCGCCAATGGGCCGTCCCAGGTCCAGGCCTGACCATGGCGACCCGAGCGGGTGGGCAGCACACAGTCAAACATATCCACGCCGCGTGCGACCGCCTCGACCAGATCAATCGGCTTGCCAACCCCCATCAGATAGCGCGGGCGATGGACCGGCAATAGCGGCGCGCAGAAGGACAGGGTATCGCACATGGCCTCATGGCCCTCACCGACCGCAAGCCCGCCAATGGCATAGCCATCAAAGCCGGTCTCAATCAGGCGGTCGGACGATTCTCGGCGCAGGGCCTCAAAGGTCGAACCCTGTTGAATACCAAACAGGGCTTGGCTTTCGCGCTCGCCAAAGGCGGCCTTTGACCGTGCCCCCCAGCGGGCCGAGAGCCTCATGGCGGCGGCGGCGCGGGGATCTTCGGCGGGATAGGACACGCACTCATCGAGTTGCATGATGATGTCCGAACCGATCCGGTCGGCCTGAATCTCAATCGAGCGCTCGGGCGTGAGGATGTGTTTTGAACCATCAATATGGCTGCGAAAGGCGACAGCCTCTTCGGTGACTTTCGAGATGCCCGACAGAGACATGACCTGAAAGCCGCCGCTGTCGGTCAGGATCGGACCGTTCCAGCCCATAAATTTGTGCAGGCCGCCGAGCCGCTCGAGCCGTTCTGGCCCCGGACGAAGCATCAGGTGATAGGTGTTGCCAAGAATGATGTCGGCGCCGGTCTGGGCCACCTGATCGACGGTCAGGGCCTTGACCGTTCCAGCCGTGCCCACCGGCATGAAGGCGGGCGTGCGGATGTCGCCGCGCGGAGTCTTAAGGACCCCGGTCCGGGCTGCGCCATCAGTGGCGTGAATGTCGAAGCTAAACTCTGCCATTAGGACGCGCGCCATAGCAGGGAACTGTCGCCATAGGAATAGAACCGATAGCCGGTGGCGATGGCGCGCTCATAGGCCTCGCGCATCTGGACTTGCCCAGCGAAGGCGCTGACCAACATGAAGAGGGTCGATTTGGGCAGGTGAAAGTTGGTCATCAGGCCATCGGCGGCGCGGAAGCGATAGCCCGGCGTGATGAAGATGGCCGTATCGTCAGCAAAGGCGCGAATGGTGCCATCCTCACCCGTCGCGCTTTCCAGCAGGCGTAGGCTGGTGGTGCCGACGCAGATCACTCGCCCGCCTTTGGCGTGAACCTGATTGAGCGCCGACGCGGTCTCTTCGGTCACCACGCCATATTCGGCATGCATCTTGTGGTCGGTCAGGTCGTCGGTCTTGACCGGCAAGAAGGTCCCCGCCCCGACATGGAGCGTTACAAAGTGCAAGGAGACACCCTTAGCCCTCAAAAGGGCGAGCAACTCAGGTGTGAAATGAAGGCCCGCCGTGGGGGCTGCGACCGAACCATCTTCACGGGCATAGACCGTCTGATAGTCACGCCGATCACGCTCATCCTCCGCGCGCTTGGCGGCAATATAGGGCGGCAGTGGCATCAGACCGATGGCGGCGATGGCGAGGTCGAGTTCAACGCCGGAGCGTTCGAAGGACAGGTCCACTTCGCCGCCCTCGCCCTTGGCCTCAACCGTGGCGGTTAGGACTTGCTCATCGACCGCGCGGTCTTCATGCGGGCAGAACAGAACCTGATCGCCAATCTTGAGCCGCTTGCCCGGGCGCATAAAGGCGGTCCAGCCGTTGGGGCTGAGACGCTTGTGCAAGGTTGCCTCGACGGCCTGAACATTCTCACCGCGCGTGCGGGTGCCAAACAGGCGTGCGGGAATGACCCGCGTGTCGTTGAAGACCAGCGCATCACCGGCTTGCAAAAGCTCTGGAAGGTCAAGGACCTGATGATCGGCCAGAGCTTGCCCTGGCCGCACCAACAGAAGCCGCGCGCTATGGCGAGGCTCTGCCGGACGCAAGGCTATGGCCGCGTCCGGCAGATGGAAGTCAAAGTCGGAAAGTTTCAAACGTCAGCCGCAACGCGGGCCGTGATGATCTTGCCGGGGCTACGTGGTGGCTCACCCTTTGGCAGGGCGTCAACATGGTCCATGCCGTCCGACACCACACCCCAAACCGTATATTGGTTGTCCAAGAACGTCGCGTCATCAAAGCAGATGAAGAACTGGCTGTTGGCCGAATGGGGCGCAGAGGTGCGGGCCATCGAGCAGACGCCGCGCAGGTGCGGTTCCTTGCTAAACTCGGCCTGAAGGTTCGGCTTGGACGAACCGCCGCCGCCGGTACCGGTAGGATCGCCGCCCTGGGCCATAAAGCCGGGAATGACGCGGTGGAAGACGACGCCATCATAGAAGCCTTCGCGGGCCAATTCCTTGATCCGGGCCACGTGGCCGGGGGCGAGGTCAGGGCGCAGGTCGATGGTCACGACGCCGGTCTCAAGCGTCAGCAACAGGGTGTTTTCTGGATCGGCAGCCATGGTTTTTCTCGATTAAAAATGAAAGACGGGTCTTCCTAGCGAACCTCGACAGGAAGGTCGATGTCGCAGGCAGAAAAATCAGCACCCTTCTTGGCGCGCAAGGTCTCGACCATGGCCTTGAAGTAGCCACTACGAACATCCAGCACCTTGATCGAAGGTCGCTCAGAGGCTGGCATATCGGCCAACATCTGGACCTTGGTCATGGTGTCAGGATCCACCACAGGCTCACCCGTCTTGATCGCCCGCACGATGTCGAGACCGGATAGGGTCTGGCCATAGGCGGTGTAGCGCTTGTCCAACGACGGGAAGGCTTGGCGCATCAAGAAGAACTGACTGTTGGCACTATCGGGATTTTCACCCCGCGCGGCGCCCAGAACGCCGGGGCAGAACTGACCCCAAGCATGGACCTTGCCGTCAGCGGTCATGGCCATCAGATCATCGATCTGGGTCATGACCGGAACCGCGCCGACAAATCCCGACTGGATTCCGATCGGCTGGCTAATGGGGGTAAAGGGACTTTGCGGGCCGCGACGATAGGTAAATTCCGCAACCACGTCGGGCTTGGTTGAGCCGCCCTCACCTGTCCCCTTAGGGTCGCCAGTCTGGGCCATGAATTCGTTGATCACGCGGTGGAACTTCAGGCCATTATAGAAGCCCTCACGGGTCAGTTCCTTGAACCGTACCACGTGGTTGGGAGCCAATTCTGGCGAAAGCTCAACAATGATCCGGCCCTTGGTCGTATCGATAACCACGACATTTTCAGGATCAGGGACGCGCCAATCGCCAGCCGCAGGCCCCTTGGCCACGGCAGAGGCTGTTACGGCCTGAGGGGCTTTGGCCTTTGGTGCCGCAGCATTGGCGCTCATAGCGGTGCCGAGCAGAAGGCTCAGGGTCAAGGCCGATAGGATATTCTTCATGCCGTCCTCATTTTACGTCTTGGCGCAATCAGTGGCCTACCGCCACGGCGCAATAGCTCAACTGATAGATCGAGCTAACCGCCAATTGGCGCAATATTGGGGCAATGGCCCTAGATGCGGTTATATTTGGCTAACAGGATCTTGGCCATGGTTGGGCTCAGGAAGCTGCTGATATCCCCGCCAAGCTTGGCGATTTCCTTGACCAGACGCGAGGCTACGGCCTGGTGACGCGGATCGGCCATTAGGAACACCGTCTCGATCTCGCGATTGAGTTGCTGGTTCATCGCCGTCATCTGAAACTCATATTCGAAGTCGGCAACAGCCCGCAGGCCACGCACGATCATCTGAGCCCCGACATCCTGCGCAAAGTGCATTAGCAGCCCCTCAAAGGGCCGAACCTCAATCTGGGCATGTTTGGCGAAGGGCTTGGTCTCTTCCAGCACCATGGCGCACCGCTCTTCAAGCGTGAACAGAGGCCCCTTATCGCGGTTAATCGCAACACCAATGACCAGCTTATCGACCAGCTTGACGGCGCGCCCGATAATATCGAGGTGGCCGTTGGTCATGGGGTCAAAGGTCCCCGGATAGAGCCCAACACGTTCCATAGACAATATATCCCCTCAGATTTCCGTCCCGGCGGGACAACTGACGCGTCCCTTACCGGTGTATCGACCTAGACCTTAGTGATTAGGGTTCAGCCCCATCCTCTGAACCTGTGTCATCGTCACCCTTATCACCTTCAGCCAGCCGCTCAACTGATACGACACGTTCGTCATCTGCGGTTCTGAAAATAGTCACGCCTTGGGTGTTCCGTGCCGCAATACGGATCTCTGCAACAGGGCAACGGATCAGTTGGCCCTGATCGGTGACGAGGACGATCTCATCGCCATCCTCGACCGGGAACGAGGCCACCACCTTGCCGCCGCGCTTGGACAGGTCATGGGCGACCAGACCCTTACCGCCGCGTCCGGTGACGCGATATTCGAAGGACGAACTACGCTTGCCATAACCGGTGTCGCTGAGGGTCAGGATGAACTGTTCCTGCGCGCCCAAGGCACTGATCTGCTCGAGGGTGAGCACCGCTTCACCCTCTTCGGCTCCGCTACCGTCGGTCTCTGGCTCATCGACCACGGCCACCTCGGCCTCATCGACGGCTTCTCCGGTAACAGCACGCATGGCCTTGGCATATTTCAGATAGGCCCTCTGTTCGGCCGCACTGATGCCCAGGTGCAGAAGGATAGCCATCGAGATGACCTGATCAGACTCCGCCAATCGGATACCGCGCACACCGGTCGACTCGCGGCCTGCAAAGACGCGGACATCATCGACACCAAAGCGGATACACTGACCCAAGGCGGTCGTTAGAAGGACGTCGTGGTTCACGGTACAAAGGCCGACACCAACAATGCCATCGCCCGCATCCAGCTTCATCGCGATCTTGCCGTTGCGATTGACCTGAACGAAGTCAGACAGACGGTTGCGGCGGACATTGCCTGAACGGGTGGCGAACATCACGTCCAAGCCGTCCCACTGTGCCTCATCCTCGGGCAGCAGCAGGATCGAGGTGATGGACTCGTTGGGTTCTAAGGGCAGCAGATTGACGAAGGCCTTGCCGCGCGATGACGGCAATCCGAGCGGCAAACGCCAGACCTTGAGCTTATAGACCTTACCCGTGGACGAGAAAAACAGCACCGGCGCGTGGGTCGAGGCCGCAAAGACGCGGGTGACGGCATCTTCTTCCTTGGTCGCCATGCCCGAGCGGCCCTTGCCGCCCCGGCGCTGGGTGCGATAGGTGGCCAGAGGCGTGCGCTTGACATAGCCGCCATGGGTGACGGTGATGACCATATCCTCACGCAGGATTAGGTCCTCGTCTTCCATGTCCGCATCGCCTTCGACGATGATCGTCCGGCGCGGAATGGCGAAGGCTTCACGCACCTCGACCAGCTCTTCACGCACAATGGCCATGATCTTGTCGCGCGAGGCGAGGATCTCAAGATAGCCGGCGATGGCTTCGGCCAGACTGCGGGCCTCGCCAAAGATCTCGTCACGGCCAAGTCCGGTCAGGCGCGACAGGGTCAGGGCCAAGATGGCGCGGGACTGCTCGTCCGTCAGGCGCACCGCCGGTGCCCCGTCAGCCAGACCCACCACCAGGGTGCGCGGATCGGCGATCAGCTCGATTAGCGGGTTCATATCGCCCGCAGGCCAGTCCCTCGCCACCAGACGCTCGCGCGCCTCGGCAGGGTCCTTGGACGAGCGGATGATGTGGATCACCTCGTCAATATTGGCCACGGCGATGGCCAGACCGACCAAGACGTGACCGCGATCACGGGCTTTGGTCAGTTCGAACTTGGTGCGACGAACCACGACCTCTTCGCGGAACTCTACGAAACAGTCGATCAGACGGCGAAGGCCCATCTGCTCGGGCCGACCCCGGTCCAACGCCAGCATATTGACGCCAAACGAGCTTTGCAGCGGCGTGTAACGATAGAGCTGATTGAGGATCACTTCAGCCGAAGCGTCGCGCTTAAGCTCAACAACGACCCGCATGCCCAGACGGTCGCTTTCGTCGCGAATGTCTGAGATGCCTTCAATGCGTTTTTCACGCACCAGATCGGCGATCCGCTCGACCAGATTGGCCTTGTTCACCTGATAGGGAATGGCGGTGATGATGATGGCTTCGCGATTGGCGCGCGCCTCTTCAACGGTGGCCACACCGCGCATAATGACCGAGCCACGGCCTGTCATCAGGGCTTCGCGCGCGCCGGTCCGGCCAATGATCTCGCCGCCCGTGGGGAAGTCTGGACCCGGTACAATATCGAGCAGCTCATCGAGCGGGATCGCTGGATTATCAATGACCGCCAGACAGGCGTCCACGATCTCACCCAGATTATGGGGTGGGATGTTGGTGGCCATACCGACGGCAATACCGCCTGCCCCATTGACCAGCAGGTTTGGCACCCGCGATGGCAGGACGACCGGCTCATTTTCCGAGCCGTCATAATTGGGCTGGAAGTCGACCGTCCCCTTGTCGAGGTCGGCAAGCAGGGCTTCAGCCGTCTTCAGCATACGCACTTCGGTGTAACGCATGGCCGCTGGCATATCGCCGTCGACCGAGCCGAAATTGCCCTGACCATCGATCAGGACCATGCCCATCGAGAAGGGCTGCGCCATGCGGACCATGGCGTGATAGACGGCCGTGTCACCGTGCGGGTGATATTTACCGATCACGTCACCGACGATGCGGGCCGATTTGCGATAGGCCCCCGATGGTCCATAGCCCTGCTCATGCATCGAAAACAGGATGCGGCGGTGCACAGGCTTGAGGCCGTCACGCGCGTCGGGCAAGGCGCGACTGACAATCACGCTCATCGCATAGTCGAGATAGGAGCGCTTTAGCTCGTCCTCAATATTGATGGGCGCAATGCCGCCGCGGCGGGTCTCTTCGGGGGAATTGATTGTTTCGTCGGACACTGATTTTCAGAACTTTTCGAATGATGAATCGCTAGACCGATCTTAAGGCGTACAGTTAGCATCCATCGCGCTTTGGCGCAAAAGCAGGAGCCAGAAACATGAAGCTTTTACTGAGTTCAGTAGCGATTATTTCCTTATTTGGAGCCCAAGCGCTGGCGCAGGTGCATGATCATACCTCAACAGCCGCGCCAGCCGTGGCTACAGCGCCCGCTGCCCCGTCGGCTGTGACCACGCCAATCAAGCTGGCGGATGGTAGCGACATCGGAACGCTGAGCCTGACCGCCGCCGCGACCGGGGTTATGTTACAGGTCGATATTACCAAGGGCCTGACGCCCGGATGGCACGGTATGCATCTGCATCAGACCGGTGACTGCTCCGATGCCAAATTCACGACCAGTGGCGGCCATATGAACCATGCCGACAACAAATCGCCCCACGGGTTTTTGAGTTCAGGTGGTCCGGATTTCGGCGACCTGATCAATCTCTATTTCGCCGCCGATGGCTCGGCCCATGCCCAAGCCTTCACCTCGCGCGTAAGGCTGGATGCAGGCTCATCTGCGCCTGAACAGGTTCTGCGTGATGCCGATGGCTCGGCCCTGATCATCCACGCCAATGCCGACGATCATTTCAGCCAGCCCATTGGCGGGGCGGGCGGGCGCGTGGCCTGCGCCGTCATTAAATAGGCTCAAGACGGTCTTCATTGGCCTTAGAGAGGCGGCGCTCAGACAGGGCCACCAGGGCAACCCCAGCCAAGGTGGCCGCGCCGCCCATCGCCACCTGCCAAGTGATAATTTCGCCCATAAAGAGGACGCTGATCACGGCGGACACTAAGGGGGTCATGAGGAAATAGGGCATGATCCGCCCAGGCTCTCGCCGCTGGACCAGCCAGAACATCATCGCGGTCGCGCCAACCGTCGACAGGACCGCTGCCCAAACCACGCAGACCCAGACCATCATCGGTGCTGCCACTACCGACGATACGATATTTTTCTCCGTCGCGAAGGCGAAGGATATCATCAAAGGTGCTGACAGGATTGCTGTTAAACCCTGTAGTTTCAATGCCCTAATGCCTGGAACCTGACGTACAAGAATGGTTCCAAGCGCCCAACAGACGCTGGCAGCAACCCCGACCAATATGCCTGGTATGTCGCCCTGCGCTCCGGGAGATAGGGTCATCCAAGCAATGCCACCAAAGGCCACGGCCAGTCCCCAGAGTTGAAGTCCAGCCATCGCCTCGCCCAAGATCAGCCAAGCAAACAGGGCTGTGAACGGCACCCAGAGCTGAAGCGAAACGATGAAGGCACTCATCGAGTGGACCATCGAAAAGCCAAGATAGATCAGCCCCGCATTGAGGGGGCCAATCAACAGCAAGATCGCAAGAAGCCGCTTTGGATCGGGAAAGGGCGGCTTGATAAAGGGGAACAGAAACAGCAAAGCGACCGCAAAACGCACCCCGCCCATAAAGATGGGCGGGACGTAATGGGTCATATATTTGGCTGCGATATTATTGACGCCCCAAACCAGAACGATGCCGACAATCGCGGCCCATTCGAGGGGCAGCAGGGGTGAGCCTGCCGCAGGTTTAACCACTCAGCCTGCTCCTAGAACGGGATCTCGTCGTCCAGATCAGCCGAGAAGCTCTCACGTGGACCAGAGGGCTGAGCCGCGCGTCCCGATGGAGCATAGCCGCCACCGGCCGAATAGCCTTCATCGCGGTCATCCGCACCGGCGCTGCCGCCGGCCTTGCCATCAAGCATGGTCAGTTCGCCGCGATATTTCTGCAGGATGATTTCGGTCGAGAACTTTTCAGCCCCCGACTGGTCGGTCCATTTGCGGGTCTGCAGCGAGCCCTCGAGATAGACCTTGGCGCCCTTACGCAGGAAATTCTCAGCAACCTTGACCAGATTGTCGTTGAAGATCACCACACGGTGCCATTCGGTCTTTTCTTTGCGCTCGCCCGAGGCCTTATCGCGCCAGGTTTCCGATGTCGCGACCGTGAGGTTGGCGACCCGATCGCCTGAATTCAGGGTGCGGATTTCTGGATCCTTACCCAGATTACCGACCAGAGTGACCTTGTTAACACTTCCCGCCATGGGGACCCCCGCTTATGTGGCTGCTCCGTTGCAGCGCCTGGTAACTGTTCTTGTTCCGTTCACAGTGACTCGAAACAGAGCCTATTGCAATGGCATCTCGCCAATCTTGGCCAATCGTCCATCACCGGTACGCACAAGGACCAAATAGCGATTCCCCTTGTAGGTGCGAGACGTAAAAACGCCTTCGGGCTGAAGGAACAGGTAATTTCCCTGATAGGCCCCGAGCATAAAGCTCTGCTGTGAGCCTAAGGCCTTGAACTTTAGACGCATATCCTCGAGGCGTGCGGCGCAGGCCTCGATGGTCGGCTGGTTCTTGGCCAAGTCATTGAACTTGATGGTGCCATCGGACATCGGCACCGCATGCCAACAGGCACCGCGCTCGAGCGGCGCGTCGATCTGCTTGGTGCAGCCCGATAGCGACACGCCAGTCACTGAGGCCATGAGCGCAAACGCAATGAGGTGAGCATTTTTCATTGATGAACGACCATTCCTCGCCAATAGCTTTTGGGCCTTGAGGGAAAACCGTCCCTTAAGGCAGGTGACATCCTGGCATGGTTTGCTCGGCCAGAATGGCAAAACTCTTATTGTCCGCTGATTGCTCAATCTTACCGGGCACCAGACGCAGGGTTTGCGTGCCCCATCGCCCATAGCTCGCCGATCCATCCTTTTCGCACTTCCCATCAAAGAGGGTCCGCGCGCAGCTATTCAGTTCAAGATCATCGCCAACCTTGCGCCATTCGCCGGACGTAAATCGCATACAGGCCGCAACCGCTGGCTTTTTGGCGTCAGCAACCTCTGCCGGCTTGGGGTCCACCGGCGTGGACAAAACGGATTCTGTGATCTGGTCTTTAATCTGATCGGGTGCGAGCGGTGTGACGACCACCCCTGCCCCATCCGCTGCCGCCAAGGCGCCATTGGCATCGAGGCCAACATCAAGGCCTTGGGTAGAAACACCGTTTTTCTTGGCGCACTCGACAAGACTGGCCATGCCAACGAACTGACCGCGAACGAAACAGCGCAGTTGCCGCCCGTTTGCCGACGGCGCCTCATCGACCGAGCCCATTTCAACAACCAACCCGCCCTTGGAGGCGGGCGGCGGACTGTTCGATCCATGGTCGCGCATCATGATGAATAGACCGATCCCGAGGCCCGCGATCAACGCAAGCCCCGCACCGATAGCCAAAACGACTCGACGATTTCGAACAAACCTCATGGAAGATCGCTACGCTTTCAGGGCGCACTATTCAAGTCGCGACGGCGACCTTATCCACCGCCGGTCAAGCGGTTGAGACCGGCCTGATAGTTGGCCATCTGCTTGGTCAGATAGGCAGGCACTGCAGTCTGGGCCTTCTGCACCTTCGCTTCCTTGGCGGCTTGAGCCGCCGCTTCGGTCGGGTTCAAACCTGTCCCAATGGCTCTGAAGGCCGTGCGGATCGTCGACATGGCGGTTTGAATATCCTCCGTCGTGAGCTTGATCGCTTCTGGCGTATCAATCTTCAGATCACGATCCAGCTTCAAGCCATAGGTATATTGGTTGACGGTCTTGTCATAGGCATAGCTGCGGATTTGCCCCTCGGCCAGACCAAGCCCCTCAAGAGCATCCTTACCCGACGGCCCGGCCAACAGTTCGACACTGCTGCGGCTGCTGGCATAGGTGATGGATAGCTTATCAACGCCCAGCACGCTCGATACAGATACTTTGGCCTGACTGCCGAACTTTGACGACAGGCGTTCCTGCAGGGTCTTCATTGTGTCGGTCGGCAAGATGGTGATGGTGGTGGTGGGGCCGCCCTCTTGGGTCCGGATTCTGAACTGGTCCCCGGCCCGCACGGAGGTCGCAGAGGTCAACAGGGTCGAGTCCGAATAGGCAATCTGACCACTGGGCAAGCCAAGCCGGTCAAGCACCGATGCGCCGCCAGATGCCACCGCGATCGAGCTTGGAATTGACGACTTATCCTTAGCCGTGAAACGGCGCGTCCACTCTTGGGTGCCGGTTGAAATATCAAAGCGGGAGACAAAGCCATCCTTGGTTCCCATCTGCGCCGCACCGTCAATCGCGGCAGTGGAGGTCCCCGTGAGCCAAAGCTTGCCGTCGGAGACCGTCATGGCTGTCGACCTGTCCTGACCGGTTCCACCTAAGAAGGCGATCCGATCCGAACTGCTGGCGACGAGGTCTTTGGAGAGGCTCATCGCAAAGACATCTTGCCCGCCCGATGCGGCCCGAGAGACCGTCGCACCCGACAGAGCGGCGTTCGAACTGGAACCAACCGCAACCAGATTGCCGCCGTTTAGGGCGATACCCGTCAGGTCTCCACCCATCAAATCGCCAAGATCGCGCGTCGCCGCGAGGGTTGGAGCGCCCGTGGCTTGGATGTCAAACCGGCGAAGGACGGCGTGACCATTTTCCTTGGAACCGACCAAAAGGCTCGATCCATCGACAATCATCGAGGCCGGGCGATCGTCCCCAGTACTGCCGAACTGCTCTGTGAACTTGAACACGGTCTTGGGTACCGCAGCACCGTTGGAACCATAGCCTTGGATGTAGTTATCCCAGCCACCGACCGCCGAATTACCGGGAAAGGCACTCTTCGTCCGGCCCGCGACATAGACAGAGCCGTTCGCCGCAAAGGCGACCGCGGTGGCCTCATCGTCAGCGGTCACGCCCCGGCGCATGGTCCAGCTTTCTTGGCCCTTTGCGTCGAATAGCGTGACAAAACTGTCCGTTGTTGGCGTCGGTGTCTTGGTCAGGGTTGAGGCTGGCGCCGTCGTCACACCATCGGTCGCCAAACCCGATCCGTTGGTCGATCCTGCAAGAACGCCAGTGACAGACCCCGCGATGGCGACCTTGCCGTCCGAGCTAACACTCATCGCCAAGCCGGTCGCCTTATCCCCGGCACCGAGGGTGCGGGTATAGATAACGTTTCCGGCCGAGTCGTATTTGATCAGCGCAACGTCCCCGCTGCCCTTAATGGTTTGATCACCGACGGCGGCCTTGATATCGGCCAGCATATAGACCGAACCATCGGACGCCGTTTGAGACGCGCGGATCGCTGTAATCTCCGGCCCCAACACCTTTTTAAAGGCCATATCATCGACGTAGTTTGTCTCGCCGACCCTGTGCAAGGCGTCGGGCGGAGGAGTCGCAGTGGTCAGATCGGTTTGAATTTTCAATAGCTCTTGCTGGCTAAAGGTCGGCTTTGGCGGGGTTACGCCCGGAACCGGCTTCGCCGTAGAAACCGGCGAGGTCACACCAGCGGTCTGGGTCAGATAGACGGCATCGGCCTTGTCTGTCGTCGAGAAGGTCAAGGCCTCGCCGATATCGCCCTTTATTTTCAGAGACCAAGACGGGCTACCCGCGGGCAAAGTCACTGTCTTGCCGTTGGACTGAATGGTCTTCGGCTCAGCGGGGATGCTCAGCTTTTCAAAACGGGTCGCGATGTTTTGGGCTTTGAGTTGGGTGTTAATATAGGCCACCACCTCACTGATAGACCGTATGGTCGCACCCATCCCCGCCAGATCAATATGGACGTTCTTGATCGTGTTTACGCCCTTAACCGACACATCAAAGACAATCGGCCCCTCGAACGCCTTGACGGATTCGGTCGCGGTTCCTGTGTGCAGGGGCGCAGTGGTGTAGGACGTGTTCGAACGATGAACGCCTGCGGACGTCCTCAGGGTTGACGTCGCCGCCCCGCGCGTCAGAGACATGGCGTCGAGCTTAAGGCTATCAACATAGGCCGATATATCCGCCTGGCCCTTATTGAACACAGTCTGAATCTTGGCCTTGTCGGTGGCCGTGATATTCTTGGCTTGGATACTATCAACAAGGCCGGTGAGCCCGTTCAGTCCCTGATAGAGAGTGAACAGCTTGCCATAGTCGCTTTTCGGATCTGCACCACTCGACTGAAGGCCGTTTGAGTCGACCAAAGACCGGCCGTCGAGGGCCTTTTTGACAAGATCCGGCGCACGAAGAAGCTTAGACGTCGCTTCCCAAGGCGCAATCGGCAAAACCGCCTTGGACTTCCCGTTCGTTGCTGTCGAGGACGTTGCGGCCTGGTTTTGAGCGAGATTTGAGCCAGCAGACCCCGCCCCACCGCTGAGCGATTGGTAATAGGCGGTCAACAGGCTTGAATCGATGCCGATCAAGAGATTTACCCCGGATGCATTTTGCATCTCTAGCGTGAACGCAAAGGTGTAAAAAAGTATTAACCAAGCGAGGGCTGTGGATCAATTAGCGATCCAGCAATCCCGTAAGAACGAGATTTCTTATAAGCATTTCTCGGCTCTCCTGCCACTCATTTGCGAGCACCCCGAGAATGACCACGTCGTGGAAGCTACCGGCCTTAAACAAATGATTTCTAAGGTAACCTTCTCGGCGAAACCCCGCAGCTCCTTGAGCGCGAAGTGCAGCATCATTATCGGCCAAGACCTGCGCCCAGACCCGCTCTAGCCCATAGTCCTGAAATGCAATATCGAGACCTAAAACTTGGGCCGCACGACCAACGCCCCGCCCTCTCGCGACGGGTGAAGCGACATACCATCCCCATTCAGCCCGCTGATTCGGACTGAGCAACCCCGTCAAAGACAGAAACCCAACGGGCTCATGGGCAAAATAGATCACCCACCCTTGGAGGTCTGGGTCACTGAGAAGGCTATCAAACCAATAGTTATGGAGCCCCCAATCGGGCGCGACGGGGTCACTCATCCAGCGATCAACGCTCGGATCAACGCGCCAATCGTAAAGACGCCGGCGATCGCTTTCGGTAACGGGTTTGAGCTCAACCATGGCGAAAACTCTGAAGGTCTCGAGGCCGAGATGCAATCACCTTAGGGTCTAAGACCCTTTGCGTCCAATTACTGGAACAGCTTCAGAACAATCTGCGGTGCCTGGTTCGCGATCGACAAGGACTGAGCCCCCAGTTGCTGCTTCACGTTCAGGGCTTGCAGACGAGCACTTTCCTTGGCCATGTCAGCATCGACCAACCGACTGATCCCGGTCTCCAGAGCATCCGACAGTTTCGAGACGAACACATTGTGGGCTTCGATCTGCCGAACCTGAGCGCCCATGCTGCCCATGGAAGTGTTTACGTTGATCAGCGAGGCGGACAGTTTGGTCATCACAGCGGACGCAAGCGTCGCGGTCAGGATCGTCGACCCCGCACTGAACGTGATGTTGGTTCCACCAATCGACATATTCTGAACGGCGAGCGTGATGGACGACGTCGCATCCGCATTGGACAGAAACTTAATGCCGACGGTCACCGAACCATCCAGAATATTTGCGCCGTCGAAGGTCGCATTATCCGCCGTTGATTTAATCTGCTTCAACAACGCTCTGAAATCATTGTTCAATGCGGTACGCGAAACGGTGTCTATGGAGGTGTCCATCGCCGCCGTGACCTTCTCTTTCATCTGCACCAACAGATCAGAGATAGACGTACCAGCAATCATGGACACGTTGCCGATCGAACTGGCCCGGTCCAAGCTCATCTTCACAGCGCTGAGGGCACCGATATCGCCACGCTGCTTTTGAGCGATCGACCAGACTGAGGCATTGTCCTTGGCATCGTTAACGGTACGGCCCGTGCTGATACGCTTTTGCGCACCCGTCAGCTCGTCCTGAGTCCGATTCAGGTTCTGGAGCGCGATCAAGGCGGCTTGATTGTTATTGACGCCAATCGACACGACTTCTTACCCCTTCAGGCCTAATTCAACGACAGTGCCCGACATTTTGCCGAACAGGGTTCACAATCCGACTCACAAAATTTAGTATAGTGCTAACTATGCCAAAACGTCCAGATTTCTGTTTAACTCGATTCTAGGAGTGTTGAGGGTACTTAAGGCACCGACCCTACCCACTAAAACCTATTATACCGCCTCAATGAGACCTGCCTACGCCTTAGCACTGACGACTAAACCCGGCGCATATTGAGCAGACCCACCCAATTTAAAGACATCCTCCGATGGCCGTTGACTGACGACTTCCCCGGTAAATGAATTCAACGTCTTATAGACATAACCGCCCGTTTTGGGGCTTTTTTCAATCACCAATCGGTAGTCAGCCTCAGTCAAGGGCTTTGCCCCAACGACATCTTTGGGTGTATCGGATAGATTCGGCTTCAAACCTTCAGTTTTTTTACCTGATAGGTCTTGGGCCGCGCTATTGAGCACCAGACTTGTATCAATCTTTCCTATCATTTCGAAGCGTAACAGCGCTAATCGCTGTGTCCTCTCTATTATGGGGGCGAACGATAAAACTATAATCGTTCGCCCCGCAAAATATCAAGAATTTTTAAACCTATCGAAACAAACCCAACAGGGCAGAGGTGGACTGGTTAGCGATAGACAGGGCCTGCACCCCCAGTTGCTGCCGCGTTTGTAGCGACTGCAGCTTGGCACTTTCCTTGGCAAGATCAGCATCAACAAGATTGCCGACGCCGTTATCCAAGGTGTCCTGAAGTTTCATGATGAAGGACAGGTGCAGATCCAGAGCCTTGGAACCGGTTCCCATCTTCGCCAACGCGGTACTGACCTTGCCGATCGCGGTATTGACCGTCGTGATCATCGCAGCCGCAGTGCCTGCAGACGCCGCAAAGAGCGACGCCGTACTGCTAATACCGGTCAGGTTGGCGCTGCCCAAACCGAGAGACTGGGCTGCAATGGTGATCTTGCTGGTACCCGCAGCATTGGCGAGGGCCGCTAGGGAGGCACCGCCGGTTTTGATCATGTTGGTGCCATTGAAATCGGCATTGGAAACGGTTTTACCCAACTGATCGCGCAGAGCCTTAAAGTCTTCGTTCAAGGCTGAACGACTGGACGTATCGAGGGTTGTATCCGAAGCGGCAAGCGCCTTTTCCTTCATCTGAAGGAGCAGGTCAGAGACTGAAGCCCCCGCCGCGAGCGCCACATCGAGTGTGGACTGCCCACGTTGAAGAGAGTCCTTCACCGCATTCAGAGATGTCGAAGTGCCCCGCATCGATTGGGCGATAGCCCAGGTGGAGCCATTGTCTTTCGCACTGTCGACCTTGCGTCCGGTCGAAATCCGCATCTGGGTCTGACCCAGTTCCGCGCCCGTTACGTTCAAATTTTGAAGCGCAATCATGGCATTACGGTTCGTATTAACGCTATATAGCGCCATATCAACGATCCTTCTGTATGATCAGGGTAATTTTTACCCCCCGGCAATTTATGCCGCTCTTGTTGATAACTCGAACTATCTAATAAATCAATAATAAGAATTACTAAATTTCAGCACCGAAGAAATTAAAAAAAGACAATAAAAACAATATGATAATCCATAAGTGGATGAACCACCTCGTCATGAGGCCTTAAGATCTCAGTGCGTAACGGAGATCGACCCAGTCCAACAGGGACTATTCTGCCGGGCTGTCGACCTGCCCAGCCAAGCCTTGCATCATGATACGATTGACGTCGATCAGAGGGCCGAACTCTTCCTCCCGACGCATCACAGCGCTGCTGTGCTTATTCACCCAGATGCTCAGAGAAATGATCTGGGCCCGCAGTTCTACGGGCAAACTATTGGCGGAGTCGGCGCAGTCGGTTGCCAGGACGGACCAAAGACGACGGTTCCAGTCCAGGGCATCAATTCGGGTCGCTGTATCAGACACGTCAACTTCCGCCGCAGCCATCAAGGCGCGGGTCACCTGTCCGAACAGGCGGTACTCCATCTCACGGGGGTTTTCAGCCCGCGCTGACGCTTTTTGGTAGGCCTGCAGCGACATTCGCCAACCTCTCGTCTTCGTATTCCATCAACTTCCGGGCCAACATTAAGCCCTTGTAGAATTCCCGCGCCAGAACGTGCTTCGATATGCCAACGCAGTCCGCCAGCACGCTCGGGTTCTCGATCACGGCCATAAACTCACTCAACCTCAGAACGAATTCGTCATAATACTGATGAGCCGATGTTTCATCTAGGTACATCATCATCACGGGGAAATATATACGCCGCGACGGTGTCGTAACCTCTGCCTCCTGCATGATGTCTTTTTCGCGCAGGACGGAGGCCTTGTTCTGCAAAATCAGCGTTCCCCGCCGATCGCCGTTCTGCACGACAGCCCCGTTCAGAACGAATTTTTCGCCTGGCTTGAGTGACAGCTTAAGGGGCATCTGGGCGGACTCCGATGTACAGACCTTGGTATGGACAGCCGTTGGCGTAGGAGACCAAAAGCCCCCCACACTAGTCAACCCTATACCGTAACCCGTTGATTGCGAATTTAATGTTGCAGGCAAACGATGTGGGGCTTCGATGTTGCCCTATCCGATTTATGGTTAGCGCACCGTTAATGTTTTAGCGCCATCTTAAGTCCGTACAGCCAAGATTGGCACCGAAAACCGATGGGCCAGCTATGGCAAAGCGCAACCTCTTAAAGTCCTCCACCGCCTTTGGACTTCAACTTGATCCCGCAAAAATGGGAGAGCAGATCGCCACCGGCGCTCAGGCGGCTCCTCGCGTGGCCGCGTCACAAACGGCAGGCGATTCGGCGTCCAAGCGATCCCTGAACCGAATCAAGTCCCACGCTGACGCGCTGCGCCACCAATCTCTGATCCCCTTGATCAACCGGAGTTTGGATTTCCTGAAAAAGGACAATTACGCGAAGTCGACAGAGTTAGCGCTCGCTGTCCTCGACATAGACGAACGTAACGGGCTGGGCTGGTACCTGCTGGCCATCTCAAAAGAGAAGACGGGCGATCTGATGAACGCCCTGAAATGTTATGAGTCTGCCTTCCAACTGCTCGACGACCCCGAAATGGTAGCCTCTGACCTCGGTCGGTTGGCCTACCGAATGAATATGAAAGAAATCGCCGAGCAGCTCTTTCGCCTGTGTCTGGTCAAAGACCCCACCTCAAACGAGATCACCAATAATCTGGCCTGCATCCTACGCGACGGACAACGCTATGATGAAGCCGTCGATGTGCTGAAATCAGCGCTAAACGTTCATCGCGAAGACCCCCTGCTTTGGAACACACTGGGCACAGTGCTCAGCGAACAGGGTGAGGTGGCATCCTCAAAGCTGTTCTACGAGGAGGCGCTACGCAACGATCCATCCTTTGCCAAGGCCAGATACAATCTTGGCAATGCCCACCATGTTCTGGGGGACTTGGATGCGGCTTTAGAGGCTTGCGACGAGGCCATGACCGGCAGGATTGGTCTCGATGAAATCGCCATGATGCGCATGTCGCGCTCAACCATGTTGATGTGCCTTGGCCAGATCGGTGAAGGCTGGGACGAGTATGAGGTTCGCCTCGACCCCAACTTCGCCGACGTCCTGCATTTCTATATAGACCGCCCCAAATGGACCCCCCAGATGGATGTTCGGGGCAAATCCATATTGGTGATTGGTGAGCAGGGCCTCGGCGACGAGGTTCTGTTCGGCAACCTCCTGCCGGACCTGATCGAAGATATTGGCCCAACGGGGAAATTGACCCTGGCGGTTGAAGAACGGTTGGTTGACCTGTTCCAACAGTCCTTCCCCACCATTGAGGTCGGTGCCCACGTAACCTTCCGCTATGAGCACCGCATTATGCGGGCGGCGAGATTTGTCGAGGATCCATCGGTCATTGATGCCTGGGCGCCCTTGGCCTCGCTGTTGCGGAAATATCGCCGGTCGGTTGACGCTTTCCCGAAGAAAAAGAACTTTCTGACAGCGAATCCTGAGCGGGTCGCCTACTGGACCGACCAGTTGAAGGCCGCCCCTCCTGGCCCAAAGGTTGGAATCCTGTGGAAGAGCTTGCGCATGGATGGATCGCGCCTGCGGTCCTTCTCGCCGTTTGAGCAATGGCGCTCGGTCTTGGAGACGCCCGGCATCACCTTCGTCAATATGCAGTATGGCGAAACCGAGCCTGAGATCGCTCAGGCCAAGTCCGAATATGGCATCGATATCTGGCAACCGCCGGGGATCAATCTGAAAGACGATCTTGCCGATGTGGGTGCCCTCGCCTGCGCCCTCGACCTGACGCTGGGCTTTTCTAATGCGACGACCAACATCGCTGCCGCCTGCGGTGGGCCGGTCTGGATCATCTCCATTCCCGGAGCCTGGACACGCCTCGGCACCGATTCCATGCCTTGGTATCCGCAGGTTCGCGTCTTCACGCCCGAGGCCTTCCGGGACTGGCAGCCGGTGATGGAACAGATCTCAGACGCCCTCACAGAGACCTTCATTTCTCCCGCATAACCGCCTGCCCTAAGGTCACCTCGGTTCAAACGAACGTTTTAAGTGGCTCGCACGGCCTCAAAGCCGTAATCGTGCTTGAAACCCTTCAAACGGCCTTTAGGTTGGGGAGAGTTTAAAACGGGTTTGAGGATCGCCCCACCGTTGGGAAGCGACCCCTTAGGAGACGACCACAGATGAGCCAGCGTTTTCAGGGCACCAGCGACTATGTCGCCACCGAAGACCTAAAAGTCGCCGTTAATGCCGCGATCGCCTTGGAGCGTCCGCTGCTGATTAAAGGTGAGCCCGGCACCGGCAAGACCGTATTGGCCTATGAGGTCGCAAAGGCTCTCAATGCCCCGCTGCTGACCTGGCACGTCAAGTCGACGACCAAGGCCCAACAGGGCCTCTATGAATATGACGCCGTGACCCGCCTGCGTGACAGCCAGCTCGGCGACGAGAAGGTCAAGGACATCGGCAACTACATCAAGAAGGGCAAGCTGTGGGAAGCGTTCGACGCGCCCGTCCGCCCCGTCCTGCTGATCGACGAAATCGATAAGGCCGACATCGAGTTCCCCAACGACCTGCTGCAAGAGCTGGATCGGATGGAGTTCTATGTCTACGAGACCAACCAAACCGTTAAGGCTGCGGTTCGTCCCGTCGTGATCATCACCTCGAACAACGAAAAGGAACTGCCCGACGCGTTCCTGCGCCGCTGCTTCTTCCACTATATCCGCTTCCCAGACGACGACACGATGAAGTCCATCGTCGATGTCCACTTCCCCGGCATCAAGCAAAAGCTGGTCGCTGAAGCCCTGCGCATCTTCTACGATATGCGCAAGGTCCCCGGCCTGAAGAAGAAGCCCTCCACGTCTGAACTGCTCGATTGGCTCAAGCTGCTGCTGGTCGAAGATATCGACGAGAGCGTCCTGCGCGAAAAGGACCCCACCAAGCTGATCCCGCCGCTGCACGGTGCCCTGCTGAAGAACGAGCAGGACGTCCATCTGTTCGAACGCCTCGCCTTCTTGGCCCGCCGCGAAGGTGGCACCCGTCCAGGGCAGTAGGATTTACAATCCTAGATAAGAATGGTCTTGACCATCGCGACTATCAGAACCACCCTGAATGCCTAGGCTTCAGGGTGGTTTTTTATGCCGAGAACCTCAAGATTTCGGTTAATCTTGTCCGCCGTTGGGCTGGGCGCGATCCTCACGGCCTGTGCGTCCGTGACATCAGGCATCTATGTCGCTGCCCCAACGACATCGAACCAGGTCAAAATCCTGACCTGCCCTGACCGGCAAGGTGGCCTCGTTCGGCAATCAAATTCAACGGGCGGCTCTTCCTGCGCCTACGGCTTAGAAAATGATCAGGCCGTTCAGGTTGAACTCCACTTGGCGGACATCGGCACAAAATCGCCAGAAGCAACCATGGATGCCATACAATCGGCCTTGATATCCGGCGACCAATCAAAAGATCTCATTGAAAAGGCGATAAACTATAGCAAGGGCGCAACGGACAACTTTTCGATTAGAACCCGTGAGGGGTTGATCAGCCGTACCATTTCCATTCGTTTCGACATTCCCAATCGTTCAGGATTTCGGTCCCTTGGGTTCGTCGTCAGAGGCCCCGAAACAGGTCCACAAGTGATCGGGATCCTGAAGAGTAAGGCCTCTGTCAGCAAGAAGGTGAAGCTCGACTTCGAGCGTTTGGTCGAGACGGCAAGCAAGCCTTAGATCAGGCGCCGCCAACCCGAACCGCATCACTGACCTGATAGGTCAAGGGTGTCCCCTCGTCATCGGTGATCGTGACATAGTCGCCGGGCAGGAACCTGTGATCACCAAGCTTGAACCCCGACTCATCATCTGAGGTTCG
This sequence comes from Caulobacteraceae bacterium, assembly GCA_947447115.1. GTDB lineage: Bacteria > Pseudomonadota > Alphaproteobacteria > Caulobacterales > Caulobacteraceae > CAISGS01. The sequence goes on from CANFKD010000009.1 coordinate 23,146, forward strand.
CTCGGCATCATAGTCGAAATACCAGACCGAAGCGTGGCGCTTGAGTTTCCCCTCGACCGGATCAACATCCGGTCCAAACCGGCGAACCGTGCAGGCCGCTTTCGCCGCTGCATAGACATCGACGTCGATCTTTCCCTCTTCGGTCAGGGGAGCCAGCAAGACATAACCCCGCTCAGGATTCCCCTCAGGGCTCGAAGGGTTGCGGGCAAGGCGGAGGGTAATTCTGGACATAGGCATTGGCATCGCGCTCCTGAACCAACTAGTGCGACAGGAACAGCGACGGACCGTCTGTATGCAGGAAGCTGCGTGTTGCCCCGCCGAAGACGAACTCTTGCAGACGCGGATGACCAAAGGCACCGGCGACCAGCAGTTCCGCGCCAATCGATTTGGCAGCGGCGAGTAGAAGCGGCGCAGGCTCGTCACCGCTCTTGACCTTCATGATCTCCGACGCGATCCCGCGCGCAGAGAGAAAGGCCACAAGGCGAGAGGGGTCATAGGGGCGCGGCGATTCTGTGGGGGCTGCCAAGATCACCACCTTGGACGCCTTTTCGAGTAGCGGTAGGGCCGTGCGCACAGCCCGCGACGATTCCTTGCCGCCGTCCCAAGCAATCACAGCGACACCCGTACCGGTCAGACCCGCACGGGCAACCAGAACCGGGCGTTGCTCATCGACCACGACCTGCTGGAAACTTTCAGCCAAGGCCCCTCGCCCACGCGCGGCGTGGTCATCAAAGACCACCAGATCGGACAGGCGACATTCGGTTGACAGCCCTAGCCAGACTGGCGAGGCGATGGTCACCACGGCCTTACGATCATAGTCCGTCCCATCAACGGCGGCGCGGGCTCGACGCTCCCCATCCTGAATGGCTTCTTGCAAGCTTTCGACAGCGCTGACCTGTACGCCGCCCATAAAGCCCTCGCCCATCCAAGGCATAATGTCCGCTATATCCGAAGGGGTGTAGACCCCCGCCAGTTCAGCTTGAAACAGCTTAGCGATCACAGCGGCAGACTTCAAAACTGCTGCATCCCCGGGGTTGCCGCTCAGCGGCACCATAATTCTGGCCCAGTTCATTTTTATCTCCTGCTCGCGACTAAAGGTTTAAACTATCAACGAACCCATGCCGCTCGGCGGCTTACCCGATAGTTAGGAACCCTTTTCGTGGCGAAAGCAGTGCGACAAACCCGCACGCGTGACGATAGTCCGCGAGCCTGGCAGCGGATGTTGTCGGGTCGGCGGTTGGATCTGCTCGATCCCTCGCCCATGGATATCGAGATCGAGGACATCGCCCACGGCCTTGCCCGCGTGGCACGCTGGAATGGCCAAACCTCTGGCGAACATGGCTTTTCCGTGGCTCAGCACGCGGTAGTGGTCGAAGAAATTGCCGCCCATATTCGCCCTGGCCTTGATGCCAAATGGCGCCTAGCGGCCCTCCTGCATGATGCCGCCGAATATGTGATCGGCGACATGATCTCCCCCTTTAAGGCCGCACTTGGGCTGAATTACCGCACCTTCGAGCACCGGCTAGAGGCGGCGATCCATATCCGTTTCGGCCTTCCGGTCCATATTCCAGACGAAATCAAGGCCCTGATCAAGCAATCGGACCGCGCCAGCGCCCATTATGAAGCGGTACAGTTGGCCGGCTTTACCCAAGAGGAGGCCGTCAGCCTGTTCGGTGCGCCGCCGCCAGCCTATGATCTGGTGATTGATCCCCTGCCAACTGGTCTGGCCCAAGCGCGGTTTCTGGCCCGCTTTAAGGTCCTGTCGCTGGCCGCAGGCTTTGTGAGTGACAGTTCAGCCTTTCATACAGAATAGACCCCTCTGGCCAATCGGCGCGGTCAGGGTTAGGGAAATCCTATGAGCACCTTGATCGTCATTGGCCTGTCTGCCGTCGTTGTCGCCATCCGCGACGGCGAGGCCGTGGTCTTGACTGTTCGCCCTCATGATCCCCTGACCGGAGAGGCCTCGACCTTAGCGGGCCTACCCTTCGGCCCTTTCGACCCCGATGGTCATCGCACCTTCGAGCTGGCCCTCCGGGCCTTCGTGACCGAACAGACCCGGTTTGACCTCGGATATGTCGAACAGCTCTATACATTTGGGGACAAGGGCCGCGACGCTCCGCTAGCAGATGTCGGCGCAGGCGCAGCGCGGGTGATCTCAGTTGGCTATCTGGCCTTGACGCCTGTGCCAGTCGAAACCTCCGCCCCGGACACAGCCTGGTCGTCTTGGTCACGCTTCTTTCCGTGGGAAGATTGGCGCCAAGGCCGTCCTTTGCTCATCGATGAGGCTATTGCTCCAGCCTTACGGAACTGGGCGGCTGCTGGCCGGGGCGATGAAGGCGAGAGCCGCCAGGACCGCGCCCGCACCCTGTTCGCCCTAGACGGTGCCCTATGGAATGAAGAACGGGTGCTGGAGCGTTACGAGCTGCTCTATGAGGCAGGGCTGGCCCCAGAAGCCGCGCGCGACCGTGACCGCGCCTGGGGCCTGCCCGCTCCAGAACCTCAAGCCCTATCCCCCGCCTTTGGTGAGCCTATGATCTCAGATCACCGCCGGATCCTCGCCACGGGTCTTGGCCGTTTACGCGGCAAGCTAAAATACCGTCCCGTCGTGTTCGAACTCACTGCGCCCACCTTCACCCTGTCAGAACTGCAAAGGACGGTCGAGGCCGTCGCGGGCGTCAAATTGCACAAACAGAACTTCCGGCGCGTTCTGGACCGTACCGGTCTGGTCGAGGGACTTGGGCGTTATGATGTGGAAACCGGTGGTCGCCCAGCCGAGCTATTCCGCTTCTGTCGCGAACAACTGCAAAACCGCTCGACCCTCGGACTTTCCCTGCCCCTCATCCGCGACGGATCCTGAATTATTGGTTAGCTACCTAAGGGTGAAAATCTAAGTCGGCCAGTTTTAGTAAAAGTGTCACATCAGTGCACTAGTACCGTCATAGAACATCGTTAATGCCGTCCCTGATCCAACCGCGAACAATGCGGTCGGGCAAACGGGGATATCAAATGCAATTACGTCTTCTCTTGAGCGCCTCCGCGCTCGCTCTGTGCTGTGCAGCACCCGCCTTCGCCGCTGAGGCCGAAGCCACTGCGACCGCCACCAACGAAGCCGCCATCGAAGAGATCGTTGTCTATGGCCGCGGCGAAACCCGCCAAGTCCAGACCGTTCAGGCCGTCGACATTCTAGCCGCGACCCCGGGCACGAGCCCTCTGAAGGTCCTGTCGCAACTTCCAAGCGTGAACTTCCAGTCCGCTGACGCCTACGGCACCTATGAGTGGGCCGTTCGCATCTCGGTTCGTGGCTTCAAGCAAAACCAACTGGGCTTCACCCTTGATGGCGTGCCACTGGGCGACATGTCCTACGGCAACCACAATGGCCTGCATATCAGCCGCGCCGCGATCTCTGAGAACCTCGGCAGCGCTGAGCTGGCTCAAGGTGCTGGTAGCCTGCAGACTGCTTCGAGCTCCAACCTCGGCGGTACGCTGAAGTTCACCACCATCGATCCTTCGCACAAGTTCGGCGTCCTGACCGCTCTGACGACCGGCAGCGACAGCACATTCCACGGCTTTGTGCGCGTTGAGTCGGGCGACCTGCCCACCGGCGGCCGCGGCTATATCAGCTATGCCAACCAGACCGCCGAAAAGTGGAAGGGTTACGGCGGCGACCAGAAGCAATACCAAGTCAATGCCAAGTTCGTTCAGCCTATCGGTCCGGTGACCACCACCACCTTCTTCAACATGTCTGATCGTGCGGAAAACGACTATCAAGACGTGTCGCTGAACATGATCAAGCGTCTCGGCTACAATATCGACAACATCAAGAACAACTGGACCTTGGCCAAGCAGATCGCGACCGCCTACCAGACCGGCAAGGCTCTGCCCGCACCGTTCACGACCGTTGACGATGTCTATTTCGACGCTTCGGGCCTGCGTAAGGACACCCTCGGCGGCTTTACGGCTGATTGGGACATCACCAAGAACCTGTCGGCGACGGCAACCGCTTACCGCCACACCAACAAGGGCATGGGCACCTGGTATACACCTTACGTCGCAAGCCCAGGCGGCGCTTCTGTTTCCGAGCGTACGTCAGAATATAATATCGACCGCTCGGGTCTCATCGCCAATGTCACCTATGTGCTCGGCGATCACACCATCGAAGGCGGCATCTGGACGGAAGATAACGACTTCCACCATGCACGCCGCTATTACGGCAACAGCGTCGACAAGCCACGCGACAGCCTGAAGTTCCAAACCGGTCCCTTCTATACGCAGTGGGAATATCGCTTCAACACCAAGACCCAGAACCTGCATCTGCAGGACACCTGGCGGATCAACGACGTCTTGAAGGTCAATTTCGGCTTCAAGACCGTCAATGTTGAAAACAATGCCGTTCGTTTGAGCGGAACCAATGCGGTCGGTTCGATCAAGGTCGATGAGAGCTTCCTGCCACAGGTTGGTTTCAACTATGACCTCGGTGCCATGGGCGAAGTGTTCGGTTCATACGCCGAAAATGCTCGCGCCTTTGTCGCATCGGGCAGCGAAGGCCCTTTCTCGACCAGCCAAGTGGGTTTTGAAGCGATCAAGACCAAGCTGAACCCTGAAACCTCCAAGACCATCGAAGGCGGCTATCGCTATCGGAACGAAAAGTTCCAAGGCGTCGCAGCCCTCTATCATGTCAAGTTCGACAACCGCATCCTCGGCACCCAGACGGGCGCAGCCATCGTTGGTAACCCCGTCGTTCTGACCAATGTCGGTGGCATCACCTCTGACGGTATGGAATTTGCGGGTACCTATCGTCTGACCGACGATTGGAAGCTGTCGGGCTCCTATTCCTACAACAAGTCGACCTACGACAATGACGTCCGTAATGGCGCTGGTGTCGTCACCGCCAAGATCTCCGGCAAGACCATCGTCGACTCGCCAGAAAATATGCTCAAGGGCACGCTGGCCTATGACGACGGCGCTCTGTTCGGAAACCTGAACGGCTCCTATACCGACAAGCGCCTCTATACCTACACGGGCGACGCTTCGGTGCCTTCGGTCACCGTCTTTGATCTGACCGTCGGTTACCGCTTCAAGTCGGACAACAGCTTGCTGAACGGCCTGGAAGTTCAGGGCAATGTCACCAACCTTCTGGATAAGAAATATATCTCGACGGTCGGTTCGGCAGGCTTTGGCAATTCCGATCCAACGGGCGATGGCCAGACCCTGATGGTCGGCTCGCCACGTCAGATGTTTGTGACCCTGCGCAAGCAGTTCTAAACCTTAGACCTCAAGTCTAGGACGCTGCGGCGGGATCGGTTTTCACCGGTTCCGCCGTTTGCATATCTGCCCACTGCGCCTTGAGCATGGTGGAGGTCTGCCGCGACCCATCCGGGCTCCAGCCCGGCGCGCCGAACAGATAGCCAGAGGCCTCACGCAGGGACCGGGCCGTCAAGAGATCCGAAAAGATCCCAACCCATTCGTGAAAAGCCACGCGGAAAATATTGAAATCCCCAAGATTTTTGACCACACCATAGCGACAGGGTTCCTCGTCCAGTTCCTGCACAAAGGTCCCAAACATCCGGTCCCAGATGATCAGGATGCCGGCATAGTTGCTGTCCAGATAGCGCGGATTGCGCGCATGATGGACACGGTGATGGGACGGCGTATTGAACAGGGCCTCGACCCAGACCGGCAACCGCCGCACGGCCTCCGTATGGATCCAAAACTGATAGACCAGACTGATCCCCTTCTGAATAGCGATCATGGCTGGTGGAAATCCGAGCAAGGATAGGGGAAGCCACAGGGCCCATGTGCCCGCCGCGCCGCCGGTCCAGGTCTGACGCAAGGCCGTGGCCAGATTATAGTGCTGTGAGGTGTGATGATTAACGTGCGCCGCCCACCAAAACCGCCGCTCATGGCTCAAACGATGGAACCAATAGTAGGTGAAGTCCTCCAGCAGGAAGATGGCCAGCCACGCCCAAGTCGCCGACATGGGAATATCAAACAGGTGATATTTATAAACCCAAACCGAGGCCGCAAAGACCACACCGCCGGTCAGGAGCCCAGCGATCCCACTGCCAAACCCCATCAGCAGCGAGGTTGCGGTATCCTTGGCCTCATAGACCGCCTTGACCTTGCCCAAGCGTGCCAACAGGATCTCCAGCACGATAGCCAGAATGAAAAACGGGACAGCGAGCGTAACCGGATCAATTGCCGGTGCAGAGGGGGCAGCCATTAGATCGTCTCTCCCATTGCGGCCCGGGTCCAGTCTGGCGCGAGGGCCAACGACGCCTTTGGGGCCGCGAAATCATTGAATCTAAACCAAAACCGTCCCTTACGCGCTTCAGCCTCAAGCGCGTGAGGCCAGGCCATGCTACGCGACACATAGCTATCTCCATTACGAAACAGCAGCAGGGCCAGATCACCAGACCTCGCAACGGCCCCTGCTCCATCTAGCGCCAGCCAGATCTGATCCAAGGGGGTCTGCGGAAAGTCTTCGGCCAATCGGCGCTTCACCTCAGCCTCGTCCAAGGGCGGGGTCGCACGCGGGATCTTGACCCAAGCGACCAGCCCCATGATCCCGCCAAGAATAGCCAAGGTCACCAACTGGGTGATGATATATTTCAAAGTCACGCACGCCGCCCCGCTGTTTTAATGACCCTCACCTGCACCGTGGCCCGCGTCAAGCGTGACCCAGCGCAACCCACTGGTGACGGCATCCTTCGCCATGCTATCTAGGGGACAGAATCTCATAGTGCCGACGCGCGCTTTGGCCCTGCTTCATCCCGTTGCAGCAGTGGCAGCGCCTCGAAAAGGATCGCTATCCCGTGCAAAAAGCCGTTATCGCCGCCACCGGCCTGTTCACCCCGCCCTATTCGATCTCGAACATCGAGTTGGTGGAGACCTTCAACACCTATGTCGCCAATTTCAATGCCGAGCATGCTGAGGAGATTGAGGCTGGAACGGTCGAGGCGCTTCAGCCCTCCTCCCCCGAATTTGTGCAAAAGGCTTCCGGGATCCAGTCGCGCTTTGTGATGAATAAGGACGGGATCATCGATCCGGCCATCATGCGCCCGCAACTGCCCGAGCGGTCCAATGACGAGCTATCGATCCTCGCTGAAATGGCCGTCGCCGCAGCCCGTCAGGCCATCGAGGCCTGGGGCAAGCCGGTCAGCGAGATCGGGGCCGTGCTCTGCGCCTGTTCCAACATGCAGCGCGCCTATCCGGCCATGGCCGTCGAGATACAGAACGCTCTGGGCATTGAGGGCTTTGGCTTTGACATGAATGTCGCCTGTTCCTCGGCGACCTTTGGCATCAAGACCGCTGCCGACTTCATCGCCTCAGGCTCAGCCAAGGCCGTCTTGATGGTCAATCCAGAGGTCTGTTCAGGCCACCTGAACTTTAAGGACCGCGACAGCCATTTCATCTTTGGCGACGTGGCCACCGCCGTGATCGTCGAGGCCGCCGATCAGGCCGGACCGGGCGGCTGGGACATTCTGGGCACGCGCCTTAAGACGGTCTTCTCTAACAATATCCGCAACAATTTCGGTTTCTTGAACAATGCCGCGCCCGAGGGCATCGGCAACCCCGACAAGCTGTTCATCCAGCAGGGCCGTAAGGTCTTTAAGGACGTCGTGCCAATGGTTGCCGAGATGATCATCGACCATGCCGGTGAACTGGGCCTCGAACGCTCAGAGCTCAAGCGCATGTGGCTGCATCAGGCCAATATCAATATGAACGACATGATTGGCCGTAAGGTGCTGGGCCGCGATCCAACCCCCGAAGAGAACATCATCGTTCTGGACACCTATGCCAACACCTCGTCGGCCGGATCGATCATCGCTTTCCACCTGCATAATCAAGGCTTTGCGGCGGGCGAAACCGGGCTGATCTGTAGTTTTGGCGCGGGCTATTCGGCCGGCACGGTGTTCGTGCGTAAGCGGGCCTAGGGCCTTAGGGTCTTGCTGATCTGCGGCCAAGCGACATTGACGCCAAGCCCCAACATGACCAGCCCCGCAGCGGTCAGTTTCCAGACCGGCATGGCCTCGCCCAGCATCAGGTTGGCTGTGATCATGCCAAAGACCGGGACCAGCAGGGCCATGGGCGTGATCGACGCCGCCGGATGGCGCGCCAAGAGCCAGCCCCAGACGCTGTAGCCGAACAGGCTATTGCCCAAGGACTGCCACGCCACCGCCGCCCAGGTCGCGGCATCTGCGGCCCTAATCGCCTGAACCATGGCGGGCCAGCCCTCCAAGGTCAGGGACAGGATCACCAGAGGCGCGATGGAAAAGAGGCTCGCCCAGCTGACATAGGCCAACATATCGGCCCCCGGATCGCGCCGCGCCGTAATATTGCCCCCGGCCCAACTCATCGAGGCGATAAAGGTCAGGACGAGCCCCAAGGGCGTGACGGTCGAGGCATCGGCATGGGCCATGATCACCCCAATCCCCGCCGCTGCGATCAATAGGGCTATGACCTGAAAGGCCTTTACCCGCTCGCCGCTCAGCACCATGGACAGGCCAATGGTGAAGAAGACCTGGGTCTGCATCAAGAGCGAGGCCAGACCCGGCGCGATCTGGCCGTTCATGGCGATATAGAGAATGCCAAACTGACCCAGCCCGATCAGGATGCCGTAGGTCGCCAGCCGCGACCAGGCGACATTGGGCCGCTTAAAAAAGAACACCGCTGGGAAGGCGACGAAGAAAAACCGCAAGCTGGCGAATAGCAGAGGCGGCAGATGGGCCAAGGCCACCTTGATCACCGCAAAATTACTGCCCCAAACCGCCACAACCGCGAGCGCCAAGCCCAGATGGGTCCATGGGATGGTGGGCGCGGCCTTGGGGGTGTTGGTGGTCATGGGGGGACCGTAAAGCAATATTACAGGCCGTGCGACTTCCTCGTGCTTCGACAGGCTCAGCATGAGGAAGACTTTTAGGTCTGCGCTTTCCAATTCATCCTCATCCTGAGCCTGTCGAAGGACGAGGATGACTTCTAAGGCCCGTGCGCCCGTCCATGCTTCGACAGGCTCAGCATGAGGAAGTATAAATAAAGCCTATCGACTCAACGCCGCCTGCGCCGCTGCCAGCCGCGCGATGGGCACGCGGTAGGGCGAGCAGGACACATAATCCAAGCCCACGCTCTCGCAGAAGGCAATCGAGGCTGGATCACCGCCATGCTCGCCGCAGATGCCGAGCTTGACGTCGGGACGCACCGCCCTGCCCCGCTCGGTCGCAATGCGGATCAGATCGCCGACGCCCTCTTGGTCGATGGTCACGAAGGGGTCGCGCTCGAAAATGCCCTTGGCCAGATAGGCCTCCAAGAACCGGCTACAGTCATCGCGGCTGATGCCAAAGGTGGTCTGGGTCAGGTCGTTGGTGCCGAAGGAGAAGAATTCGGCATTTTCCGCCAGATCACCGGCCCGGATCGCGGCGCGCGGCAACTCGATCATGGTGCCGACCATGTATTGAATGGTCACCCCGCGCTCTTCCATCACCGCCTTGGCGGTGCGGTCTGTTAGTATACGGAGGAAGTTCATCTCCTCGCCCTTGGCGACCAAGGGGTGCATGATTTCGGGCACGGGCGCATCGCCGGTCTTGGCCACGTCGCAGGCCGCCTCGATGATGGCGCGGACCTGCATCTCATAGATTTCCGGATAGGAAATGCCCAAGCGGCAGCCGCGATGGCCAAGCATGGGGTTGGTCTCTTGCAGTTCCTTGGCCCGCCGCAGCAGCTTTTGTGCGTCCAAGCCTGTCGACTCGGCCACGGCCCGCACATCCTCTTCCGTATGGGGCAAGAATTCGTGCAGCGGCGGATCGAGCAGGCGGATGGTGACAGGCAGGCCCGCCATGATCGTGAAAAGTTGGGTAAAATCATTACGCTGCATCGGTAAGATCTTAGCCAAGGCGAGGCGACGCCCCGCCTCATCATCGGCCAAGATCATCTCGCGCACAGCCGCAATCCGGTCGGCGTCAAAGAACATGTGCTCGGTGCGGCAAAGGCCAATGCCCTCGGCCCCGAACTGACGGGCCGTCTGGGCATCCAATGGCGTCTCGGCATTGGCGCGCACCTTGAGGCGGCGCACCTTGTCGGCCCAGACCATCAGGGTCGCGAAATCGCCGGTCAGTTCAGGCTCGACCATCTTGACCGCCCCGGCCAAGACCTCGCCGCGTGATCCGTCGATAGTGATAATGTCACCGGCCTTGAAGGTGCGGCCCCGGCAACGGAACTCGCCTGCTTTGCCGTCGATATGGATTTCACCCGCACCTGAAACGCAAGGCCGACCCATACCGCGTGCAACCACAGCGGCGTGGCTGGTCATGCCCCCGCGCGCCGTGACAATGCCACGTGCCGCGTGCATGCCGTGAATATCTTCGGGGCTGGTCTCGTCGCGGACCAGAATGACCGAATGGCCCGAATTGCCCAGACGCTCAGCCTCTTCAGAATCAAACACGACCGTCCCCGTCGCCGCACCGGGCGATGCGGGCAGGCCCTGAGCAATGACATTACGCTCGGCCTTGGGATCGATGGTGGGGTGCAAGAGCTGGTCCAGCGCCGAGGGCTCGACGCGCAAGATCGCCTCTTCCTGAGTGATCATGCCGTCCGCCGCCATATCAACGGCGATCTTCAAGGCCGCCTTGGCCGTGCGCTTGCCGTTGCGGGTCTGGAGCATATAGAGCACGCCCTGCTCGACCGTGAACTCGATGTCTTGCATGTCGCGATAGTGGCGTTCCAACCGCTCGACCACGGCCTTGAACTGGCCGAAGACCTCGGGCATGGCCTCTTCCATCGACAGGGCCGTCTCGCCCATCTCTTCGCGGGCGATCTTGGTCAGGCTTTGGGGCGTGCGGATACCGGCCACCACATCCTCGCCTTGGGCATTGATCAGGAACTCGCCATAGAGCCGCGCCTCGCCGGTCGAAGGGTTGCGGGTAAAGGCCACGCCCGTTGCCGAGGTCTCGCCCATATTGCCAAACACCATCGACTGGACATTAACCGCCGTGCCCCAGCTTTCGGGGATATCGTGCATGCGCCGATAGAACTTGGCCCGCTCATTCATCCAACTGGCAAAGACGGCGCTGACTGCGCCCCATAGCTGGGCGGCAGGGTCTTGCGGAAATGGACGGTCCAGCTCGCGCTCGACAGCGGCCTTATAGTCGGCCACGACCGCTTCCCAGTCTTCGGCGCTCAGGGCCGTGTCGATGCTGACATCCAGCCGGTCCTTATGTTCGTCGAGGATCTCTTCGAACATGTGATGGTCCAGATCGAGCACGACGTTGGAATACATCTGGATGAAACGGCGATAGCTATCAAAGGCAAAGCGCCGATCACCCGACAGCTTGGCCAGACCCTCGACCGTGGCATCATTCAGGCCAAGGTTCAGCACCGTGTCCATCATGCCCGGCATAGAGGCGCGCGCCCCCGAACGGACCGACACCAGCAGCGGATTGGCCGGATCGCCAAACACCTTGCCCGTGATGGCCTCAACCTTGGCCAGACCGGCGCGAACCTGATCTTCGAGGTGCGCAGGATAGGTCTTGCCATTGCTATAATAGTGAACGCAGGCCTCGGTGGTGATGGTGAAACCGGGCGGCACGGGCAGGCCCAGCGCGCTCATCTCGGCCAGATTGGCGCCCTTGCCCCCCAAGAGGTTCTTCATCTTGGCATCGCCATCGGCACTGCCGCCGCCAAAGCCATAGACCCAACGGATGGGGTTCGCGCTATCGTTGGCCATGGTCATCTCACCCGTTAATCAAGGAAAAGTCTGCGACGCGTTCCATAGTGGCCTTTATTCGTGTCAATAACCGCAGACGGTTTACGCGGAATTCAGGTTCAGCAATAAACACGTTATCTGCGAAGGCATCTATCGGGTCTTGCAGCGAAGCGAGTGCATTTAGCACTGGAACGGAAACCTGAGTTCCATCCAAAAATGCCGTCAACACTTGCGCTTGAACACGTGTAAATTCATCAAAAAGAACTAGCTCTTCGGATGGAGCACTCTCCACCCTGATTGGTTCACCCAATCCATCAAAGTCCTTCATATTTTTCAAGAAATTGCCGCCACGACGATAGCCAGCCAGTAACTTTTCACCGTTCGGCGTCGGCAGGTAGGTTGAGAGAACGCGTACTCTATCGACCAAATTCGTCAGGAATAGTTCTGTGGTCTCTACGGCTCTAAATGTGGCGCTGATTATATCGTGACGGAAGCCCTGCTCACGCAATGCCACGTTAAGTCTATCGACAACAAACATCATCAACGCATTTATCGGCGTCGATGCGTCAGCATATTCTAACGAAAATCCAACTCGTGCATGATCGATACAAGGATCACGCAGGTTAATGGCCAAACTATTATCGAGAATAAGTCGAACCGCACCCAAGGCCGCCCGCCTCAGCGCATAGGGGTCTTTCGATCCTGTCGGCTTCTCGTCAATCGCAAAGAACCCGACCAATGTATCCAACTTCTCAGCCAAGGCCACAGCCACGCTGACCGGCGCGGTTGGCACGCTATCGGCGGGGCCTTGGGGTTTGTAGTGGTCGCGGATGGCGTCGGCGACGGCGTCGGGCTCGCCCTGCTGGCGGGCATAGTATCCGCCCATCAGGCCTTGCAACTCGGGGAACTCACCGACCATGCCGCAGGTCAGGTCGGCCTTGGCCAGCAGCCCTGCCCGCTCGGCCTGAACCCTATCCGCGCCAATCAGCGCGGCGATCTGTCCGGCCAGCGCCGAGATCCGCTCGGCGCGCTGATAGAGCGTGCCCAGCTTGGCGTGGAACGTCACGCTCTTCAGCTTTTCCAACCGCGTTTGCAGCGGCGTCTTGCGGTCTTCATCCCAGAAGAACCTTGCATCGTTCAGACGCGCCGACAGGACCCTTGCATTGCCGATCGAGACCAGATGGCCCCCATCGCGCGCCTCAATATTGGAGACGACGAGGAAGTTGGGCGCGAGGCCGCCGGTCTTGGGATCACGCACGGCAAAGTACTTCTGGTGCGTGCGCATGGAGGTGCGGATCACCTCGGGCGGCAGGTCCAAAAAGGCCGGGTCCATATCGCCCAAGATCGGGGTGGGCCATTCGGCCAGACCCGCGACCTCATCCAGCAGACCCTGATCATCGACCAGTTCCACACTGCGGGCAAAACACAGGGTGCTCGCGCCCTCAAGAATGCGAGCCTTACGTTCTTCGGGATCGAGCACCACGAAATTGGCCTCAAGCCCTGCGGCATAGGCCTCGAAATGACGGGCGCGGAAGGGGGCGCGTGAGCCCATGAACCGATGGCCCTCGGTCATGTCGCCGCTGACAATACCCTCGATCTCGAAGGGCACGACCTCGCCGTCAAAGACGCAGAGGATGCGTTGCAGGGGCCGAACCCAGCGCAGCGAGCCGGTGCCCCACTTCATCGATTTGGGCCAAGGGAAGGCGCGGATAATGGCCGGCACCATCTCGGCGATCACTTCGGGCGTCGGACGGCCCGGCTTGGCGCTTAGGGCGAAATAGACGCCGTCCCGCTCGGTCAATTGGTCTTGGGTCAGGCTGGTGGAGCGCAGGAACCCGTCCAGCGAGGCTTGCGGCGCACCGACCTTTGGCCCCTTACGTTCCTCGGTCCGGTCGGGCTGAGCAGCGAGCAGACCCTCAATGACCAAGGTCAGACGACGCGGCCCGGCAAAAGACTTGACCGCTTCGGGCAGGAAGCCGGCCTCGGCTAGACGCTCGCGCGCCATGCGCTCAAGGTCGCGGCCAGCCTGAGCTTGCATGCGGGCGGGAATCTCTTCGGAGAACAGTTCGAGAAGCAGTTGGGGCATGGGACCTACTCCACCCACGCAGCGGCGGTGGCTTTGCACAGGTCGCGGATGCGGCCGATGTAGCTTTGACGTTCAGCGACGGCGATAGCGCCGCGCGCATCCATCAGATTAAACAGGTGGCTGGCCTTTAGAACATGGTCATAGGCAGGCAGTGCCAAGCGTTGGCCCTGCGGGCCGCGATGCTCTAGAATGCGGCTGACCTGAGCGACCATGTCTTCAAACTGACGCTTGAGGGTCTCAACGTCTGCGACTTCGAAATTGAAGGCGCTGAACTGGCGTTCATTCTCGAGGAACACGTCGCCATATGAGGCACCGTCATCGTTGAAGCGCAGATCATAGACATTGTCGACGCCCTGCACATACATGGCCAGCCGCTCCAACCCATAGGTCAGTTCGCCCGCAACCGGATCGACATCCATGCCCGCGACCTGTTGGAAATAGGTGTACTGGCTGACCTCCATCCCGTCGCACCAGACCTCCCAGCCCAGGCCCCAAGCCCCGACGGTGGGGTTTTCCCAGTCATCTTCGACAAAGCGCATATCGTGCAAGGTGGGATCGAGACCAATGGCGGCCAGCGAGCCGAGATAGAGCGACTGCATGTCCTTGGGGTTCGGCTTCAAGATCACCTGATATTGGTAATAGTGCTGAAGACGGTTGGGGTTCTCGCCATAACGGCCATCACCGGGGCGCCGCGAGGGCTGCACATAGGCCGCCTTCCACGTCTTTGGACCCAAGGCGCGCAGGACGGTTGCGGGGTGCAAGGTCCCTGCCCCGACCTCGAGGTCATAGGGCTGAAGGATCACACAGCCCTGACGGCTCCAATAGTCATGCAGCGTCAGGATCAGGTTCTGAAAGGACAGGCCCTGCGAGGCGCTAGGCGCGCTAGCACCTAGGGAACCGGA
>CANFKD010000010.1 GCA_947447115.1 Caulobacteraceae bacterium
ATCCCGGCGAATTTACGTTCGCGACATTTTGCGAAATCAAGGTTTGCCGTTGGGACAGATATCCCAAGCGGCTCTTTAATATCGAAAATAAGGGAATTCCGTTGATGTCCATTGGCAAAAGATGAACGAACAGGGTTAATCAGGCGTTAATCAGCTTGGTTCAATTCCTAGCTCAAAGGCCATTCGTGGCCGGTTCATCATGTCGGATCAGGTCAAGTCCATGGTTGAGATCATCCGTATGTTGTTGGCCCTCGCGGTGACGCTGGGCCTCCTCGGCCTAGCCGCTGTCGGCATGCGCCGGTTTGGTCCTGATGCCCTTGCTCGGCTGCAATCTCTTAAGTCCGCACCCAAACGGTTGGCCGTAATCGAGAGCCTGATGCTTGATCCAACCCGTCGCCTCGTCCTGATCCGCGTCGATCAGGAGGAAAAGCTTCTGCTGCTCGGCGACGGCAAGATCTTGGTGGAGCATCCGATGGGACCCGCTCCCCTCCCCCCATCCACGCCTGACCAGACGGAGCCTGCGACCTGATGCGTCTCGATCCCAGCTTCAGCCTTAAGCGCATTGGCCTCATTGCGCTTCTCACCACCCTCGCCTCGGTGGCTGCGCCTGCCATCGCTGCCGCACAGGCCTTGAACATCAATCTCGGCAGTGGCGCAGGCCTGACCGAGCGCGTGGTGCAGTTGATCGGTCTGATGACCGTCCTGTCACTGGCGCCGTCCATCGTCATCATGACCACGGCCTTTGTTCGGATCGTGGTGGTCCTGTCGCTGCTCCGGACGGCGATGGGCCTGCAGCAGAGCCCGCCCAATGCTGTGATTGTCAGCTTGGCGCTGTTCCTAACAGCCATTGTTATGGCCCCCACCTATGAGGCGGCTTACGAGGCCGGCATCAAGCCCTTGATGGATCAGCAGATGTCGCTGACCGATGCCTTTGATGCCTCATCAACCCCGGTCAAGACCTTCATGCTCAGTCAGGTCGACGACAAGGACCTTGGCCTGTTCATTCGCCTGTCCAAGATCGACAAGCCTGAGACCCGCGCCGACACACCTTTGCACGTCCTGACGCCCGCCTTCATGATCAGCGAGTTGAAGCGTGCCTTCGAGATCGGCTTCCTGCTGTTCATCCCGTTCTTGGTGATCGATCTGGTGGTGGCCAGTATCTTGATGAGTATGGGCATGATGATGTTGCCGCCAGCGGTCGTATCGCTGCCGTTCAAATTGATCTTCTTTGTGTTGGTCGATGGGTGGGGACTGGTCTGTGGATCTCTGGTCGAGAGCTTCCATCAGGGCCGAGTACCGCCTCCGGGATAGGCTAAGCGGCGGGGCGAGCCGGCGCTGCAGATTTAGCCGTTCGAGACGTCACCGGCGGTGCGCGATCGCGAAACCGCTGCTTCATCTTAACGACCCAGCCGGCAAAGATTTCATTGTCCGAGACCTTCTGAGCGAAGTCGGAGGTCGTCGTGTCTCCATCCGGTCCGACCAGAGCGACCCGCAGAGCATCGGCCTGTTTTGCTCCATTTACAAAGGGCTTGAAGCGCTGGTTCAGCCTTGCGAGGGACACGTCGTCACCGGCCAGACTATAGCCGATCGCCGCCCGCAGGAGCCGCGTTTCATCCTCTTCGGTCAGAGGCGTCGCAGGGGTCTTCCAACGATCCCCAAGGCTCTTTTCAAAGACGGGTCCAACCTGCGGCCACGCGCGCTGGCGCCATGCGGCTTCGCCGCGCACTTCGCTGGCGTCGTTACTCTTGTCATTTTCTAGGATTTCCAGCGCATGATCCATCCGACCAACGGCGACCAAGGCCTTGGCCTCAATGATCCGTCGTTCAGCGTTCAACGATGACGGCAAAACCGTCGTGCGTGAACTGTTGATCGCCTCAAGCGCCTGCTCAGGCTTTCGGTTCATCAGATTGATTAGGGCCAGATCCGTGGCGACGACCGCACGTGGCACCCCGTCCAAGCGTTCGTTGGCTTGATATTTCAAAAGCTCCGCCGCCTGATCCAACAGATCGACATCGACCAGACGCCGGGCAAGGCGACGCACCATCAGGTCGCCATCGGCACCCATCGGGGTCAATTCTTTAAAGTCGTAGAACAGGGCGAGGGCCTGAATGGGCTCCAAGCCATCGGCATCACCATCAAGGAACAGTGCCCTAAAGGCATTGCTCAACTGGCTCTGAATGGCCTGAGAATCCGGCATATCAGGCTGACGATTGCCCGCCGAGCGCAGGACGTCCAGTGCCTCCCGATAACGCCCTAAGCTGATATAGAGTTCACCCAGTGTGCGAATGGTTTTCAACTCATTGGCATCACCGCGCCAGCGGTACCGAAGGCCGTCATAGACCCCCGCAGCCGTTGGCGGCGTGATCATGCCTCGGTCAAGCTTGATCCGCGTGGCATTGAGCAGGGCCGGCGCATTGACCTCTTCGGTCCGAGCGCGTGCGAGGGCGTCGTACATATGCATCGCCCGAGGCGCGTCGCCCATGGCTTCGAAAATCTGCGCCTGTACCAGCAAGGTCTTCAAGGTCTCGACAATGTCGACATCGGAGATCTGGGCACTGCGCAACAGGGCCCGCGCGCCATCAACGTCACCCGTCGCCAGCGTTGCCTCGGCATTGGCCCTAGCAAACCGCGCCTGCCAGGTCGGTGAGAACAGCTTTAGGGCTGGCATGCCTTGCTGAAACTGGTCACGCGCTTCAGGCCATTGGCCTTGCTTATAGGCGATATATCCCCGCCAGAGCGCACTGGACGGATCGCCCTGCAGAACCGGAGAGGCCAGATCAGTAGAGGCTTCTTTATAACGCCCCGCCATGACCTTGGCCGCGCCACGAAGCCCACGGAATTCGGCATTGCCCATCATGGTCTGGTTGACCTTGGCCACCAGATTGAGCATCCCGATGCCTTCAAAGGACAGGTCAGAGCCGATCAAGAACCGGGCCATCGCCATCCGCGCTGTGACGTCTCCATCCTTATTCTTGGTGGCCTCATCGGTCGCGGCATCCATCAAGGCATGATAGCGGCCCAAGAACCCGCCGGATCCCGTCTCGGACCAGCCCTTGAAATCGATCAGGGCGGGCATGGACGCCGGTTGCGGTGCGCCGGACTGAGCGGCGATCTGCTTGACCGCGGCCTTGCCTGAGAGGGCTAGGCCCCTCGGCCTGCCAATACGGACAATATCGCCTGTGACAAAGACTTCGAGATCATCGACATAGGGCTCAATGGCGAGGCCTTGAGACGAGCGCAAAAAGGCTGCCTCAACATAATCTCGCCGCGACGGCAGACCCTTTGCCGGGGCCAAGGCGGTGACCACGCCAATCCTATCCCCGACCACAGGATCATTCACCCACGCCACATGGGTCGCACCCGCCACGGCAGCCGTCAGGCTGGGGGGCACGCCCCGCTCGTCCCGCCCGACCCTGATCAAGGTTGAGGCCGTCGCTGATGAGGGACCAATGCCGATGGCCCAAACAGGGCCCTCAGAGCTGGCATTGACCGAAGTCGCCTGAGGCACAACCAGCCTTAGGGCCGTATAGTCATCGCCCTGAACCGCCCGAAGATCGCGAACCTGGGGCAAGGATTTGGCGACCTTGGACAGGTCCAGTTGGGCCTTGCCATCGAACACAATCCAGAGCGCGTCCCCGCGACGGAATATCGCCGCGCCTAACGGGGCCTTCCAAGGGAACCGCAGCACCGACTGCCCGCTCTCGACCTTCCCAGAGACCGGAACGATGCCATTGTCGGGTCGGGGATCTGCTCGGTTCGCTCCGGCCCCCTCTGCGCCGCCGTCTGAAACGGGATCGAGCTGCGCCGCTTCGGTGGCAGCAGCCTTCGCCTCAGGGTCCTTGCGCTTAAAAATATTAATATAACTGCCGCCATCGGCCTGACCGGAGATGAAATCAGCATCTTCGGTCAGTTCAATCCGGACTTCCAAGCCGGTGCCAACAGGCTTGGCTTCAGCGGTCTTAATATAGTCCGGTGGGCTGACCCTCAGACGCGAAATGTCTGGCTTGGCATTGCGGTTGAACCGCACAAGGATCGCTTGCCCGTCCCGACTGATGGTCGCCCGCGTTGGAACCGACCATCGAAACTCAACCCGTGAAAAGGCCTCGCTCTTCGCCACGCGAACCTCAAGGGGTCCAACAGTTTCAGAGCCTGCAGACGCTGGCGCTGACTGAGGCCTACGGACCTGCGCCACGCCCGGAGGAGGTAAGGCAACCGCCAGCATAGAGGCCAGCGCGACGCTGGCCTTCAATCTGCTTCGGCGGTTAGACGTCAGGACCATCGGTTTTGCTCTAGCCCGCCTTGCGCGGCGCAGCCTTTGCCGGACCAGCGGCAGGCTTGGCCGGGGTCGCAGGCGGAGCCGCCGTCACAGCCGCGCGGGCATCAGCGACGGCGCGGGCAGCGGCAAATCGGTTGGCGAGACGCTCGGTCAGGGCCTTGGCATCCGGGGGCGACATCTGCGCCAAGATGGCCGACAGCGATTTTTCTTTCATCTTCGACGCGATGGGCAGACGAACACTGTCTTCCAACAGGCTAAAGCGCGCTGCAGCATCCTTGGGCTTCATGGCCTCATAGACGCGGATCAACCGATCATTTTCCGCCTGCTGCTGCGCGTCGGCTTGGCCAATCAAAGACTGAACCTGCCCCTTTAAGCCCGTCAGAGACTTAATCTTTCCGTCGAGCTTGGCTTCTGCTGCCGCTATAAGTTGGAGTTGGACATCAAGGTCCTTCTCGCGCTGGTCCAACTGCCCCCGGCGTGTGCCGAGGCTCTGCAACACACGAAGTTCAGCAGGCGACATACCGGCCTCCTTGGCCAGTTCAGCCGCCGTCGGCGCACAGATCGCCGCTGACTTGGCAACGGATTTGGTGGCGGGAGCCGCCAAGGCGCCGGACTTGCTGGCTGCCAAGATGGATCCAGCATAGGGACTGTTGGTGGCATTGGCGGCCATTTGGGTCGCGGCACCGTCGGCCGGGGTCGTCGCCGCTTCCGCTAGCTTTGCACTGTCTAAGGGAACCGCTGGCTTTTCACCGGCCTTGGGTGCAACTGCGCCCTTGGCCGGAGCGCCCTTTGCCACATCTGGTTTGGCTCCCGCCACGCCCTGAGCAAAGGCCTTCGCGCCCGACATCAATTTCGGCAGATCCCGAACGCCTGACAGGGCGTTGATCGCCAGAACGCCACCGATGGTCACGGCAATAATAGGCAGGATGCGAGGGATGGGCCTCATCGACGGCCTCCGAAAAGATTACGCCGCGATTGGGCGGGTTTGGGCTGGGGATTGGGCTCGATGTCGGCCTCCGACAGGTTCGGTCCGGTAAAGAGCTCGTCGTCCATTTCCATCAAAGGCATACGGCTACGCTGCGCTGGCGCGGCAGGCACGCGATCGGCAGGCGAGAGTTCCAAGGTATCGGGCTGACTGCGAGCGCGCACACGAACGGGTGGTTCTGGCGCAGGGCGTCGCTCTTGGCTGACCTTCTGGGCTGTCGCGATCAGGGCTTGCAGTTTTTCGGACATTTCCCGTGCCCGGATCAGACGGTCGCCCAAAACATCTCCGGCCTCGTCCGCGGCGATGCGCAACTGATCAAGACCGGCCTGAGCGCGAAGGGCGGCCACATCCAACTCTTGCACCGCCTTGGCGAACCCAAGGTGGCTCTGACGCAACTCCTTGAGCCGACGCTCGAGGCGCCAGCCGACCAAGAGCGCTGCCATCAGCAACACTGCGAGCAAGACATTAAGGATGATCGGGATCAGGCTCATAGGTCCTTCCGAATGGCCCTCTTTGTCGATTCCGACAAAGAGGTCTCGACCCGAACCGCGATGGAATGGTTGCGTCGACCCATGCGGCCTTGGGTCAAAGGAATAGACCCTGCTCGAAGCTCAACAAGGCTGTCAGCCGTCGCGTTGAGCATCAGCGTATCACCCACCTTGAAATCCAGAACCCGCTGAAGGTTGATCTTCTGCTCATCCAGAACGCAGCGGACCTCCATCTGAGTGGTCCAAAGCTCGGTCGCGAGGTGGCTCTCCCAGATATTATCGCGGCCGAACTTTTCGCCCATGAACTGCTGCAACAGCATTTTACGAATGGGCTCGAGCGTAGCGTAGGGCAAGAGCAGCTCGACGCGACCGCCCCGGTCTTCCATATCGATCCGCAGCTTGACCAGAATGGCCGCATTGGCCGGACGAGCAATGGCCGCAAATCGAGGATTGGTTTCCAGACGATCCAGATTGAAGGTCAAGGGGGTCAGGGGTTCAAAGGCCAGCTTGGCATCGGCCAAGATCACTTCGATCATCCGCTGGACCAGCGCCCGCTCGATGGTGGTGTAGGGACGCCCTTCAATGCGCATGGCCGCGGTACCGCGACGACCGCCAAGCAGCACGTCAACGATGGAATAGATCAGGTTGGAATCGACGGTCAGTAGCCCGTAATTGTCCAGTTCCTCGGCGCGAAAGACGGCGAGAATGGCGGGCAATGGAATGGAATTGAGGTAATCTCCGAACCGGATAGACGAGATACTATCCAACGACACTTCGACATTGTCAGAGGTGAAGTTACGCAGGCTCGTGGTCATCAACCGCACGAGGCGGTCAAAGACGATCTCCAGCATGGGCAGCCGCTCGTAGCTGACCAAAGCCGAATTGATGATCGACCGAATGCCGGTATTTTCGTCATCTTCGTCATCATTGAGATAGAAGCCGAGAAGACTGTCGATCTCTTCCTGATTCAGGATCCGCTCAGCACCGGGCAAGGGTTCCTGACCACCACCCAAGCCATCGGCGGCGTTCGCTGGATTGGCTCCAGCGTTCAAATCAGTCGAGGGTTCGTTTTCGTCAGCCATGATTCCCGTTCGGCTAGGATAACACCCTTAGCTGATCAACATCTCCTCGATCAGCACTGCATTCACTTTGGCCGGAGCAATAATCAGATTGACCCGCCGCTGAATTTCCATCCGCAATTGATAGTTGCCCTGGCTGCCCTGCATATCCTCAGGCCGCAGCTCGCGCAGGAAGGATTGGAACATGTCCTGCATCCGCGGCATGTTCGGTTCCAGCACCTCGACAAGTTCGGCATTCGGCAATTCGAGCGTCAATTTTAACTTGATATAGGTCGGACGATTGTCCGGGGACTGCATGTTCACCGTGATGTCGGGCAGAGTGTAGAAGGTCACTCCATCGGGGCCCTCCTTAACGATGCCAATCGGCTTGGCCCCCTCACCTTCCTTGCCTTCCTTTTTCTTTTCTTCCTTTTTCTCCGGCTTCTTTTCACCGTGAGCTTCGGGTGGCTTTTTCTTGCCAAAGATCAAGAATGCCGCCGTGCCGCCGCCGCCCAGGACAAGGGCCACGGCGACGCCGATGGCGATAAATAGGACCGGAAGCTTTTTCTTCGCGGGTGCGCCCTCTTCGCCTTCGACGGCTTCTGCGGCTTCGCCCTCGGGGGCCTCTTTGCTCTTACCTTTATCTTTGGCCATCGTCTCACCGCTGTTCGCGTTCAAATCTCGAGGCCCAAAAGCCTTAGCGAGAATCTTTGCACTACACTTCTTTATACATTGCTTACACGGGTTAAGGATCGGTTTTTAACCAAGGCCGATTTCGGCAGGTCTTGCCGGGTCAAACCCGCTTGCTAAGCGAAAATTAACCACACTCTACATTGAAATGGTTCAGTTTTCAAACTGGCCCGCCCTTTGCATGGGCCCTTGTGCAGAATTTGACTCAAGAGCAAAGGGAGCGCGCCGTGGATAATGCAATGTATGTCGGACTGTCGCGCCAGATGACCTTGCGCCGTCAGATGGATGTCGTCGCCAACAATATCGCCAACCAAGACACGGTCGGCTTTAAGGTTGAGCAACTGATCCTTGCCGAAGACCCGGAAAGCCCCGCTAAGACCCTTGGCGGACCTGCGCCGGTCAAGTTCGTGCTGGATACCGGCCTTGCGCGCGACTTTAGCCAAGGCGCGCTCCGCACCACGGGAAACAGCCTAGACATTGCCATTGAGGGCGAAGGCTTTTTCCAGATCGATACGGCTGACGGCCCGCGCTACACCCGCGATGGACGCTTTACGCTCGATGCCGGCAGCCGCCTGACCACTCAAAAGGGCGACCAGTTGGTCGGCGATGGCGGCGCGATCTTGGTCGACACCCAAAAGGGGCCGCTCAGCATCAGCAAGGACGGCATCATCAGCCAAGCCGGTCAGCGCATCGGAGCGCTTCGTCCGGTTCAATTTGCCTCGATGTCCAGCCTCGAAAAGACGGGCGACGGGCTCTATCGGAACACCTCAAATGTTCAGCCGACCCCGGCCACCACGGCCCAGATGCATCAGGGGATGCTCGAAGGGTCGAACGTCAATGCCATCAAGGAAATCACCCAGATGATCGAGGTGAGCCGTGCCTATGAACGCATGGCCCGCCTCGTCGAACAGACCGCCAAGCTCTCCGAAGATGCCATCGCGCGCCTCGGCAAGTTGAGCTGAACCCCATGACCCACGATCAGGAATTGTCGCAATGAGAGCTCTTCGCACCGCCGCTTCGGGCATGTCTGCCCAGCAGACCAACGTTGAAGTTATCTCCAACAACATCGCCAACATGAACACGATTGGCTTCAAGCGTCAGCGGGCAGAGTTTCAAGACCTGCTCTATCAGAACGTCGAGCGGATGGGCGCTCAGTCATCGGATACGGGCACCATCGTCCCGACCGGCATTCAGATCGGTTCAGGTGTTAAGGCCGGAGCCATCTACCGGATCACCGAGCAGGGCACGCCAACCTTGACCGGCAACAAGCTGGACATGGCTATCGATGGCAGAGGCTTTTTCCAGGTCCTAATGCCTTCGGGGGAAACCGGCTACACGCGGGCAGGCAACTTCTCCAAGAACGACCAAGGCCAGCTGGTGACCAAGGACGGCTATCTGGTTCAGCCCGCCATCACCATTCCGCAAAATGCGACCGACATTTCCATTTCCGCCAGCGGTCAGGTGCAGGTGGTTCAGCCGGGCGCGACCGCTCCGGTTTTGCTCGGCCAACTCCAATTGGCGACCTTCTTCAATGAGGCCGGTCTCGAAGCCATCGGCGGTAATATGTACCTTGAAAGCGGTGCCTCTGGCGCAGCCGTGATCGGCACACCCGGCGTCGAAGGGGTCGGCAAGATCATGCAGTCCTATACCGAGGCCTCAAACGTTGACGCGGTGACCGAAATCACCAGCCTGATCGTGGCCCAGCGCGCCTATGAGATGAACTCCAAGGTCATCACGACCAGCGACCAGATGCTGGCCGCCGCTTCACAGCTGAAGGGCTAGAGCCATGCGCGCCGTTGCTATCGCTTTCAGTCTCGCCGCCAGCTTGATCAGCAGTTCGGCCCTGGCCGGACAGCCGGTGACCTTGCGCAGCGAACTGGTGGACGGCAATGGCCAAGTCACCCTCAGCGACCTGTTCGACAATACCGGATCGGCCGGCAATGTGTTGGTCGCCAACGGCGCCGAGCCTGGCCGCAATCAGGTGCTCGATGCCACCCAAGTTCAGCGGATGGCACAGCGTTATGGCCTCGACTGGTCCAACAGCACGGGCCTGCGCCGTCTGATCGTCCGATCAGGGTTAGAGGCCGAACCAACAGCGCCAACAGCACAGGCGGCTCGGCCCGCCGCGACCGCCCGCTCGGCCTCAGCCGCCATGACCGAAGTCTTGACCTACAGCCGCAGCCTGTCCTCGGGCGATATCATCCAAGCCGAAGACCTGACCTATAGCCAAGTGCTGGTTCAGGCCGTACCGAGCGATGCGCCGCGCAGTGCCGACGATGTGATTGGCCTGAGCGTTAAGCGTCCCCTGCGCACGGGCCAAGCCGTATCAGGCCGTGACCTTCTGGCCCCCTTGGTGATCCACCGTGATGACCTGGTCCAAGTCACCTATCGTGACGGCAGCATTGTTCTGAGCCTTGAGGCCAAGGCCATGGGCAATGCCGCTGTGGGCGAGCTTTTCACCCTCCAAAATACCAGCTCCAAAAAATCCATCGAAGCGGTGGCGACCGGTCCGGGCAAGGCCTTAACCGGTCCTGAAGCTGCCCAAGTTCGCCGCGAGTCAACCTCACGCCGGTTGGCTTTCGCCCAATGATCCTGACTAAGCGAGTTCATCCGATGACATCTGCAAAAACGCTTCGTTCGCTACTCGTCCTTATGGCTCTGCCCATGGCGGCCTGCTCAACAGTGACGAGTGCCGTCCGAGGGCCTGAGATGGCCCCGATGGGCTATCCCGCCCAGTTGGTGCCACAATATCAACAGGTTATGATGCAGCCGACCTCGCGTGAAACAGGACCGGCCTCGGCCAATTCCTTGTGGCGCAACGGGGCGAGAGCCTTCTTTATTGACCAGCGCGCCAGCCGGATCGGCGATATCCTCACCGTCCAGATCGAGATCGACGACAGCGCGGATGTGTCCAACGCAACCGACCGGGCGCGCAACAGTACGACAACGGGCCAGATTGGTGGGCTGTTTGGGCTTCAATCTTCGATCGGACGGCTATTGCCACCGGGCTTCGATGCCGAACCGGGTCTAAACTTTGGTGGCACGACCACCGGATCGGGCAGTGGCTCGGTCAAGCGGCAGGAAAAGATCTCCCTCACCGTCGCCGCTCTGGTCTCTCAGGTCCTGCCCAATGGCAATATGATCATTCAGGGCCGCCAAGAGGTTCGCACCAATGGCGAGGTGCGTGAACTGACCGTTGCCGGGATCGTGCGTCCCGAGGACATCACCTCGACCAACACCATCAAGCACACGCAAATTGCCGAGGCGCGTATCTCGTACGGTGGCCGCGGCGATATCAGCCGTATGCAAAAGACCCCCGCAGGACAGGCTCTGATCGAGACCTTCTCGCCCTTTTAAACAGGGAAAGGCAGTATGGACGCAGACCCCACGTTCTGGATCCAACCTGATGATCTGAGCAGCAATCAAACCCGCGCCCTGCTGCGCTTTCATCTCGAACAGATGCATGCGAATTCACCCGCTGAAGGTGTCTTCGCGCTCGATTTGGCAGGCCTGATGCAACCCAATATCGAGGTTTGGTCCGTCTGGTCTGGAGATCAGATTGCAGGTATTGGGGCGCTTAAAAACCATGACGGCCAGTTTGGTGAAATCAAGTCGATGCGGACTCACTCTGATTTCCTGCGCCGCGGAGTCGCAGCACGGCTGCTGGACCATGTAATCAAGGCGGCCTTTCAGTGCGGGCTGAAGCGTATCAGTCTAGAGACAGGCACCGGGCCAGCATTCGATCCGGCCATCCGCCTCTATCTCAAGCGCGGATTTATCCAAGGCGACGCTTTTGGCGACTATAAACCGGGGCCATTCAACCAGTTTTTCCATCTGGACACCTAACAGGTCCCCCTCACCAATAAGCGCTTGATCGAGATAGGCTTGAGGCCAGCAGATTACCCCTGCTAGCATAGGCCCATGACCCTTGCGCTCTACTCCCATGCTGACATGGAGCACCATCAACCCGGCCCCGGCCATCCTGAGCGTTCTCAGCGCTTGGGGGCCGTGCTCGATGCCTTGGCAGATGCGTCGGACTTAAGCCTACTGCGGCGCGAAGCCAGCCTTGCGTCTTTGGAGGATTTGCAACGGGTTCATCCCCGCGCCCATCTGGATCGCCTGATCGCCGCCTCGCCCGATCAAGGCCTGCACGAGCTAGACCCTGACACGTTCCTATCGCCGGGCAGTGTCGCGGCAGCGCAGCGCGCGGCGGGCGCCGTGATCGATGCGGTCAGAGGCGTGGTCAATGGCGATCATGACCGGGCCTTCTGCGCTGTCCGTCCACCGGGCCACCATGCAGAACCGGGCACCGCCATGGGCTTTTGCGTCTTTAGCAATGTGGCCGTCGCTGCGCGGGTGGCCTAGAGCCTTGGCGTCGCCCGCATCGCCATCGTCGATTTTGATGTCCATCACGGCAACGGCACCCAAGCTGTGGTGGAACGTGACGCCAGTCTGTTTCTCGCCTCGATCCATCAGGCCCCGCTCTATCCCGGCACCGGCGATCCGTCCGAGACGGGGGTTGGCAATGTCGTCAACAGCACTGTGCCGCCCCATGCTCCAAGGTCTCAATGGCAAAAGCGCTTTGAAAGCATGATGCCCGCCTTGGATGATTTCGCGCCTGACCTCATTTTGATCTCAGCGGGGTTTGACGCCCACGCGCGAGACCCCCTTGGCGGGCAGTCCCTGCAAGCCGAAGATTATGCTTGGGCGACCCGCGCCATCTTAACCGTCGCGCGGCGTCATTGTGCAGGGCGGGTTGTGTCGTCGCTCGAGGGCGGGTACGACCTAGAGGCTTTGGGGCAATCAGCATTGGCGCATGTCCGCGCCTTGCAGGAGGGGTGAAGTCTTAGATCGCGAATCTCGTCGTTCTAAGAGCACAGCAAAATGGCTACTGAACCGTCGCCGAACCCGTCTGACCTGCCAACCGCCCGTTCGGGTGCGAGTGCGCCCGTGCGCATCGTCTTGGCCCGACATGGTGAGCCCGCCCTGTCGCGAAAGATCAAACTGCCTCCCAAGGGCTATCTGTCCTGGTGGGCGAAATATGAAGAGGGCAGCCTGAAGGCGGGGCAGACGCCTCCGGCCGACTTGGTTGCCATCGGCAAAGCGGCAGACGTCATCATCGCCTCCACCCGCCCCCGCGCGATAGAGAGCGCCCAGGCGGTTTGTGATGGCCGGGCCTTTAGCTCTGACGCCCTGTTCATCGAAGCGCCCCTTCCCCCGCCACCCTTTCCAAGCATTGTGCGCTTGTCGCCGAGACATTGGGGATTTCTGTCGCGCTTCTGGTGGTGGTTTTTCAACAATCACGCGGGCCAAGAAAGCCGTGCCGAGGCGACCGTTCGCGCCGTTGAAGCTGCGCGGCAGTTGAGCGAAATGGGCGATCAGGGCCGTAGCGTTCTGGTCGTCGCCCACGGATTCTTTAACGAAATGATCGGTCTGGAATTGAAACGTCTGGGCTGGAAGTTGGTCAAGGATCAGGGCTACAACTACTGGGCCCAAAAGCACTTTGTTCGGCGCTAAGCTTGAACCGACAGACGACCATTGCCCCGAGGGTGATGGATTAGGACCGGAGACCGCATGACCACCGCCACTGACATCGCCGCCCTCAGCTTCGAACAGGCCCTCGCCGAGTTGGAAAAGATCGTCGCGGAACTGGAATCCGGTCAGGCGCCGCTCGAGCGTTCAATCGAGGTCTATGAGCGCGGTGCCGCGCTTAAAGCCCATTGCGAAGCCAAGCTTGAAGCGGCGCGCCTGCGGGTCGAAAAGATTGTTGTCGGTGCTCAAGGTGCCGTGGGCTCAGAGCCCGCCGAATTTAACTAGAGCCCGGCATGACCGCCGCTGCGCCCATCATCACCATCGACGATTTCGACCGCGTGGATATCCGTGTCGGCACGATCCTGAAGGCCGAGCCCTTTCCTGAGGCGCGCAAGCCCGCTTTCAAGCTGACCATCGATTTTGGCCCAGCGATTGGCATCAAGCGGTCGTCGGCTCAAATTACCCAGCACTATGTGATTGACGAACTGATCGGTCGACGCGTCGCTGCTGTGGTCAATTTCGCGCCGCGCCAGATTGGGCCCTTCATGTCAGAGGTGCTCTGCCTTGGTTTCCCAGACCCCCACGGCCATGTGGTTCTCGTCGACGTTGATCGCGCCGTTCCCAACGGGGGGCGTCTGTTTTGAGTTCCGCCCCTGATGCCCTAGACCTGCGCGACCGGATTGCGCGCGCCGCAGATCTTGTGACCGTCGCGCTGGATGAGTTGCTGCCGCGCTCGGATGGGCCAGAGCAGCGGCTGATGGAGGCGATGCGCTATGCCGCCCTTGGTCCGGGCAAGCGCTTACGGCCCTTCTTCGCGCTCGAAGCAGCCAAGATGTTTGACCTCGACGAGCGTCCGGTTCTTCGCGCCGCCTGCGCGCTTGAATCTATCCACGCCTATAGTCTGGTCCATGACGACCTGCCCTGCATGGATGATGACGATCTGCGTCGAGGCCGGCCCACCGTCCATAAGGCCTATGATGAGGCCACCGCTGTCTTGGTCGGCGACGCGCTACAGTCTGTCGCATTTGAGATTATGGCCCATCCCGATACGCACGAGGACGGCAATATTCGGGCCCAACTGCTCTATCGGCTCGCCGTCGCCTCGGGGGCTACCGGCATGGCCGGTGGTCAGATGATCGACATTTTGGGTGTGCCCGATGATCTGGGGACCGCAGCACGGATGCAGCGGCTAAAGACCGGCGCGCTCATCACCTATGCCTTTGAAATACCTCTGATCTTGGCCCGCGCGGGCGACAAGGAACAGCATGCCCTGCTGGGCTTTGCCCATGATTTGGGTCTCGCCTATCAGATTGTCGACGACCTTCTTGACGCCGAAGGAGAGGCCGAACTGCTCGGCAAGGCGGCAGGCGGCAAGGACGCGGCCAAGGGCAAGGCCAACTTTGTTACCCTTTTGGGCCTCGAACCGGCCCGCGAGCGCGTACAGATGCTGGCCGATCAGGCCCGCGCACACCTTGCCCCCTTCGGTAATCGCGCCAAATTTCTAAAGGACAGCGTCGATTTCGTGCTAGATCGTCGCTCCTGACCGTCTGTATGGCTCTCAATTTTCTGTAAGGATCGGACCCTAAGTCCGAACGCATCATGGTTTCCAACACGCCTCTTCTCGACACTGTGACCATGCCTGCGGACACGCGCGGTATGACGCTTGGCCAGCTTCGTCAGTTGGCCGATGAGGTGCGGGCAGAGATGATCGACGCGGTATCGACCACGGGCGGCCATCTGGGCGCGGGCCTTGGCGTGGTTGAGCTGACCGTTGCCCTGCACCATGTGTTCGAGACCCCTCGTGACATCCTGATCTGGGACGTGGGCCATCAGGCCTATCCGCACAAGATCCTGACCGGACGCCGGGACCGGATGCGCACCCTGCGCCAAGGCGGCGGCCTGTCGGGTTTCACCAAGCGGGCCGAGAGCGAGTATGATGCTTTCGGCGCGGCCCACGCAGCAACCTCGATCTCAGCCGCCCTTGGCTTCTGCGCCGCCCGCGACCAGCGCGGCGACAATAATAAGGTCATCGCGGTTATCGGTGATGGCTCGATGAGCGCGGGCATGGCCTATGAGGCGATGAACAATGCCGCCGAGACAACCAAGCAGTTGATTGTGGTCCTCAACGACAATGACATGTCGATCGCGCCTCCCGTCGGCGGCATGAGCGCCTATATGGCCAGGCTTGTTTCAGGTGGCGGCTATCAGTCCCTGCGCAAGCTCGGCAAGACCATGGCCGGAGCCCTGCCCAAGCCCCTGCAAGAGGCGGCGCGAAAGGCTGAGGAATTTGCCCGTGGCATGGTCACTGGCGGCACATTCTTCGAAGAGCTCGGCTTCTATTATATAGGCCCGATTGATGGACACGATCTGGATAACCTGATCCAAGTTCTGAAAAATGCCAAAGAGTTCAATGATCGCCCGGTCTTGGTTCACGTTGTGACGCAAAAGGGCAAGGGCTATGCCCCGGCTGAAAATGCCGCCGACAAGTATCATGGCGTGGTCAAGTTCGATGTCGTGACCGGCAAGCAGGCCAAGACCCCGGCCGCCACGCCCAGCTACACCAAGGTCTTTGCGACCGAACTGATCAAGCAGGCTGAGCGCGATGATCGCATCGTCGCCATCACCGCCGCCATGCCCTCCGGTACCGGCCTTGATCTCTTTGGTCAGCGCTTCCCGGACCGCACTTACGACGTTGGAATCGCCGAGCAGCATGCGGTGACCTTTGCTGCCGGTCTGGCCGCCGATGGCATGAAGCCCTTTGCCGCGATCTACTCGACCTTCCTTCAGCGCGGCTATGATCAGGTCGTGCATGATGTGGCAATTCAGGGTCTGCCCGTGCGCTTTGCCATCGACCGCGCCGGACTGGTCGGGGCTGATGGTCCAACCCATGCCGGATCTTTTGATGTTGGCTTCCTCGGCGCCCTGCCCGGTTTTGTCGTCATGGCAGCTGCGGACGAGAACGAGTTGGCCCGGATGGTGGCGACCAGCGCCGCCATCGATGACCGTCCCAGCGCCTTTCGCTATCCCCGCGGCGACGGCACCGGGGTCGGGGTTCCTGACTTCGCTGAACCGCTAGAGATCGGCAAGGGCCGCATTCTGCGAGAAGGCAATGCGCTGGCGATCCTTTCCCTAGGCACGCGACTGGCCGAGGCCCTTCATGCCGCAGACATCTTGGCCGCCCATGGCTTGACCGCCACGGTCGCAGATGCCCGCTTTGCCAAGCCGCTCGACGAAGAGA
This sequence comes from Caulobacteraceae bacterium, assembly GCA_947447115.1. Classification (GTDB taxonomy): domain Bacteria; phylum Pseudomonadota; class Alphaproteobacteria; order Caulobacterales; family Caulobacteraceae; genus CAISGS01. Next base: position 16,268 of record CANFKD010000010.1, read on the forward strand.
TGATCCTGCGCCTTGCTCGCGAGCATGAGTGCCTAATTACCATCGAGGAGGGCTCTGTCGGCGGCTTCGGGGCCTTTGTGCTGCAGATGTTGGCCGAACGCGGGGCCCTGGACCGAGGCCTGAAGGTTCGCACCCTGACCCTGCCCGATATTTTCCAAGATCAGGACAGGCCTGAGGTCATGTATGCGCAGGCCAACCTCGATGCAGAGGCGATTGTTCGCACGGCTCTCAAAGCGCTAGGCGTCGATCAGGCAACCGCCAACCTTCGGGCTTAGGTCAGCCATGATCACGATCCGATTGGCAACAGTCGATGACGCCGCCGCTCTGGAATCGGTGGGTCGCGAGACCTTTACGGAGACCTTTGGCCATCTCTATCCGCCCATGGACCTGAAGGCCTTTTTGGACAGCGCCCATCTGGCCGAAAACTATCGCGCTTGGATCGCGTCGGAAGCTTACGGCGTATGGATCGCCGAGCAGGACGGTCAAGCTGTCGGCTATGCCGTCGCAGGGACCTGCGACCTGCCCCATCCAGACGTGACCCCGGCCTGCGGCGAGCTGAAACGCATCTATCTGCTCAACCGCGCGCAGAACGGTGGGGCTGGCACCCGCCTCATGACCGCCTGTTTCGATTGGCTCGTAAAGCCGGGTCGTCGCCTTTGGATCGGTGTCTGGTCGGAGAACTATGGTGCCCAGCGGCTCTATGGGCGCCACGGCTTTACCAAGGTCGGCGAATATGAATTCCCCGTCGGTGAAGTCCGGGACCGAGAATTCATCCTCAGCCGGTAATCTTATTTAAAGTAGTGATGATAATTATATAACCCAAAGTCACAGTTAGAGATTTACACCCCCGTTTTGTGTCACGTAACACTGTCTTGGCTGAACAACAGCCATCAGGGTCGCGACGCCGTAACATCGGTAGACTTGCGACCTGACGATCATCATCGGGGCTCGATCGCTATGCTGCGCATTGGTTATATCTGTGACATCAACCTTGTCTCAAACAGGGGCACCGACGAACAGTCATCCATCCCCCCTCAAATGGAGGCGGATCGCACCGCGCTGGTTGAAGCAGGCTGCAGGGTCATACGTGTTGAGACCGCACGGCCACCGCGCGCGGCCTGCGGTGTCGTCCTACAGTCCATCGTAGATTTTGCCGAACAGGGCGACGAGATCGTGGTCGCCCGTTTAAACCAGATCGGCAGTTCCAGCGGGGCAGTGCTTGGCCTCTTACAGACCTTGAAGACGCGCGGGATTGGTCTGCGCTTGCTGGACCCTGGCCTGAACCGGCCCGGGTTGGTCGACGATGGGTTCATCCATACGTTGGAAATGATCTGTAGCCTTGATGGCCGCCTCGGCAATCGCCAGATGGCAAGTCACGGAACCGGTCGTCGCAACCGTGTCACCACCGACGACATCCGCTCACTTCAGGCGCGTGGCATGGGCGCTGGACAGATCGCCGAAACCCTCCACGTCTCGCGCATGACGATCTGGCGTAAGCTGAAAGAGGCCTAAAGCTGCTCCAACATCACTTTGAGCGCCTGAAACCGTGCTTGGCGCGTCCGCAAACACTGGACAGTGAGGGCTCGCGGCCTCATCTTTAGACGAACAACTGTTCGAAACCCTGCACGGGCCTAACCACCATGTTCATGCGCTTCTTTTCCGAGCTTCGTCAGGCCCGCGTCCCGGTCTCCCTCAAAGAGTATCTGATGCTGATGGAGGCCATGGACAAGCAGGTCATCGACCGCACGGTCGAGGATTTCTACTTCCTGTCCCGTTCGGCCTTGGTCAAGGACGAGAAGAACCTCGACAAGTTCGACCGGATCTTTGGCAGCGTCTTTAAGGGCCTGGAAAAGATCGACGACGACCATACGTCTGAAATTCCCTCCGAGTGGTTGCGGCTCCTGACTGAAAAGTTCCTCACCGATGAGGAAAAGGCCGAGATCGAAGCCCTCGGCGGCTTTGATAAGCTGATGGAGACCCTTCAGGAGCGCCTGAAGGAGCAGAAAGAGCGCCATGAGGGCGGTAATAAGTGGATCGGCACGGGCGGCACCTCGCCCTTTGGTGCCAATGGCTACAATCCCGAAGGGGTCCGCATTGGCCAAGACAAGGGCCGTCACGGACGCGCCGTAAAGGTCTGGGACAAGCGTGAATATAAGAACCTCGACGACACGGTCGAGCTTGGCACCCGCAACATCAAGGTCGCCCTGCGCCGCCTGCGCAAATTTGCCCGCCAAGGCGCTCCGGACGAGCTAGACCTGCACGGCACCATCAAGGAAACCTCGAACAAGGGCTATCTGGATCTGGTCATGCGGCCCGAGCGTCGCAACACCATCAAGCTTTTGGTGTTCTTCGACATTGGCGGCTCGATGGACAGCCACATCAAGCTGGTCGAAGAGCTGTTCAGCGCCGCGCGGACCGAGTTTAAGAACCTCGAATTCTTCTATTTCCACAACTGCCTGTACGAGTCCGTTTGGAAGGATAACAACCGCCGTCACACCGAGAAGATCAACACCTGGGACGTGCTCCACAAATATGGTCACGACTACAAGGTCATCTTTGTCGGCGACGCGACCATGAGCCCCTACGAGATCACCTATCCCGGCGGCTCGGTGGAACATTGGAACGAAGAGCCCGGTGCCATGTGGGTTGACCGCGTCACCCAGATCTATCCGAGCACCGTCTGGCTGAACCCGACCGCTGAACGCCATTGGGACTATACGCCCTCGGTCGGTGTCATGAAGCAGTTGGTCAGCGACCGGATGTTCCCCCTGACCATTGAGGGGCTGGACAAGGCCATGAAGGAACTGGTTCGGGGATGACCCAGCCAGACCCATCCTTGGACCTCACGGACCAGGATTTGTCACTCGACGACGAGGCGCACCTGACCCAAGCTGGATGCGCCGCCACACGCGATCTGGTGTTCGTGGCGGCAGAGCGCCTGTTTGCGGTCCACGGCTTTCAAAAGGTGTCGGTGCGCGACATCACCGCCGAAGCCAAGGTCAATCTGGCCTCGATCAACTATCATTTCGGCTCGAAAGACGCCCTTCTGCTCGAAATCTTCACCCGGCGGACGGCTGAGCTCAACCGAGCCCGGGCCAAGATGTTACATGAGGCCAATGCCGCCCATGCTGGCAAGCCGCCCGTTCGCGCGGTCCTTCATGCCCTGATCGCGCCGCCGGTGCGTTGGATGGACCCGAAGGGCGAACGTCTGATCTCGGTCCAGTTCCTGATCCGCGCACGCAGTGAAGGCACAGACCAGATGCGCGACATCCTGCGCACGGACGTGTCCCACCTTCGCCGCTTCTCCGACGCCCTGCTGGTCGCCTGCCCGCAACTGTCTGAGGAGGAGGTCTATTGGCGGCTCCATTTTAGCCTTGGCCTGATCCACAATAACCGGTTCGCCGAGTTTGATCGCCTAAACACCCTGTCTGGCGGCATCACCCGCGAGGACGAGGTCGATCTGCTGATCCAGCGCATGGTCGATTTCGCCGAGGCGGGGTTCTTGCGGGCTTAGCGGATGATGTGCGGCGCATCGCGCCAAAGCAACAAGACCCCCTTCGGCCCTTCGGGCCACTTCCCCCAGAGGGGGAAGATTTGCGCATCTAAGATCTTCCCCCTCTGGGGGAAGTACCGGCGAAGCCGGGGTAGGGGGTTCTTTTACAATAGAAAACAAGGCCCTCACCCAACCCTCTCCCACAGGGAGAGGGCTTGATCGTTCTTAGCCCTCGCCCCCTTGGGGGGGAGAGTTGGGTGAGGGGTCTCCACGAACCCTGCGACATAACCACCCCGACGCCCTTTACTATTGCGAGGCATTCGCAACTATGGCACTGACAGGGGAACGAAGGTCGCTCAGCGGTCTTTGACGTTGAAATGTCAGGACGTCCCCTATGTCGCGCCTCTTGCCGATCCTTCTGGCTGCTGCCGCCCTCGGTGTCAGTGCCTGTAGCCCCGCCAAGCAGGCCGCGCCTGAAAGCGCGAGCGCGGGATCGCTGAATATCTACACGGCCCGGCACTATGATGCGGACACGCTGGTCTATGACGGCTTCACCAAGGCGACCGGGATCAAGGTCAACCGCCTGGAAATGCAGCCTGATCAACTGGTTGAGCGCATGAAGGCCGAGGGCGAGGCCTCCCCGGCTGACATCATCCTCATGGCCGATGCTGGTGCCCTATGGCGCGCGGAAAGCGCAGGCCTGTTCCAGCCGATCACCACGCCGACCCTCGAAAAGCGTATTCCCGTCGCCTTGCGTGACCCCAAGGGCCTGTGGTGGGGCTTTACCCGCCGCGCCCGAGTCATCGCCTATGACAAGGCGGCTGTGAAGCCCGAAGAGGTCGCGACCTATGAGGCTCTGGCCAGTCCGCGCTTTAAGGGCAAGGTCTGTGTGCGCTCGTCGGACAATGTCTATAACCTGTCCCTGATGGCCGCTTTGATCGAGCATTGGGGCGAACCCAAGGCTCTGGATTGGGCCAAGGGCGTGGTGGCCAATATGGCCCGCCCACCGCAAGGGGGCGATATTGATCAGATCCGCGCTGTTGAGGCCGGTGCCTGCCAAGTGGCCCTGACCAACACCTATTACTATCTGCGCCTCGCCGCCTCGCCTGAAGCCGCCGACAAGGCTGCCGCCGCGCGCGTGGCCCTGTCCTTCCCCGAGCAGGCCGGTGTTGGCACCCATACCAATGTCTCCGGCGGAGGCCTGGCCGCCCATGCGCCAAACAAGCCCGCAGCGGTCAAGTTCCTCGACTATCTGGCCAGCGACGAGGCTCAGGCGATCTTTGCTGGGGCCAACCACGAATATCCGGCCGTTGTGGGCGTGCCCTCCCCGCCCGACGTGGCCGCCATCTCACAGTTCAAGGCGGACCCGATGTCCGTCACCGTCTATGGCGAGCGTCAGGCTCAGGCTCAGAGCCTCTATGATCAGGCAGGTTGGCGATAGGTGACAGACCTCGCCGTCCCGCTGCATGGTGCTAGACCCGCTCGGCCATCGGCCCTGAGGATCGGCGCGTGGCTGGCGGCAGGGTTGGCGATCCTCCCCCTCTTGGCCATTGTCTGGCTGGCCCTGACCCGACCCTCAGCGACGGCCATGCCGCTGTCGCTGATCCTGCGATATGGCCTCACCACCGCCGCGCTCGGCAGCCTAACAGCCGTCGCCGTTACCGTTCTGGGCACCAGCGCGGCATGGTTGGTGGTCATGTATCGCTTTCCGGGACGTAGCCTGTTCAGCTGGGCGCTTGCCCTGCCCCTCGCAGCCCCAGCCTTTGCACTGGCCTATGGCTATGCCGACCTGCTTGATGTCGCTGGCCCCATCCGTACGGCCCTGCGCGCCAGTTTCGGCAGCGATTTTTGGCCGATGGAGATCCGCAGCCTGCCCGGGGCGGCCTTTGTCCTATCCATGGCCTTCTATCCTTACGTCTATTTGACAGCCCGTTCGGCCTTTATCAGCCAGTCGGTCTGTGCGCTTGAGGCCTCTCGCACCCTTGGCAGCACGCCTTGGGAGACCTTGACCCGTGTCGCCCTACCGCTGGCTCGTCCAGCCATCATAGCCGGAACCGCGCTGGCCCTGATGGAGGTCTTTGCCGACTATGGCGCGGTCAGTTTTCTCGGCGTCCAGACTCTGACCACCGGCGTTGTCCGCGCCTGGTCAGTCTATGGCGCGCCAGGATCAGCGGCCCGCCTGTCACTGCTGTTGCTGGCCGTCGCGGCGATGCTGCTCTGGCTGGAACGGTCCGGACGGCAAGGCCAGTCCTTTGGAGCCAACAGTGCTCGCTGGCGTCCGCTCGAGCCTAAGCCGCTTAAGGGCTGGGCATCGTTGGGCGCGAGCCTCTTTTGCCTGTCACTGATCAGCTTTGGCCTTTTGATCCCCGCCGGATGGCTCGCCTATCGCGCCCTTTCGGCAGCCCCCGAAGCCGACCGTCTGATCCAAGCGGCCATGACCTCCTTTAGCCTTGCCGGTATGGGGGCCTTGGTCACCGTAACGCTCGCGGCTCTGATCGCCTTTGGCGCCCCCCACAGCCACAGGATCAAGCGCTTGGCCAGCCTTGGCTATGCCACACCCGGGGCCGTGATGGCGGTCGGCCTTCTGGCACCCGCCAGCCTCATCTGGCGCGGCGCTGGATCGGGTGGCAGTCAGACGGTCGCTCTGGCCCTCGGCCTGCTCATCCTCGCCTATGCCGCGCGCTTGATGGCCTCAGCCCTTGGCCCCATCGAAGCCGGGCTGGCGCGCGTGACCCCGTCGATGGACCGCGCCTCCCGCACCCTGGGCGAGACCGAGAACGGAACCCTGCGCCGGGTCCACATTCCGATTGCCAAGGGGGCGCTTTGGACCGCGACCTTGCTGGTCTTTGTCGATGTGCTCAAAGAGTTACCGGCAACCTTGATCCTGCGACCCTTTAACTTTGACACCTTGGCCGTTCTGGCCGATCGCTATGCCTCTGACGAGCGACTGGCTCAGGCGGCTTGGCCGACCTTGCTGATCGTGCTGACGGCGAGCCTGCCCATCATCATCCTGTCGCGCAAAATCATGCAGTCGCGGCCGGGGGAATAGACCGACATGACGACCGCCCTAACCCTTGATGGTGTCCGCAAGCTCTATGGCGCTAAGGCCGCTGTTGATCGGGTCAGCCTCACGCTCGAGGCGGGAAAGATCACCTGCCTGTTGGGTCCGTCTGGTTGTGGCAAGAGCACGCTCCTGCGCCTCATTGCCGGACTAGAACCCCTTGATGGCGGCACCGTCTCGACCGACCATATCCTGTCAGGACCACGCTCACACCTCCCACCAGAAAAGCGTGATATTGGCTTTGTTTTTCAAGACTATGCGCTATTTCCTCACATGTCGGTTGAAGACAATGTCGCCTTCGGACTGAAGCGTTTAAGCCCCGCTGAACGCCAGAAACGCGCCCTATTACAGTTACAAAGGGTGCACCTCGCAGACCGCGCCAAGGCCTTCCCTCAAGCCCTGTCCGGCGGTGAGCAGCAGCGTATCGCGCTGGCCCGCGCCTTGGCCCGCGAACCGGCGCTAGTCCTGCTCGACGAGCCTTTTTCAGGCCTAGATGCCCACCTCAAGGCTGGGGTTCGCGACGCCACCCTCGAGGCCCTGCGGCAAGCGGGGACGGCGGCACTGATCGTCACCCACGATGCAGAGGAGGCCCTGATGATGGCCGACCATCTGGCCCTGATGGACCAAGGCCAGATCCTCCAGACCGGCACACCGCAGGCCTGTTACCGCCATCCGGTTTCGCTGGCAGCCGCACGCCTGTTGGGTCCGGCCAATCCCATTGATCTGCTTGTGAAGGACGGTAAGGCAGACACGGTCTTAGGCAGTCTCGATGCGCCCGGCCTCACCGATGGCACGGCCATGGCCATTGTTCGCCCTGAAGCCCTGACCCTCACGGCTGATGGCACGCCCGCCTTGGTGCTCGCCAATCGGTTTGCGGGCGCCGAAAGCTGGATCAAACTTCGTATCGGCGGGCTAGACCTTGAGGCCCGAATGGTGACGCGGGCATCGCCGGTCGTCGATAGCCAGGTCTTCATCACCCTTGACCACAGCGCCTGCACCGTCACGCGAGCCTGACCCAACAAAAGGGTGACCGCGACCGACAATTCCATTTCCGGTACAGTAAATAGCTGTATGTATCGATTGTCTTAAATGCGGCCTTGGAAATCTCTGCACGCGACCAAGATCAATGGGTTGATGGTTCGTCTCGAGAGGACATGATGAAGACGCTTTTGATGTTGGCTTCGGCCCTCGCGCTGAGCTGCGCCGTCGAAATGGCCCACGCTGAAGCCACCTCATCGCCTAAGGCCATCAGCTTTGTCGGCACCACCACCACCGACCTTTGGCAAAATACCCGCGGTGGCGTGAAGCGCGGCGGCGTGATGATCAATACCGCAGACGCCATCTTCGATTTTGACGGTTCAGCGATTGGCCATGAAGGCTGGACCGCAAACCTGCATATGCTGGCCACCGACGGCCATAGTCTCAGCGCCCTGCTCGGCGACCTTCAGACCGCCACCAATATTGAAGGCGACGGCGCAACCCACCTGTTCGAGGCCTGGGTTCGCCGCCAAATTACGCCCACCACCGCGATCAAGGTTGGGATCATCGACCTCAATGCCGACTTCGACGCCAATGAGACTCCGGGCCTATTCATCAACAGCTCGCACGGGGTGGGCCCGGAGCTCTCCGGTGCTGGTCCCAATGCCGCGCCGGTTTGGCCGAACGGCACAGCCGGTATCGAGCTCCAGATGACGCCGACCGAGAACAGCCGCTTCACCGCGGGCCTGTTCAACGGCACCCCCCGAGATGTCGACCATCCTCTAGCCCTGGCGGCTGTGACCCTTCACGAGGATGATGGTGTGATGGCCATCGCGCAGGGCGACTGGACCAGTTCAAAGGGCGTCCATTGGTCTGCCGGCCTGTGGCACCACACCGCCGATTTTAGCCCCCTTGATCCTTCGGCCGCCAAGCCAGTGTCCGGACAAACCGGGGCCTATGGACTGGTCGAGGCTCCCCTGCCCTTCCTCGATCGGTCCAGCGGCTGGATCAGGGTCGCGCGGGTCGATGATGCCTCATCCTATGTCGCCAGCTATGTGGGCGGCGGCGTGACCCATGACGGGCTCTTTGCGGCAAGGCCCGACGATAAGATCGGTCTGGCCTTTGCCTATGCCGGGATCAGTGACAAGGCCCGCGCCGCCTCGGCGCTCGGCGGCGTTCCTTTAGAGTCTGGCGAATTGGCTTTCGAGCTGACCTATGCGGCCCAAATCACGCCAGCCTTGGCGCTACAGCCGGACCTGCAGTACATCATCCATCCCGGCGGCGATTCGTCTCTGGGCGATGCCTTGGCCATTGGTCTAAGGATATCGCTGCAAACCTATTAAGGACGACCGCCCGTGACCTCGCCCATCGAAGAGACGATCTTTGCTCAGTTGGCGTTGGTTGGAGAGGGAAAATCAATCGATCCTGCCGCTGTCGCTAAGGCGTTGGAGCCTGAGGGCTGGCGCCGCATGCTGGGGCAGGTCCGCTCTACCTCTGTGGGTCTGGCCCGCCAAGGCAAGCTGGTCATTACCCGCCACGGCAAGCAGGCCGATCCGGAGGCCTTCAAGGGCGTCTATCGCTTGCGGCTGTTGCTGGACAGTGACCGCAGGCCTGAGCCCATCGTTGAGATCGTGGCTGAGGATGAATAGCTAAACAAGGCCACCAGAGGGTCGCTTTCCGCCTAAGCGAAAGGGTCTGGGTCCCCGCCTGCGCGGGGAACACGGGTGGGGGGAAACAAGGCCCCCTTCGGCCCTTCGGGCCACTTCCCCCAAAGGGGGAAGATTTGCGCGCCTAGATCTTCCCCCTTTGGGGGAAGTACCGGCGAAGCCGGGGTAGGGGGACTACCCGCCCCGCTTCATGGTTTCGCGGGCGATAATGACCTGCTGGATCTGGCTGGTGCCTTCATAGATGCGGAAGATGCGCACATCGCGATAGAGGCGCTCGATGCCATAGTCGGCGACATAGCCTGCGCCGCCAAAGATCTGCACGGCCCGGTCCGCGACCCGGCCTACCATTTCAGAGGCATAATATTTCGCAGCAGCCGCTTCGAGTGTGACATTGACGCCGGCGTCGCGTTGGCGGGCGGCATCCATCACCAGAGCCTTGGCCGCGAGGGCTTCGGTCTTGCAATCAGCGATCATGCCCTGCACCAGTTGGAAATTGGCGATGGGCTGGCCGAACTGCTTGCGTTCTGCCGCATAGGCCACACAGTCGCGCAAGAGCCGCTCCGCAACGCCAACGCAGACCGAGGCAATGTGCAGGCGGCCACGGTCTAGGACCTGCATGGCGACCTTGAAGCCTTCGCCTTCTGCCCCAAGACGGTTTTCGACGGGCACGCGCACATTGTCAAAGGTCACGTCACAGATGTGAGCCCCTTGCTGACCCATCTTCTTTTCAGGCTTGCCGATGGTAATGCCAGGCAGGTCGCGCGGGACCAGCAGGGCCGAAACGCCGCCGCCGCCCTTAATGTCGGGATTGCTACGAGCCATGACCGTGAACAGACCGGCCTTGTTCGCGTTGGTGATGTAACGCTTGGCCCCATTGAGCACATAGACGTCACCGTCGCGGATGGCGCGGGTCTGGACGGCGGCGCTGTCCGATCCGGCCTCGGGCTCGGTCAGGGCGAAGGAGGTGATGATCTCGCCCGACGCAATCCCGGCCAGATATTTTTCTTTCTGAGCGTCGGTGCCGAACATGACCAGACCCTGGCTGCCAATGCCGACATTGGTACCAAAGGCCGAGCGAAAGGCGGGACTTGCGCCGCCCAGCTCGATACCGACCAGAACCTCTTCCTCCATATTGAGGCCTAGGCCGCCATATTCAGTCGGAATGGTCAGGCCAAACAGACCAAGCTCGCGCATCTCAGCGACAATCTCGTCCGGCACAGCATCATTCTCAGCCACCTGAGCCTCGATGGGGCGCAGACGCTCGGTCACGAAGCGTCGAACGGTTTCAATTAGCTGATTGCGGGTTTCGAGATCTAGGGCCATGGGGTTTCCTCGAATAGGGTCGGCATCTTTAGGGATCATCTAGAGCCTAAATTGCGCCCGTCCAACAGGTCTTGCACAATCATCTCTTGGAATGACGCCGAAGATATGTGATCGGCTGCAACCTAGATCGGGATCAGACGAGGAGCAAACCCATGGATGGCGGAACCGAAGAGAATATCTACAAGCCAACCACGGTCACCGAGGGCGAGTTTGCCGGTTGGCAGGCTTGGAACGGCTTTGATCCTTTCGAAGACCTGACCGGCCAGTTTGTCTACCGCGTCGAGGATGATGGCAGCGTGCGCTGCGCCTTTCGGGCGGCGGCAAAGCACATGAACGGCGGCGGCGCGATGCATGGCGGCTGTATGCTGACCTTTGCGGATTTCTCGCTTTTCTGCATCGGGCGTGAGGCCTTGAAGGATTCCAACTCGGTCACCGTGTCGCTGAACGGCGAATTTATCGGCCCGGCCTTCGAAGGCGATCTGATCGAGGCGCGCGGCGAAGTGGTCAAGGCGGGCAAATCTCTGGTCTTTATCCGCGGCATCGTCTCGACCGGCGGCAACCCGATGCTCAGCTATTCGGGCGTGGTCAAGAAGATCAGGATGCGCCAGCCCTAGAGCCAAACCCCTAGAGGAAGTCCCTCAGATAGGCGATCAGGGGCGCGTCGGCAGGCGGCATCTCATAGTTTGATAGGGCGTTTGGCTTTACCCAGGCTAGCGCCTCATGCTCCTTGGCGACGACCACCCCGCTCCATCGGCGGCACAGATAGAGCGGCATCATCAGGTGGAAGGTCTCGTAGGTGTGCGAGGCAAAGACGAAGGGCGCAAGGCAGCTTTGAGTGATGGTGATGCCCAACTCTTCGTCCATCTCGCGGATCAAGGCGGCTTCTGGCGTTTCCCCCGCCTCAACCTTACCGCCGGGAAATTCCCATAGCCCGGCCAAGGACTTGCCTTGCGGTCGCTTGCAGATCAGCACCCGGCCATCGACATCGACCAGCGCGCAGGCAACGACGAGAACGATGTTGGTCATGGACGGCCTAACCCATTCTTAGCTGCGCCCATCTTTAGCTACGATAGTCGCCATTGATCTCGATATAGCGCTTGGTTAGATCGCAGGTCCAAACGGTGGCGGTCGAACGACCCACCCCGACATCGACACTGACCTCGAGCTCGGCATTTTTCATATAGGCGCTCATGGCCTCTTCGTCATAGCTGGGCGAGACGGCGCCATCGACAGCGGCTACCAAAGGGCCAAAGCGGATGGCGAGGCGCTCGCGGCTGACAGGCTCATCGGCCCGACCGACGGCCATGACAATGCGGCCCCAGTTGGCGTCCTCACCGGCAAAGGCGGTCTTGACCAGAGGCGATTCTGCCACCGTCTTGGCGATCTTGCGCGCAGAGGCAGGCGAGCGGGCACCCGATACGGTAATCTTGACGAACTTGCTCGCCCCCTCCCCGTCCCGCACCAACTGCAGAGCCAGATCGAGCATGACCTGCTCGAGCTTGTCGCGGAAGTCGGCCAAGCGGCGATCCCCGGCTCGCGAGATCTTGGGCGCGCCCGCCGCGCCGGTGGCGAACAGCAGGCAGGTGTCGTTGGTCGAGGTGTCGCCATCGACGGTCACGCCATTGAAGGTCGTGCGGGTATAGAGGCTGACCAAGGCCTGAAGGGCGGCCGGGGCGATGGTCGCATCCGTTGCGATAAAGGCCAGCATGGTCGCCATATCCGGGGCAATCATGCCCGAGCCCTTGGTGATCCCGGCAATATTAACCGGCACGCCATCGATCTCGGCAACGGCACTCGCCCCCTTGGGGAAGGTATCGGTGGTCATGATCGCCTGCGCCGCATCGGCCCAGGTCCGCTTACCGCCATCGAGATCGGCTTCCAGTTCTGGCAGGCGAACCGTCAGCTTGGCATCGTCCAGCACCACGCCAATGACGCCGGTCGAGGCGAGCATCACGTCGCGCTGGCGAATATCCAATCGCTTGGCGACGGCAGAGGCCACCCGCCGAGCCGCATCGGCCCCGGGCTTACCGGTAAAGGCATTGGCGCAGCCCGCATTGACCACGAGGGCCCGCACGTCCTCGCCCTCACTGGCCTCAAGCTGCTTCTTGCACCAGTCCACGGGCGCAGAGCCAATAGCGTGGCGGGTAAAGACCCCGGCGCAGCTCGTACCCTCGGCAAAGCGCATGATCAGCACATCGTCGCGCTCATGTTTGTAATAGCCCGCCCGACCGATGGCGATCTCTACCCCAGCGACCGGCGCGATCTGGGGAAAGAGCACGGCCAAAGGCGAGACCAGCAGACCGGGCTTTCCCGGTGCTGCGGCGGCTGCCGGTTCAGGCGAAGTCGACAGGCGCTTAGCCGCCTTTTTCAAGGCGCTGGCAATGGGATCAAGGGCCCGTTCCAAAGATTGGCCGGATTTTGGCGTTTTGGCAGTCACTTGGCGGTCTCTGGCTTGGTCAAAGAAGGGGCCGTCGCGCTCGGCGCAGCAGCAGGCGGGGTCTTGGGGGCCGAGGCCGGTTCCGTCGGCGCACCCGGAACCTCTATAGGCTGTCCAATCAAGGTCTTGATGGTCGCGCGATTTCGCAGCCGCTCCAACAGCTCGCGAACCTCGTCATAGGTTAAGAAGCGCACGATCTGTGGCCGGGCTGTTTCCAGCGAGATGGGTTGCTCAGGACGTCGGTCCTCGACCTTGAGCACAGCAAAGCCGGCGTCGGTCTTAAAAGGGCCAACCAACTCGCCCTTCTTGGCCGTCTTGAGGGCCAAGGCATAGGCTTCCGGCATGACGTCAGAGGTGAAATAGCCCAGATCCCCGCCATTGAACCTTGTCGCCGCATCGGTCGAGCGTTCCATGGCGAGGGCCTCAAACGACCCCCCGGCCGCGATAAGCTTCTTGACCGCGTCGGCCTCGGCTTGGCTATTGAGCAGGATTTGGCGGGCGCGGAACTCTTCGGACTGCTTGGCCTGTTTGAGTTGGTCTTGATAAAGGGCACGGATCGCGTTTTCGTTGACCGCCGTCTCGACCACCTTTTCAACGAGCATATCGCCTAAAATACGTTCGCGCGCGGCCTCAAGCCGGCGCTGCGCCCTCGGGTCCTGATCCAGTTTGCGTTTCAGAGCCTCGGCGGCCAACAGCTTTTGATCGACCACCTGATCGAGCATGCGACGAAACAGGTCCGAAGACACGTCCAAGGGCTCGCCCTCGCCGATCAGGCCCTGAGCCACGGCTTCGCGTTTGACGTCTGAAGACCAGATGGTCTGATCGCCAACCTTGGCGGCGGCAACGTCCCCCGGCTCAGGCGGAGAATCGGTCGATTTTCCAGGACCGCAGGCGGTCAGGATTGTCAAAACGCAGACCGCAGAAAGGATCGTGCGCGCTACTGTAGCGGGGCTGGAGCGCATGAAGCCAAACTCCCGTACTGAAAAAGAAAAAGGGCGTCTCGTTGACACGGGTATGGGCGGTGCTTAAGTCTCGCGCGCGTGCAAGTCGAGCGGTTTTTCGTTGTCGGCGGTCCATCCACAGCTTGTGGCGGGACTCATGATAAGCGAACAGGCCTCACTCGCGCTTTTGCGTTATAGTACAGACGCGCTGCGGCCCTCGCCGTGCGTTTTCCTCGCGACCATCGGACCAGTTCATGCTCGGCTTCGCTAAAAAGCTCTTCGGCTCTCCCAACGACCGTAAGGTTAAGGCCTTCTCCACCCGTGCCTTGGCCATCAATGCCCTAGAGCCAAAGTTCTCGGCCCTCTCGGATGAGGAGCTTCGAGCCAAGACCGCAGAGTTCAGGGCGCGGCTCGAAAAGGGCGAAACGCTCGATAATCTGCTCAATGAAGCCTTTGCCGTGGTGCGGGAAGCCTCCAAGCGGACCCTTGGTCAGCGCCAATATGATGTACAGCTGGTCGGCGGCATGGTTTTGCACGAGGGCGGCATCTCGGAGATGCGTACCGGTGAAGGCAAGACGCTGGTTGCGGTTGCGCCCACCTATCTCAATGCCTTGAGCGGTAAAGGCGTGCACGTCATCACCGTCAATGACTATCTGGCCAAGCGCGACAGCGAGTGGATGGGTCAGGTCTATCGGTTCTTGGGCATGACCGTCGGCGTTATCGTCAATGGCCTGAGCCAAGGCGACCGTCAGCGCGCCTATCGCAGCGACATCACCTATGGCACCAACAACGAGTTCGGCTTCGACTATCTGCGCGACAATCTGGTCTATTCGACCGAAGAGATGGTCCAGCGCGGCCATCACTTCACCATCGTTGACGAGGTCGACTCCATCCTGATCGACGAGGCCCGCACGCCTCTGATCATTTCTGGCCCGACCGAAGACCGGTCCGACTTCTATCGAATCATCGACGGTGTCGTGAAAGAGATGATCGTCGATGAGGCGACCTTCGACCTCGACGAAAAGCAGCGCCAGGTCCTCTTGACCGAATATGGCTCTGAAAAGGTCGAAGAGATGCTGATGGAGGCCGGTCACCTGGAGCCCGACTCAGCCGGTCTCTATGATCCTGCCAATGTCTCGGCGGTGCACCACATCAATCAGGCCCTGCGTGCTCACAAGCTTTACCAGCTTGACAAGGACTATATCGTCAAGGGCGGCGAGGTCATCCTGATCGATGAGTTCACTGGCCGGATGATGAGCGGACGGCGCCTGTCCGAAGGACTGCACCAGGCCATCGAGGCCAAGGAGGGCGCGGACATCCAGCCCGAGAACCAGACCCTCGCCTCGGTGACCATTCAGAACTATTTCCGTCTCTATTCCAAGCTGTCGGGCATGACCGGCACGGCCTCGACCGAGGCCTCGGAATTCCACGACATCTACAAGATGGACGTGACCGAGATCCCAACCAACCGCCCCGTCATGCGTATCGACATTGATGACGAGGTCTATCGTACCGAGCGCGAAAAGAACGCCGCCATTCTGGTCCAGATCGAAGACTGTTTCACACGCGGTCAGCCGGTTCTGGTCGGTACGGTCTCGATTGAAAAGTCCGAGACCCTGTCCGAGATCCTCAAGACTCACAAGTTCGAGCATGAGGGCAAGACCCGCACCGGCATCCCGCACAATGTGCTGAATGCGCGCTATCACGAGCAAGAGGCCATGATCGTGGCTGATGCCGGATCGCCCGGCTCGGTGACCATCGCCACCAACATGGCTGGCCGCGGCACCGATATTCAGCTCGGCGGTAATGCCGAAATGCGCATCACCCGCTGGCGTCAAGAACAGCGCGGCATGGGCATTGAAGTGACGCCGGAAATGGACAAGGCACAGATCGATGTGATCGAAGCCGACATTGCCGACCGCCGGTCCAAGGCCTTGGCCGCTGGGGGCCTGTTCGTTCTGGGCACCGAGCGCCACGAGAGCCGCCGCATCGACAATCAGCTGCGCGGCCGGACCGGTCGTCAGGGCGACCCGGGCACCTCGAAATTCTTCCTGTCCTGCGAAGACGACCTGCTGCGCATCTTTGCCGGTGACCGTCTGGACAGCATCATGCGCACCTTCGGCGTTCAAGAAGGCGAGGCCATTACCCACAAGTGGCTGAACAGCGCCATCGCCACCGCCCAGCGCCGGGTGGAGCAGCGCAACTTTGAAATCCGTAAAAACCTGCTCAAGTACGACGATGTGGTCAATGACCAGCGCAAGGCCGTCTTTGAACAGCGCCAAGAATTTATGGAGGCTGAAGACCTCTCGGAAATCATCACCGAGATGCGTCAGGACACGGTCGAAGACCTCGTCCATCGCCACCTGCCCCCCAAGGCCTATGCCGAAAACTGGGATATTGAAGGCCTGCTAGAGCGAACCGAGAACGTCCTAGGCCTGACCTTGCCTCTGCGCGAATGGGCGGCCGAAGACGGTATCGCCAACGAAGAGATGCAGGCCCGCATTCTGGCCGCAGCCGATGAACGCGCCTCAGTCCGCCTCGCCGAATTGGGCGACGAGCAGATGCGCAAGCTGGAAAAGAACTTCCTGCTTCAGATGATCGACCTGCAATGGCGCGAGCATCTGATGCATCTGGACCATCTGCGCAACGTCATCGGCCTGCGCGGCTATGGCCAGCGTGACCCGCTGAACGAATATAAGACCGAGGCCTTCTCGCTGTTCGAAAAGCTGCTCAGCGACCTGCGCATGAACACGACGCGCTGGCTGATGACCGTCGAGTTCCGCTTCCAGCCCGAAGAGGCACCAGCGCCCAATGCCGGTCTGTTCGAGGTCCATATGGACCCCAATACGGGCGAGAACGAGCGCTATAGCGGCGGCATCCCTGACGCCATACCCGCCGACCAGCGCGCCAGCCTGCCCATCACCGCCCTGCCCGACGGCTGGGACCGCACAAGCCGTAACGCGGCCTGCCCTTGCGGTTCGGGGCGTAAATTTAAGCATTGTCATGGGTCATTGATCTAGGCTGAGGGCGTCATGGACGAGCGCCTCCTACCGCTAGAGCCGTCCGCGGCCCTTTTGGCGCTCAACAATGCCCATGAGGTGGAACTGTCTTGGCTGGAGCCAGAGCGGTTCGCCGCTCTGGTCGCCATGGCCTTCTGGGCTCGGCAGGTCGGCGAGAACGACGCCTTTCTGATCGCGATGGATCAGGATGCGGCCTATGATAGCCCTAACTTCCAGTGGCTACGCGCGCGCTATGACCGGTTCGTCTATGTCGACCGCGTGGTGGTCGCAGATCACGCCCGTGGCCGAGGCCTCGCCCAGCGCCTCTATGCCGCCCTGTTCGCCGCTGCGACCGAGGCCGGACACGTTCGCGTCCTCTGCGAAGTCAATTCCGCGCCACCCAACCCCGCCTCCGACCGTTTCCATCAGGCCCAAGGCTTTAGCGAGATCGGGTCGGCGGAGATTTTGGGTGGGGAAAAGACGGTGCGCTATTTAATGCGGGCGGTTTAGAGGGATTAAACAAGACCCCCTTTGATGCTTCGCATCGCTTCCCCCAGAAGGGGAAGATCTTGGAACGGTAAATCTTCCCCCTTTGGGGGAAGTCCCCGCGAAGCGGGGGTAGGGGGCCGGTTCTCGCTTGAGTGACCTGACGCAGGTAAATCAAAGCCCTCTCCCCCCTTGAGGGGGAGAGGGTTGGGAGTGGGGGGTGTTCATCCACTATCCCCTCTCGCGTCATTGCGAGCGCAGCGAAGCAACCTAGGGGACTGACACGGACCTGAAGTGATGTTCCCCTCGGTTGCTTTGGCGCGATGCGCCTCGCAATGACGC
The DNA here is from genome assembly GCA_947447115.1 of Caulobacteraceae bacterium. Lineage (GTDB taxonomy): Bacteria > Pseudomonadota > Alphaproteobacteria > Caulobacterales > Caulobacteraceae > CAISGS01. The sequence goes on from CANFKD010000010.1 coordinate 33,995, forward strand.
GGGAGGGGGCGGCTCAAAGCTCACCTGCCTCGCGTTCCCAACAAAAACGGGAATCCAGCGCGGGTCTTCCCGTCTGAGTAAAAGGGTCTGGGTCCCTGCCTTCGCGGGGAAGACGGATAAGGGGTCGAGGCCTAGAACAGCCCTTCATAGAGCTCAGGCTTGAAACCGAGCACCCGGCGATCGCCCAGATCGAGCAGGGGGCGCTTGATCATCGAGGGCTGAGCCACCATCAGGGCGATGGCCTTGGCGGCATCCAGATCGGTCCGGTCCGCTTCCGGCAGCTTTTTGAAAGTCGTTCCTGCCCGGTTCAGGACCTTGTCCCAACCCAGTTCCTCGACCCATTGGCTCAGGCGCGCGGCGTCAATGCCTTGGGTCTTATAGTCATGAAAATCATAGGCAATCCCCCGGTCGCCCAGCCACGCCCGAGCCTTGGCGACCGTGTCGCAGTTCTTGATAGCGTACATTGTCGGGGTCATGGGAGGGTCCGTGAGAGGGTGGGAGGGGTGTTTAACATCTTTCGTTGGGTGGATGAACACCCCCTCACCCAACCCTCTCCCCCAAGGGGGCGAGGGCTAAGAACGGCAAAGCCCTCTCCCTGTGGGAGAGGGCCTAAGTGAGGGCCTTTCTTGTTTTTCTTAAACAAGGCCCCCTACCCCGGCTTCGCCGGTACTTCCCCCAGAGGGGGAAGATTTAAGGATCCAAGATCTTCCCCCTCTGGGGGAAGTGGCCAGAAGGGCCGAAGGGGGCCTTGTTTTCTTATTTCTTATTTTCTGTCTACCGCTTTCCCCGCGAAGGCGGGGATCCAGACCCTTACACACGGTCGGATCATTCGTGGAACATCCTCGTCCTTCGACAGGCTCAGGATGAGGATGAAAGATGGGGGAGAGGATGACGAGACATCACCCCCTCGGACGTCCTCATGCTGAGCCTGTCGAAGCACGAGGACGTTCCATCTCCCTAGAGGCTCGGATTGATCAGATATTTCTCACCCGTTGCCCGGCGATTATAGGCGCTGATCGCATCGAGGCTGAGGGTCTCTTGCAGCGAGATCACCTTGGTATAGTGGCTGGCGAAGGTGGTCTTCAGTTCGGAGGCAACGCGAAGACGCAGCTTTTGCGCCGCTTCGGCACCGATCTTGACCAAGAACGGGGTCAAGAGCCAGCCACCGACGCCCCAGAACATGCCAAAGCCACGGCCAAACTCGGTCGGGCGGATATCGAGGCCGCCATAGATATAGACCTGCTTATGAACCGAGGAGCCGTAACGGCTATATTCCTTGGCCATCAGATTGATCGCCGCCTCCATGCAGGTCAGGATCTGACCGGCCAGCTTGCCGCCGCCGATGGCGTCAAAGGCGATGGTCGCGCCCGTCTCGGCCAAGGCCTTGGTCAGGTCGTCCATGAAGGTCGGGGCCGTGGAATCGACGACATATTTCGCGCCAATGCCGCGCAAAAGCTCGGCCTGCTCGGCGCTGCGGACGATATTGACCAGATTAACGCCGTCCGCGATGCAGATCTTGTTGAGCATCTGGCCAAGGTTCGAGGCTGCTGCTGTATGCACCAAGGCGGTGTGACCTTCGCGGCGCATGGTCTCGACCATACCCAGAGCGGTCAAGGGATTGACGAAGCAGGAGGCGCCTTCCATCGGGGTCGTGCCCTCCGGCAGAGGCAGGGCATCGGCCACGCGAACACAGCGATATTGCGCATACATGGCACC
>CANFKD010000011.1 GCA_947447115.1 Caulobacteraceae bacterium
AGGCGCAAATAGACCGAATTGCCCTCAGGCTGCTGCATGAAGTCAAAGGCCCAGCGCATGATCTCGACCAGTTCATCGACAAAGGCCGGTTCGAAATAGCTGAGCTTGTCCTGCGCCATGCCGATCAGGGGCGTGTGGATCGACTGGTGTGCTCCGCCTTCCGGCGCAAGGGTCAGACCTGAGGGGGTCGCCACCAGCAGGAACCTTGCATCCTGATAACAGGCATAGTTCAGCGCATCGAGACCGCGGTTAATGAAGGGATCATAGAGGGTGCCGACCGGGATCAGCCTTTGCCCGCCAAACAGATCCCCCGCCAGACCCAAGGCCCCCAGCAGGAGGAACAGGTTGTTCTCAGCAATGCCCAGCTCGATATGCTGGCCGTGCGGGCCCATCAGCCACTTTTGCGGCGAGGCGATGTTGCTGTCCTTGAACTGATCGTGGCGGGTGTCGCGGGCAAAGATGCCGCGCTGATTGACCCAGCCGCCGAGATTGGTCGAGACCGTCACATCGGGCGAGGTCGAGACGATGGCATCGGCCAGCGGTCCCCCCATCCGGGCCAGATCATTCATCACCTTGCCAAAGGCCACCTGAGTGGATTGCTTGCCGGTGGGCCGGGGGAAGGTGGCGGCATCGGGCACAGCCACCATCGGCGCGGGCGCGTCCGGCTGACGCTTGCCGAAGGGGGCATTGTCGATGAAGGCTTGGTAGTCTGAAGGGCTGCGCGGCAGGCCCGCAAAGGGCTCCCACTCCTGACCCTTGGGCACGCCCATTCTGGCTTGGAAGGTCTCCATCTGGGTCGGGGTCATTAGGCCCGAATGGTTGTCCTTATGGCCCTGAAACGGCAGGCCAAAGCCCTTGATCGTATAGACAATGAACAGCTTGGGCCGCTGGTCCGTCACCTCGTGGAAGGTCTCGAGCAAGAGGTCCATATCGTGCCCGGCCAGATTGGTCATCAGGGCCGCCAGCGCATTATCGTCATATTGGGCCAGCAGATCGGCAATGCCGACATGGGCGCTCAAATCGGCAAGCAGTTGCTTGCGCCAAGCCTCACCGCCCTGAAAACTCAGCGCCGCAAATAGGTCATTAGGGCAATCATCGATCCAGTTGCGCAGATGCTCACCGCCGGGCTGCGCGAACGCCGCCTCCAGCCGGTAGCCATATTTCAGGGTGATGACGTCCCAGCCCACCGCCGCAAAAATGTCGGTAAAGCGCAGGAACATACTGTCGGAGGTCGTAGCATCGAGGCTTTGGCGATTATAGTCGACGATCCACCAGGTGTTGCGCAGATCGTGCTTGGCCCCCTCGATCAGGCACTCATAGATATTGCCCTCGTCCAGCTCGGCATCGCCCAGCAGCGAGATCATCCGCCCCTGCCGCGCCGGGGCCATGCGCTCATGGGCCAGCATATAGTCCTGCACAATCGAGGCAAAGGCCGTCATGGCCACGCCCAGACCGACCGAACCGGTCGAGAAATCCACATCGTCCTGATCCTTGGTCCGCGACGGATAGGACTGGGCCCCGCCCAGCGACCGGAACCGCTGAAGCTGGTCCAAGGACTGGCGGCCATAGAGATACTGGATGGCGTGAAACACCGGGCTGGCATGGGGCTTGACCGCGATCCGGTCCTCAGGCCGCAGGACCGAGAAATAGAGCGCCGACATCACCGTCGCCAAGGAGGTGGAAGAGGCCTGATGGCCACCAACCTTCAAACCATCGCGGCTTTCGCGCAGATGGTTGGCATTGTGGATCGTCCAGGCCGACAGCCAATGGACCTTGCGGTCCAGGTCCCGGATCAGGTCGCGGTCGTCATTTCGGGTAGGCGACAGGGCGCTTTGGACAGACATGGACAAGAACCGCTTTCGTGGCGTTGTGGGTTCTGGTCATATAGGCTAGATTTCGGAGTGATTATTGCTCATTTGGACCGATAATATGGACTTGAGCAGTCGTTTTGAACTACGGTTTACGAGATATTGAGTGCAAATGAACGTCACCGAAAAGCTAGATCGTTATGACTTAAAAATCCTCGCGGCGGTGGCCGAAGAGGGGCGTTTGAGCTGGCGTGATCTGGCCGAGCAGATCGGCCTGTCCTTGACCCCAACCCTACGCCGCGTCCGCCGCCTGGAAGAGACCGGCTATATTCTCGGCTATAGCGCGCGGCTGGATGAGACGCGCCTTGGCCATGCGATCAGCGTCTTTGTGTCGGTGACCCTGACCGCCCAAACCGAAGAGGCGATCTCGGCCTTTGAGCGCGAGATCGCCAAGGCTCCGGAGGTGATGAGCTGCTATCTGATGACCGGCGGCGCGGACTATCTGCTGCGCGTCGTGGCACCGGATCTGGCGGGATATCAGTCCTTCCTGATGAACAGCCTGACGCGGATTCCGGGTGTGGCCCATATCCAGTCCAGCTTTGCCCTGCGACCCGTCATTCAGCGGGCCGCACCACCCCTGACCTGACGGGGAGCGTGAAAAAAGGAAATAAGGCCCTCACCCAACCCTCTCCCACAGGGAGAGGGCTAAGAACGATGGGAAAAGCCCTCGCCCCCTTCAGGGGGAGAGGGTGGGGTGAGGGGGTCATCCCCACGCTCTGCGCACTCACCGCCTTTGACTTAAGAAGGCGACCTAGGCTTCGACCGGGTTCCTGCGGCAATAGAGGCCAAAGGCCGCGATCCCCGCATAGCAGATGAACGGCACGATCAGCGCCATCCGTAGGCTCGACGCATCGGCCAGTAGTCCGGCCATAAGCGGCACAATCGCGCCGCCAACAATGGCCACGCAAAGCACGCCAGACCCCTCTGCCGCCCGCTCGCCCAGACCTTCAGAGGCCAGCGAGAAGATGGTCGGAAACATGATCGAGTTGAAGAAACCAATGGCGATCAGGGCCACGCCGGACACGGTTCCAACGGTTAGGCCAGAGGTGATTAGAAGCACACCAACGCAGGCTGCTGCAGCCGCCAGCACCAGGCTTGGCGGGAACTGACGCAGGACCCAAGCGCCGATGAAGCGGCCGACCATCGCCCCGCCCCAATAGAAGGTGACGAGCTCGCCCGCCTTTTGAGCGACAATATTGAGCGTATCGGCCTGGATCAGATAGTTGACCAACAGGCTACCAATCGCGACCTCGCCGCCGACATAGATGAAGATGCCCAAGGCCCCGAAGGCAAAGCGCGGCCGCTGCAACAGGGTGAAGGCCTGCATCATGCTGACATTCTCAACCGTTGCCTCTTGCAGACGATTGCGACGTGACCAGACCAGCGCCGCGACGGCTGCAAGCGCCACCGCAATGACCAGATAGGTCTTCACAATGACGCCGGTCTCGGTCGCCAGATAGGCGGTCAAGGCTTCACCGCTCAAGGTGCTGGGATCAACCGTCCCCAAGGAGCCGAGGATCAACTTGGCCCCAAAGAAGGGGGCAACCGTGGTTCCCAGCGCATTAAAGGCCTGCGCGAAGGTCAATCGGCTATGGGCCGACTTTGCCGGGCCAAGCAAAGAGATGAGCGGATTGGTCACCACCTGCACCGTCGTGATTCCCGCCGCTAGGACGAACAGGGCGATCAAAAAGGCGACAAATAGCCCAGCCAAAGAGGCGGGAATGAACAGCAGGCAGCCAACGGTCATAACCACCAGACCGGCCACGGCTGTGCGCATATAACCGAACCGACGAACGACGGCTGCGGCCGGGATCGAGACCACGAAATAGGCGGTGAAAAAGGCGAACTGCACCAACATGGCTTGGAAATAGTTCAGCTCAAACAGGCTCTTGAGCTTTGGGATCACCACATCATTGAGGCTGGTAATGCCCCCGAAAATGAAAAAGAGGGCAAAGACAAACCAGCGCAGATCGGCTGGGGCATTGTCTCCCGAACCCAAGACCGCCGCCGAGGCGCCGCTGGATTCACTGGTCTTCAAGGGGGCCGTAGCCATGATGCGTTCTCTCCACTGAACGTCGGCACTGTGGCCGCTTACTCAAACCCTAGCGCGATTTGACAGCGATGTCAGGAGCAATTTTTTGGAGGGGTGGCAAGAAGAAAACAAACAAGGCCCTCACCCAACCCTCTCCCACAGGGAGAGGGCTTATCGGCTCTAGCCCTTTCCCCCCGTGAGGGGGAGAGGGTTGGGAGTGGGGGGTGTTCATCCCCTGCCTTCGCCGCCGCGTTCACCACAAAAGCGTGGGTCGGGGGATCACGTCCCGCCGGAGTGCAAGGGTCTGGGTCCCCGCCTTCGCGGGGAAAACGGGACTAGGGACTGGGCCCCCCGATCCTAGTCGCGAACCGATTTGGTCTTGATATTCAGCTGACCCGCAAGACCCGCCGAGCGATGGTGGCTGATGGCCTGCATCTCTGGCGACATTGACATGGCCCGGAATGCGGCAAGGGATGGATATTCAGCCAGGCCGACCATGTCCCATAGGTCCTCGACCTCGCCCAGCATCAGGCCGGTCACATCACCACTAAAACGGATCTTGCCGCCAAGGCCCTCAACCAACTTCGTGACCGCCGCGCCATAGATGTCATAGGCCTCCTTACCGGTCATGTCGGGGTTGGAGCCGTCCTCATAGGTGGCCTTGGGCTTGAATTTCAGCAGATTGACCATCACGAAGGGACCATCCTCTTCGCCGGTAAAAAAGGCCTTGGCCTGCGCGGGCTCGGGATAGACGGCGTTGACGACGTTCATGATGGTATCCTCCAGACATTTGTTTTGACATGGATAGCGCCATTAACCGCCTTCATCGTCAAGCCTTGGATTGACCTAGAGGCCTACAGGGCCATAATTTGGCACGCAAAAGGCCATAAGCGCCGCGGCAACCATAGGAACCCTCAGGGTCATGATCAAAGCCTTTCTTATGCGGACCATCACCACCCTGATGACCAGCCCCAAGCTGCGTCAGACCGCCCGCAAGACCCGCGCGATGGTTCGGCAACTGAAGGGCGCGCGCCCCATCGTGCACTATTTCCATGAGGCCGCCGATCCCTATAGCCATCTGACCGCCCAAGCCCTTGGACGGTTCGCCGCCCGCTATGATGTGGAGCTAAGCTGCCATCTGGTCCCTGCCCCGATTGAGGCCGCTGCGCCAGAGCGGGAGAAGCTGGCCGGATGGGGCCTTCGCGATGCGGCGCTGCTGGCCTCGGTCAATGGGCTAGACCTTCCGGCCACAGCCAGTCTGCCCTCCGAAGAGATGACCGTTCTGGCCAATCGCGCCCTGACCGCAGCGCTTGAGGGCGGGACCTTCCTGTCTGACGCGGTCAAGATCGGCGCGGCCCTTTGGGCCAATGACAAGGACACCCTGTCCAGCTTACCGCTGGCCACCCCGGAAGCCGCCAAGGCCCAACAGGAGCAGGGCCAAGCCCTTCGCCTGTCGCTTGGGCACTATCTGGGGGCCACGTTCCAGTTTGAGGGCGAATGGTACTGGGGCATTGACCGCCTGCACTTCTTGGAAAGCCGCCTGACTCAGCAGGGTTTGGACCGTACCGGCGGCGCACCCAACTATCCCGCCCACGAGATCACCCTCGGCGCAATACCCAAGGCCAAAAGCAAGACCGCCAAGCCGCAGCCCGTGCTGCACGCCTTCATCTCGTTTCGCAGTCCCTATAGCTATATCTGCCTGCCGCGCGCCAAGGCCTTGGCTGATCAATATGGGGCAGAGCTGCGCCTGCGCTTTGTCATGCCGATGGTCATGCGTGGCCTGCCGGTGCCGCGTGCGAAACAGTACTACATCAGCACGGACACCAAGCGCGAAGCCGAGAGGGTGGGCCTGCGATATGGGACCATGGTCGATCCGGTAGGCCTAGGGGTCGAACGCGGCCTGGCAGTACTGCATCACGCGATCCAAGAGGGGCACGGCTATGACTTTGCCCTGTCGTTCACGCAAGGTGCCTTTGCCGACGGGATCGATGCCACGACCGAGGCCGGGCTAGGCCAGATGGCCAAGCGCGCGGGGGTAAGCGATGCCACCGTCAAGGCCGCTCTGACCGATGAGAGCTGGCGCACCTTGGCTGAGGCTAATCGCGAAGAGATGTTTGCTGGCGGTCTTTGGGGCGTGCCGTCCTTCCGCATCAATGACGGCGAGGCCCGCTGGGGTCAGGACCGGCTCTGGGCGATTGAGCAGGACCTGATTGCCGCCCTTTGACCAAGAAAAAGGGCCCCTGCTTTCGCAGAGGCCCTTGGTCTTAAATCAAGCGTCTAGATCTTACATGCGCTCGATGATTATGGCTGGGGCCATGCCGCCAGCGGCGCACATGGTGACCAGACCGCGCTTGAGGTCGCGGCGTTCCAACTCATCCAAGATCGTGCCGATCAGCATGGAACCGGTCGCACCGATGGGGTGACCCAGGGCCATGGCGCCGCCATTGACATTGACCTTATCGCGGTCGAGGCGCAGGTCGCGGATGAACTTTTCAGCCACCACGGCGAAGGCTTCGTTGATTTCCCACAGATCGATATCGTCCACGGTCAGGCCAGCCTTGGCCAGAGCCTTACGGGCGGCAGGAACCGGCGCGTTCAACATCAGGGTTGGGCTATCACCCATATTGACCGAGGTGATGACGCGGGCGCGTGGCTTCATGCCATGCTTGGCGGCATAGGTCGGCGAGGCCAGCAGCAGAGCGCCGGAACCGTCCACAACGCCGGACGAGTTGCCTGCATGGTGGATATGCTTGATGTCGAGGCCGTTATGGACCTGCAAGATCAGCTTGCGATAGGTGGTGCCCTTATCGTCGAGCGGGAAGTCGGCCATGGCCTCGAACGAAGGCTTCAGCGCGGCCAGACCTTCGCGGGTGGTCTGGGGACGAGGGAACTCTTCGCGGTCGAGGGCCAAGGTGCCGTCTTCACGGAACACAGGGACCAGGCTCTTGTCGAAGCGGCCTTCGGCGATGGCGACGGCGGCGCGGCGCTGGCTTTCGAGGGCCAGATCGTCCACGGCTTCGCGGCTGATGCCTTCCAAGGTGGCGATCGCGTCAGCGCAAACGCCTTGGTTGGACTGAGGATGGCTGGCGCGCAGGCGCAGATTGCCACCGTCCATCATGGGCGGGCCGTCATCGCTGGTGCGGCGACCGGCCATCGACATCATTTCGCAGCCACCGGCCACGACCAGATCTTCCATGCCGGCCATGATGGTGGCAGCGGCCAGATTGACCACGGTGATGCCCGAACCGCAGAAACGGTCGAGGGTCACGCCGCTGGAACGGACATCATAGCCCGCATCCAGAGCCGACATGCGGCCCATATCGCCGCCCTGAGGGCCACGCTGCGAGCTACAGCCCCAGATCACATCGCCGACATCGGCGGTGTTGAGATTGTTACGCTCCTTCAGCGCCTTCAGGACCGTGGCCCCAAGCTGCTGAGGGTGAATGTCGGCGAGCGCGCCCTTGCCGACCTTGCCAATACCGCGCGGGGTGCGGCAGGCGTCGATGATCCAAGCTTCAGTCATGATCTTCTCCCAGTTTCGGTCTTAAGATTGAAAAGGACGTCCTAGCCCTTTTTGGCGGTGAAGGCGGCGATTCGGGCTTGCATATCCGGCCCAACGCCTTCGTTTTGATAGACTTCATAGGCCAGACCCGCCGATAGGGACAGGCCGTCCGTACCCGTGAGCAAGCGCTTATTGGCCCGGTGGCTGAAGGACGAATTGGCCAGCACCTGATCGACAAAGGCCTCAACAGCTTCAAAGAAACCTTCGTCTGGAAGGCACTGATTGGCAAGGCCAATGGCGGTGGCTTCTTGGCCGCTTAAGGTCGCACAGGTCAGCATCATCTCCATGGCCTTGGCCTGGCCGACACGGCGCGGCAGACGCTGGCTCATGCCCCACACCGGGGTCAGGGCCCATTTGGCATGGGTATCAGCAAATTTGGCATTGGCCGAGGCGAGGATCACGTCACCCGCGAGGGCCAGTTCCAGCGCGCCCGTATAGCAATGGCTATGAACTGCTGTGATCACCGGTTGAGGCAGATTGGCCAGACGCTCGATGACATGGGATTGGAAATTGGCGCGGGGCAAGCGCTCGCCCTTGGCAATGTCACCCAGATCGTGACCGGCGGAGAAACAGCGGCCTGCGCCGCGCAGCACCACACAGCCGATCTCATCGGTCTGCTGTTCCAGCGCCGCCAGATGGGCGTTCAGATCTTGGAAGACCTCGACATTGAGGCTGTTGAGCTTATCGGGCCGGTTGATGGTCAAGGTGGCCATTCCACCGCGGTCCTGTCGTAATACGGTCTCGCCCATGGTCTTTTTGCCTCCCTGACGCTGTGAAGGGTTATCTCCCTGATCAGCGTTTATCTACTGTTCCCAATCCCAGCCACTTGTCCAGCCGTGCCGTCACGTCAAGTGATGGCTTTCCTTGCTGAACTTCACCCATTTCAGTCACGATCGCCTGAACCCGGTCAAAATAACCCAAGACAGGCCCCGGTCCGGTCGATAATCAATCCCTACCCTATTGGAGCTTGCCATGACCGACCAGACCGCTTCGCCGCCTAAAGACGCCCTGTCCCAGACCCTCGGCCTGCAACGGATCATCCTGATGGATGCTGAGACCGGACGGGCCAAGCTGGAATATTTGGCCGGACTGCACATGTGCCACTCCGGCGGCGTGGTTCAGGGCGGGTTCATTACCGGCTGGCTGGATGCGGCCATGGCTCACGGCATTATGGCAGTGACGGGCTTTGACTATACGCCCATGTCGCTAGAATTGAAGGTCAGCTTCTTTGCCCCGACCGGTCCTGGCCTCGTGATCGCTGAGGCTTGGGTCGAGCGGCGCGGCAAGTCGACCAGCTTCATGGAAGCCCACCTGCTCAATACCAAGGGCGAGGTCATGGCCAAGGCCAGCTCGACCCTGCGCCTTGTCCCCCGCGCCAAGGTCGAGGCCCGCGCTCGGGAAAGTATTGCCTGAGTGAACGCCACGCCCTCCTCTCGGCGCTATGATCTGGATGCCCTGCGCGTAGGGGCCTTTTTTCTGCTGATCTTTTACCATGTGGGCATGGTCTATGCCCCGTGGTGGTGGCACGTCAAAAGCACCCATATCCTGCCGGACCTGACGCTGGCCATGGGTCTGATGAACCCGTGGCGGCTCACCCTGTTGTTCGTCATTTCGGGTATCGCGACCCGGTTCATGGGCGAGAAGATCGCCGATCGCCGCACCTCGGGCCGTGTCCTGATGCGCGAGCGAAGCCTGCGTCTTTTGGTGCCGTTCCTGTTTGCCGCCCTGGTGATCGTCCCCCCGCAGTCCTGGGTTCAACTGACAGAGATGCGGCGCTTTAGCGGCGGCTATCTGGAATTTTGGGGCCGGTATCTTAGCGGCGACCAGAGTTTTGGCATCTTCCTGCCGACCTATAACCATATGTGGTTCGTTGGCTATCTTTGGCTCTACACCATGGTCGCGGCCATGGCTTGTACGCTGTTGCCGTGGCTTGACCGCGCTCTAAACCGCCTGATGGCTGGGGCCGGACTGATCCTCTTTCCGATTGCCGGATTTATGGCCTTAAGAGCCCTAGTCTATCCCCTCCATCCAGAGACCATCATCCTTTGGGATGATCTCTATGCCCACCTGCATTTTGGCTTTGCCTTTGTGCTGGGCCTTGGTCTGGCCAAGATGGACAAGGCTTGGGCGCGGTTTGTGGCTTGGCGCCATTATGCCGCCGCAGGGGCCCTGATCATTGCGCTGTTCAGTCCGCGCCTCGGCTTTCATCTGGCCAATGGCACACCGGTCGGGCTTGAGACCCACATATTGCGCTCGACCTATGCTTGGCTGGTGATTGCAGCCCTGTTTGGCTATGCGAACCGCCACATCCACAGGGGCAGCCCGACCTTGACCCTGCTCACGCGGGCGGTCTTTCCGTTCTACATCATCCACCAGACCGCGATTGTCCTGACCGCCTTTGCCATCAAGCGGCTGGGCCTGCCCGTCGCGGTGGAGGCGGGCGTGATCATAGCCAGCACAGGCCTTGCCTGCTGGGCGGGCTATTGGGTGGCCAATCGGACGCCCGTTTTGCGTAGCTTGATGGGGTTGAAGTAGGGGCAAGCAAGAAAACAAGGCCCTCACCCAACCCTCTCCCACAGGGAGAGGGCTAAGAACGGATAAGCCCTCGCCCCCTTGGGGGAGAGGGTTGGGTGAGGGGGACATCCACAAACCCCTCCACCGCCTTCCCCGCGAAGGCGGGGATCCAGTGGGTCGATTACCGCCGGAGTGAAAAGGTCTGGGTCCCCGCCTGCGCGGGAAACGCGGGATGTAGTACCCCCTAAATATCCAAGCAGATCTTACCAAAGTGCGTGGCTGAGGCCTGATGGCGGAAGGCGTCGGCGATGGACTCAAGCGGATAGTGGCTGTCGATCACCGGGCGGATACCCGACACGTCGATGGCGCGGATCATTTCCTGCTGCTGGCGGCGGTTGCCGACGGTCAGGCCCTGAACGCGAAGCTGCTTGCTCATGATCATCACCGTCGAGACCGGTCCGGCATAGCCTGCCAAGACCCCGATCAGGGCGATGTGACCGCCAATGCGGGTCGCCGCGATGGACTGGGCCATGGTGCCTGAGCCACCGATCTCGACCACATGATCGACGCCGCGCCGACCGGTGAGCTTTTGGGCCGTAACACCCCACTCCTCGTCCTTGCGATAGTTGATCAGATGATCGGCGCCCATGGCTTCGAGCCGTTGCAGCTTCTCATCGGAAGACGAGGTGGCAATGACCGTAGCCCCAGCGGCCTTGGCGAACTGAAGGGCGAAGATCGAGACGCCGCCGGTGCCCTGCACCAGAACCGTGTCCCCGGCCTTAAGATTGCCATTGGGCACCAGAGCGCGCCAAGCGGTTAGGCCGGCGCAGGTCAGGGTCGCAGCCTCAGCGTGGCTATAGCCCTTGGGAGCGTGGGTGAAGGCGGCGGTGGGCATGGTCACAATCTGACGGGCAAAGCCGTCGGCGCTATCACCGGGGACATGGCCCATATTGGACAGGTCTGCATCGCCATTGGGCCAGTTGGGGAAGAAGGTGCTGACGACATTATCGCCCACCGCAAACTCGCTGACGCCTTCGCCGACGGCCGTCACCACACCGGCACCATCAGACATGGGGATACGGCCCTCAGGGGTCGGGATCGCGCCGAGCACGACCATATAGTCGTGATAGTTCAGCGAGCTGGCATGGATGCGCACGGTGATTTCGCCCCGGCCAGGGGCGGCGGCCTCTGCGGTGCCGACCGTGAGATTGTCCAGCCCGCCGGGCTGCTTGAGACGAATAGCTTTCATGGTCGTTCCTCCGGGTCGGTCCCTACAGACCTGTTTATCTTATCGCCGTTATCTTGAACCAGCCGACAGACCTTGCCAACCGTGTCGCTGCGTAAGCCTTGAGGTATTGGTTTCAGTCCTGTGCCGCATTTAGAAGAACCAGCTAGGTGCCTGATGAAAGCTCGTCAAACCATCGCCGGATGAGCGGAACGGCATGGAGCACTGACTCGCCATGCCCATAGGGACCCACCGGTAGCGCTTGCACATTGCCGCCGCGATGGCCTGCAGACTTGGCAAAGGCCAGAGAGTCGTTAGGGGTAACATCCACATCTTTGGTGCCGAAATAGGCGTGAAAAGGTGCCTGAGGCGCCCAGTCCAGCACCCCATTTGCCCGCGCCGCGTCAAGAAACCAGTGCTTGCCACCCGTCGCCTCGGCGTTCAGAAAATCTGTCCGGAACATATCGCGCGGATTGCGGGGCAATAGCTTGAGAACATCAGCGCCGTGAGATCCGTTCAAAGCCTGACGCACCAGCTTTGCACCGGGCCCAGTCAGAACCGTGTCTAATGCGTGGCCATAGTAGGTTGCCCACGACTGGGCAGCCAAGCCGAGGTAGACGGATGAACCGGCAGACCTTCCTTGAAGTGCAAAAGGAATTGAAAGTCCGACGAGGTCATAGGCACCCGCAACTGCCGCCGTCGCCCTGACCCGCATCGGCGGCTGCTTTTCCTGCTCCAAGGCCCGATGCAAGATCGCCGCATCGTGACCACCCTGTGAAAAGCCTGCCACGAAAACGCTTTTCTCTGGAACGCTCAGGAGGCCGCCAAGGCCGCGCGCCGCAATCTCCAGCAGATCGAACGTGACCGACAGCGTGCTGGGGTTGTAAAGATAGGCCTGAGGCGCATGGGATACCCCAAGCCCCAAAAGGTCCGGTGCTATCACGGCATAACCACCGCCCGCAAAAGCGGCTGAAATCGCAACACCCTCTTGAAGACTCGGTCGTGAAATCGACTGAGTACGATCAGGGTTCGTACCGTGCATCCACAGAACGAGCCCACGCGGAGCCGTCCCATTCGGGATGCTGACAAGCGCCGAAACCAGTACCGGTGCTCCATTTGTCGACGACCAATAGGTCAGCCGATAGGGCGTGAAGGCATGGTCAACCGGGATGGACGGTACGACTTTTGCGAGCCCCAGAACCATCTGGTTCACAAGGGTCGGATACCAACCCAGCCGAACCAAGGAGACGATCGTTCCAGGAGGACGTGGACGCGTTGCGAGACGATTGTCACCTTCACGTTCGGCGCAACCGCTTGCGACAGCCAATCCAGCGGCACCGATGAGGGCACCAACAACAGCCCGTCTCCCGATTGTGCCTCGCGCGTCATCCCTAAAAAGGCCGGTCACCCTAATCTCCTTAGAACGGACGTCGGAATAAAAGACACCATATGATTTTCAACGGATCTGAAGCGCTGTGGGAACGACGGTCGGCCGCAAGCTTGGCTTTTGTCAGTGTTCGCGCGCCTAACCCTTGAGCGCCAAGTCCAGAGCGTCCTTGTCCAGCGCCCCTTCCCAGCGGGCGACGACAATGGTGGCGACGGCATTGCCGATGAAGTTGGTGATGGCCCGGCACTCAGACATGAACCGATCAATGCCAAGGATCAGGGCCATGCCCGCCACCGGTACCGAGGGCATCACCGACAGGGTCGCGGCCAAGGTGATGAACCCCGCGCCCGTCACGCCCGCTGCGCCCTTAGAACTGATCATCGCCACGCCGAGCAGAAGGAGCTGATCGCCTAGGCTCAGATGCACGCCCGTCGCCTGAGCAATGAACAGGGCCGCTAAGGTCATATAGATGTTGGTGCCATCGAGATTGAAGGAATAGCCGGTCGGAACGACCAGACCGACAATCGGCTTGGCACAGCCCGCCCGTTCCAACTTGTCCATCAGGCTCGGCAGGGCCGATTCCGACGAGCTGGTGCCCAAGACCAAGAACAGCTCGGTCTTCAGATAGGCAATCAGGCGAAAGATCGAAAAGCCATTGAACCTGGCCACCAGACCCAGAACAACCACCACAAACAGGGCCGAGGTCAGATAGAAACAGGCGACCAAGGTGGCCAGATGGACGAGGGAGCCAATGCCATATTTGCCGATGGTAAAGGCGAAGGCCCCGAAGGCGCCAAGGGGCGCCGCCTTCATAAGGATGGCGACGAGGCGGAAAAAGCCGTGGCTCAGAGACTCCAGCAGATCAACCACCGGCTTGCCCTTATCGCCGACCAGAAACAGCGCAATGCCGAAGGTGATCGAGAAGAACAGGACCTGCAGGATGTTGCCATCGACAAAGGCGCTGGCCACCGTGTCTGGAATGATGGCCGTCAGGAACCCGACAATAGTGGTCTCGTGGGCCTTAGCCGCAAAGTCCGCGACCTTGGTCGTGTCGAGGCTAGCCGGATCGATATTCATGCCCGCGCCGGGCTGAACCACGTTGGCCACAATCAGACCAATGATCAGGGCCAGGGTCGAGAAGGTCAGGAAATAGGCAAAGGCCTTGGCCGTGGCCCGGCCAAAGGTCTTCAGATCGCTCATCCCGGCAATGCCCGTGACAATGGTCAGGAAAATGACCGGCCCGATGACCATCTTGACGAGCTTGATGAAGGCATCGCCCAGCGGCTTGAGCGACTCGCCCAAGGCTGGATTGAAGTGCCCGATCAGGGCCCCTGCCGTAATCGCGATCAAGACCTGAAAATAGAGATGGCTGTACCAGGGGGCCTTAGTCGCCCCATCCGTCGTCGTCTCTGCCGTTGTCATTTTCCGCCCCACCTTAATCTTGCCTGCAAGATTGCTGGGTCGGCGGCGTTAGGCAAGCCTACATCACGAAGAACATGGCGGTCACGGCAATGGCCATGATCACGGTCGCGGCCCAGCCAAAGAGTCTCTGACCAGGTGTGGCGACAAAGGCTCCCATGCGACGACGGCTGGTGGCGACCACCATCATCGCTGCCATGATCGGAACCGAGATGACGCCATTGACCACAGCGCTCCAATAGAGGGCCTTGATCGGGTCAATGGGGCTAAATCCAAGGGCCACGCCCAAGATCATGGCTGCCGCGATCACACCGTAGAACCCACGCGCCTCATAGGCCTTACGCTCTAACCCCTCAGGCCAGCCGCGCGCCTCGGCAATGGCATAGGCGGCTGATCCGGCCAGCACCGGCACGGCCAAGAGGCCGGTCCCGATAATGCCCAGACTGAACAGCAAAAAGGCCCCTTCCCCGGCAATGGGGCGCAGGGCCATGGCCGCTTGGGCCGCCGTCTCGATCTTGTCGATACCCTGATCATGCAGGGCTACGGCTGCAGCCAAGATGATCGCCATACTGATCAGATTGGAAAAGGCCATGCCGACATAGGTATCCAGACCAATACGGCGAAGCTGGGCCGGGGCCTCTTCGGGATGGGTGCGCAGATCATGATCGAGCGGCGCCGCGTCGAGCTCCTCGACCTCCTGAGAACTTTGCCAAAAGAACATGTAGGGGCTGATGGTCGTGCCAAAGACCGCCACCACCATGGTCAGGGTGTCGCGGTTCCACTCTAGGTGCGGCCAGACCGTGCGGGCGGCGACCTCGAGCCACGGCACCTGCACCGTCATCACCACCGCCACATAGGAAAAGAGCGACAGGGTCAGCCATTTCAGCACCCGCACATAGCGGTGATAGGGCATCAAGACCTGCAAGAGGAGTGACAGGACCCCAAACATCAGGGCAAGGCCATGCTCGCCAAAGCCAAGCACGAGGGCCGAGGCCTGCCCCATGGCGGCAATGTCGGCGGCAATGTTCAAGGTATTGGTGAAGAACAGCAAACCCACCAGAATATTCAGCACCACGGGCGGAAAGGTCTGTTTGATATTGCTGGCCAAACCTTGCCCGGTGACCCGGCCGATCCGCGCACTGACCGACTGGATCGCCGCCATCAGGGGAAAGGTCGCAACGATGGTCCAGAGCATATTGAGGCCAAAGACCGCCCCGGCCTGCGAATGGGTCGAGATACCGCCTGGATCGACATCGGCCGCGCCCGTGATGAGGCCCGGACCGAGATTGCTCAGCAATGAGGCCTTGCGGGGCGTCGATGGTTCAAGTGGCTTAGGAATTCGCAAGAATGTGCCTTCCGATAGGGACCAGCCGAAAGCCTTGTGCCTTTGGCCAGCCCCTGTCTATGGAATTAGATATATTCAGGGCCGCGTGACGATGGGGAAGTCCCCGCCGCCCTTGTCGAACAGTTCGGTCAACTTGCCGAAGGCCCGCATATCCCCGTCGATCTTAGCCTTGCCGGTCATCACCGCTGAGGCCAGCGATGTGCCCATCAGGATGCTTTGCAAGAACAGGGGACGGGCCACGGTCAAGGTCGCATCGACCGGTCCCGGCGCCGCGCCCGGTTCAGCGATCAGGACGCCATTGCGCAAGCGGATATAGACGCTCTCATTGCGGTCCGGGAATACCATGGCCAGCTTGAGATTGACGCCTTCAGCCTTTGCCGCATCGAGCCTCACGGACAGAAGATCAAACAGCATGGCGGTCGGCAGGTTGGCGACCATATCGCTGGACATGGGCAGGCTCGCCGACTTTTGCACGCCCTTGCGCAGTTCGGTTGCGCCCATCAGATAGATGTTTCGGCCCAGCGAGCTTTCCTGCTGATAGCCCAACTGATCATAGGCGCTGGCCAGCATCTCGCGCGCAGCGACATTGGCGGCATCGCCCATCACCACATTGTTCAGCAAGGTTGCGGCCCAGCTATAGTCACCCTTGTCGATGGACAGCTTGGCCAGAGCCATGACCTTATCGGCCCCGCCCATGGCTTCGACATAGCGCTTGCCCTCTTCAGCCGGTGGCAGATCGGCGAGGTGAACCGGATTGCCATCGTACCAGCCCATATAGCGCTGATAGACAGCGCGGCTGTTGAACCTCATGGTTCCGTAATAGCCCTTGTTGTACCAGTTATCGTTCAGGCTCTTGGGCAGGACGACCTTGGCCGCGATCTCTTCACCGGTCAGGCCCTGGTTCATCAGCCGTACCGACTGGTCGTGCAAGAACTTGTAGGCGTCGCGGTGATTTTCCAAGAAGCTATTGACCTCGGCCTTACCAAAGCGCGGCCAGCCATGGCTGGTGAACATAATATCCGTATTGGCCCCATAGAGCCGCACCGACTCCGTCAGATATTCGGCCCAAGCCTTAGAGTCGCGCACCAGAGCGCCGCGCGGGGTTAGGACATTGTGCATGGTCACATTGGCATTTTCGGCCATGCAGAGAATCTTCAGATCGGGCAGGAAGAGGTTCATCTCCGCTGGCGCTTCGGTGCCAGGCGTGATCTGGAACTGGACCCGCACCCCATCAAGGACCATCTCTTCTCCCGTCCTGGTGATCGAGACCGTAGGCGCGATCAGGGTGACGGTGCCCTTGGACACCGCCATGCCGATACCGCTGCCCATCTGACCCTGCGGTCCGGGGGAGAGGAAATGGCCGAACTGATAGGTGGCGCGCCGGTTCATGGCCGTACCGGCAATGATATTTTCCGAGACAGCCTGTTCCATAAAGCCTTGCGGGGCGATGACCTGAACCTTGCCCGCGTCGACATCCTTCTGGTCGATCATGCCCTTGACGCCGCCGAAATGGTCGCCGTGACTGTGGGTATAGATCACGGCCACGATGGGTCGGACGCCGAGCTTTTCATTGACCAGGTCGAGCGCCGCCTTGGCCACCTCGGCGCTGGTCAGGGGGTCGATGACGATCCAGCCGGTCTTGCCCTTGATGAAGGTGACATTGGAAATATCAAAGCCGCGCACCTGCCAGATGGTGTCGGAAACCTGAAACAGCCCCGACTTGGCGAGGACCTGATCATGACGCCATAGGCTGGGATTGACCGTGTCGGGCGCATCGCCCTTGACGAAACTATAGGCATTCAGGTCCCAGACCACCGCCCCATCCGCCCGCTTGATGATCGGATCACTGCGCGTGCCGATATAGCCGCGCGAGGCAAAGTCAAAATCCTGACGGTCGGCAAAGGGCAGGGTCTTGGCCAGCGCGCTCTGCGCCGCCTTGGTGGCCGCAGAGGCCGGATCGCCCGCATGGGCCGGAACTGCGGTGAGAGCGGCCATGGCCACCATGCTCATCAGGGTCTTTCGCAACATCTTCTTAAGGTCCATTCGATGGTTCAGGGTGCGCCGATTGGTGTTCAAGTGAGACGCGCCGCCTTCGGCCCGTCCCGTCTTAATGGCCTAAAGGGCCTTGTCCATGCCCGGTAGGATCAGGGGCGGGCGATCGCCGCCCATCTGTTCTTGGCTTTCAATGTCGACATCAAAGGTGACGAGGAACCGCGAGACCATGAAATAGTAGCCGCAGGTGAGGACCAGCTCTTGCAGGGGACGCAGACCGATCAGGTCCATCATCTGATGGAACTGATCATCGCTGGGCCGTCCGAGCGCCAGCACCGTCTCGACCATGGCGCAGACCGCCTGCTCGAGCGGGGTTAGGACCGCCATGTCGCCCGCAATGACCGCGTCGATCCGCGCGTCCGCAATCTTGTAGGCCTGAGCGATGCGGCGGTGTTGATAGACCTCATAGGCCGATCCGGTAATGACCCCGACCCGCAGGATCACGATCTCGCGCAGCCAAGGGTCAAGTTGCGTATGGGATAGGAGCTGATTGCCCAGCCTGGTCACCCCATCGACCAGATCGCCACTATGGGCCAGCATGGCAAAGAGGTTGAGCGGCGGCAGCTTTTCCATCGCCGCCTTGGCCCGGCCCTCCAGCCTTGATCGATCAAAATAGGGTACGCGGGCCATGGGCATCCTCCATCCATACCCGTCTTGAGCGGCGGGCTTAGGAGGCCAGTCTTTCAGACTTTTCCAATCTAAGCCATGGGCCAGTTAGGCCGACAGGCGGTCAGATTGACGCTCAGCGGTGGGGGAATAGGTCGGCGCCCTCAAACCATCAAACCGCGCCGCCGCCCGTCCGAACAGGGCCACCGGGTCAAGATCGAGCGCCCGGGCGATGGTATAGAACTCCAACAGCTCCACCCGTCTCTGGCGCTGTTCGATGGCGCAGATATGGGACTGGACCTTGCCAATGCGGCGCGCCAAGGCCCTCTGGGTCAGACCGGCGGCAAGACGGGCCTCGATCAGCAGGTCCACCAGTTCGGCATAGTCATCAGTGAAGATCGCATTCATGGCACTCACCCCGGAAAGGCAGCAACGGCGGCGGCGGCGCGGGCGGTGATCTCGCCCCAATTTCCCGCACGGATTAGGTCCAGCGGCGCAATCCAAGTGCCGCCGACACAGAGCACATTGGGCTCGGCCAGATAGGCGCCGGCATTGTCCAAACTCACCCCGCCCGTGGGACAGAACATGGCCTCTCCCAATGGCCCCGCCAGCGCCCGAAGCATGGGCACGCCGCCAACGATTGAGGCGGGGAACAGTTTCATGGTCGTCAAACCGGCGGCCAACACAGCCATCACTTCGGACGCCGTGGCCACGCCGGGAACAAAAGGAATGGGCGAGGTCTTAGCCGCAACCAGCAGGTCGGGCGTCGATCCCGGCGATAGGGCAAAGCTCGCGCCCGCCTCGGCCACCGCACGCAGGTCCGCAGGCGACAGAACCGTCCCAGCCCCCACCGCCATCTGCGGCACGTAACGGGCGATGGCGTCGATCCCGGGCAAACCGGCAGGGGTGCGCAAGGTCACCTCAATAGCGGTAAGGCCCCCTTCAAGCAGGGCATGGGCCAAAGGCACCGCCTGATCGGCCGTCTCAATCGTCACCACCGGCATGATCCGCGCCTTGCGAAACAGGGCCTGCACATCCACGGTCATGAGGGGGACTTTCCTTGGCTTTGGTCGGGAAATAGCAGATTGGCCGCGCCCAAAAGGCCCGGCTGCGGATGGCGGATCAGGGCGATGGGCAGGGTCGTCAGCAGGTGCTGCGACCGGCCCTTGGCCTCAAACCGTGAGCGAACCGCCGCTGTATTCAAGAAAGGTGTCATTCGCGGGGCCATTCCGCCGGCAATGGCGACGGCGGACGCCCCGTGGATCAGGGCCACATCGCTCAGCACTGAGCCCAAGATCAGACAGAACCGCTCGACCGCCTCGACCGCCAAGGGGTCGCTGGCCAACAGGGCCGCTTCGAGGATCGCCGGAGCCCCGGGCGAGGTCTTCGCCGCGCCCCGAATTTCCGACAGGGCCTCATAGAGATGGCCAAGTCCCGGCCCCGACAGGATTCGCTCATTGGAGATGCGCGGGAACTTGCCGAGCAAGAGCCGCAGGATTTCGATCTCCAAGCCATCAATGGGGGCAAAGCTGACATGCCCGCCTTCACTGGCCAAGATGACCTCGGCCCCGTCCTTGGTCAGCATCCGTCCGCCGACGCCAAGGCCAGTGCCTGGCCCAACAATCGACACGACCCCCGTCAGCCGCTCTGGCCAAGCCGGACCGGGAAGCGATTCGACATCCTTTGCCGTTAGGGCGCCAATCGAATGACCAATGGCGGTAAAGTCATTGACCACCTCGAGCCGGTCCAGACCAAAGGTCTGTTTCAAACCCTCGATGCCGAAGGACCAGTCGCGATTGGTCAGCTTGACCTGATCGCCGGTGATGGGACTGGCCACACCAAAGGCCGCTTGGGTTGGACGTAAATCAGGCTCTAGCCCATCCAGATAGGCCTGAAGACATTGGGCCAGGGTGGGAAAGTCTTCGGCCGCCAAGTCCTGCCGATGGTCGAGACTCAGGGTGCCGTCAGGCTGCCGCTCGGTAAGGGCAAAACGGGCATTGGTTCCGCCAATATCCCCGACCAGTCCGATCTGTGAGGTCCTAACCGTCATCTCAACATCCTATACCGGGCTAAAGAAGCCGCCGCCGCGATCTGCGGGCAAGGCAGCGGCTCTAAAGCCTGCAAACAGTTCACGCCCCAGCCCCTGAACCGAGCGGGCATCGGGCACAAAGGCTAGCCGAGCCGCCAGCACATCGGCGGCCACCTCGACCTGCAAAAGGCCCTGCTCTGCATCTAACAGGACCATGTCACCGTCAATGATCTTACCAATCACGCCGCCGCCCAGCGCTTCGGGCGTCAGATGGATCGCAGCGGGGACCTTGCCCGAGGCACCGGACATGCGACCATCCGTGATCAGACCCACCCTTTGGCCCCTATCGAGCAAGGCCCCCAGAACCGGGGTCAGATTGTGCAGTTCGGGCATACCGTTGGCGCGGGGCCCTTGCCCCACCACCACAGCGACGAAATCACCGGTTAATTCACCAGCCTCAAAAGCGGCCTTCAGCGCCGCTTGGCTGGCAAAGACCTTGGCGGGGGCACGAACCCGGTGATCCTGCGGCTTGAGGGCCGAGGTCTTGAGCACGGCTCGGCCAAGATTGCCGGACAGAAGGGCCATGCCGCCGTGGGGTGAGAAGGGATCAGAGGCGGGACGAAGGACCGAGATATCTAGGCTTTCGCTTGCTGCTGGCCGCCACCGCAGCACCTCACCGTCCAGCCAAGGCTCCTGCGTCTGCCGTCGCAGGCCAAAGCCGCTGACGGTCTGGACATCCTCATGCAGCAGGCCCGCCTCGATCAGGTCTCGAAACAGGAACCCGCAGCCGCCCGCCGCTTGGAAATGGTTGATATCGGCAACGCCGTTTGGATAGATCCGGGCCAGCAGCGGGGTGACACCAGAAAGCTCGGCAATGTCTTGCCAGGTCAGATGAATGCCCGCCGCCGCCGCCATGGCCACCAGATGTAGAGTATGGTTGGTCGAGCCCCCCGTCGCCAGTAGCGCCACCGTGGCATTGACGATCGACTTGACCGTCACCACCGCGTGGAAAGGCGTATAGTCCTCGCCCAAGGCGCTGATCGCCACCGCCCGCTGGGTCGCAGCCTTGGTCAGGGCAATGCGCAGGGCGCTGTTGGGGGCCACGAAGGCTGCTCCGGGCAGATGCAGACCCATGGCCTCCATCAACATCTGGTTGGAATTGGCGGTGCCGTAAAAGGTGCAGGTGCCCGGTGCGTGATAGGAGGCCGCCTCAGCCTCCAAAAGCTCAGCCTGGCTAGCCTCGCCCAAGGCATAGCGCTGACGCACCTTGGCCTTGTCGGGGTTGGGCAGGCCAGACGCCATCGGCCCAGAGGGCACAAACAGACTGCCCAGATGTCCAAACCGCGCCGCAGCAATAAAGAGGCCCGGCACGATCTTGTCGCAGATACCCAGATAGAGGGCGGCGTCAAACACATCGTGCGACAGGCCAATGGCGGCCGACATGGCCACGACGTCGCGGCTGATCAGCGACAGTTCCATGCCGCCCCGGCCTTGGGTAACCCCGTCGCACATGGCCGGAACCCCGCCCGCCACCTGAGCCGTCGCCACAAGCTCGCGGGCTGCTGCCTTGATCTGGTCGGGATAGGTCTCATAGGGCTGATGGGCCGAGAGCATGTCGTTATAGGCGGTGACAATTCCGATATTGGGCCGCTCGGCCAGCTTAAGGGTCAGCTTTTCCCAGCCCTCGTCGGCGGCGGCAAACCCGTGGGCCTGATTGCCACAGCTCAGTCGCCCGCGCGCCGTGCCTGAAGCCGCAGCCTCGTGCATCTGGGCCTCATAGGCCGCTCGGCTATCGCGGCTGGCTTCGGTGATCCGGGACGTAACTGCCGCCAAGACGGGGTTAAGAGGGATGGTCGATGAGCTCATGGGATCAATCCACCCATTCGCGGCCAGACCGCTCGGTCAGGCCAAAGGCCCCGGACGGTCCCCACGAGCCGGGAAGATAGGGCTTGGGGCTCATGCGGGCCTCGGCCCAAGCCTTTTCCAAGCCGTCAATAAAGGTCCAGGCCTGCTCGACCTCGTCTCGGCGGACAAAGAGCGTGCGATCCCCCCGGAACACGTCGAGCAACAGACGCTCATAGGCAATCCGCCGGCGCCCGCCCTCACCGCCATAGCTGGCCGAGAGGCTCAAGGACAGGGGCATATTTTGCAGCCTCATACCGCCCTGATCCAGACCGGGGCGTTTATTCATCAAGGTCAGCTTGATGTCCTCATCGGGCTGAAGATCGATCACCAGACGGTTGGGCGACAGATCCTCTGATCCGGCCTGTTGGAAGATCGAGTGCGGCACAGGCTTGAACTGGATGACGATCTTGGTCCGACGCTCGGCCATCCGCTTGCCGGTGCGCAAAAAGAACGGCACGCCCGCCCAGCGCCAATTGTCGATCTCGCAGCGCATAGCCACAAAGGTCTCGGTGTCGGTCTCACGGCCCACCTCATCCAGATAGGATTTGGTCGGCGCGCCTTGGATGGACCCAGCCTGATATTGGCCGCGCACACAGTGCTGCTGAGCCGAGGCATGGGTGAAGGGCCGCAGCGAGCGCAGCACCTTGACCTTTTCGGTCCGTACTGAGTCCGGATCAAGATCGGACGGTGGCTCCATCGCCACCAGACACAGAAGCTGAAGCATATGGTTCTGCACCATGTCCCGCGCCGCGCCATATTCGTCATAATAGGGCCAGCGATCGCCAATGCCTTCAGTCTCGGCAATGGTGATCTGGACGTGATCGATCGTCCGTCCGGTCCACAGCGGCTCAAAAAAGGTGTTGGCAAAGCGCAAGGCAATCAGGTTCTGCACCGTCTCCTTGCCCAGATAGTGGTCAATGCGGAAGATCTGCTCTTCGGCCGCCACCGCCGCCACGGCGCGGTTGATGGCCTTCGAGCTTTCCAAATCGCGGCCAATCGGCTTTTCCAGAACCAGGCGGCTATTGTCCTGAATGAGCCCCGCCGCCTTCAGATTGGCACAGGCCGCCGCGTAGAGGCTGGGCGACAGGGCAAAAAAGAAGGTCAGTTGATCAACAGGGCCAATAATCTCGGCCAGATGGGCCGCGCCTTCGGGCACGGTCACATCGCCGCTGACATAGCGAATACGCGACAGGAACCGGTCCAGCACTTTAGCGTCGATCCCATCACGGCCCGACAGGTCCGCGCGCAGTCCGGCCTTAAAGCTCTCGTCCGTGCCCTGCAGCCGCGCCACGCCAAACAGGCTCAGTCCCTCAGGCAGCAGACCATCAGCATCCAGATGCAGCAAGGACGGCCACAACATCCGCTTGGCGAGATCCCCGGTGGCCCCCAACAGGACCAGAGCGCGAGACCCGCTGATCGATGGCTGATCTGAGGATTGCATATGGTTTGCGCGTCCCTAAGGTCGTTTCTTATCAATTGACAGCGATGTCATTACACACAATCAACGGCGATGGCTAGGCCTTAGGTCAGTTATTTGACCGCTATTGTCTGCCCACCCGCCGATCATATGGTCGACTGACAGACAGAAGCGGAGAAAATGGCACACAGTTCCAGCAATCCTTCTCGGAAGGGTCACGAGGCAAGAAATCCTCAAGGCCACGTGCTAAAGGGGCGAAACAACCCCTATGAGTGTGATTCATGACCTCTGCCCTACCGCCCCTCGCCAACCGTACCGATCGGTTCTTTCCCTTCTACGCGATGGAGTTGGTCAAGCAGGCTTTGGCGCTGGAGGCGCAAGGTCGCTCTATCATTAATATGAGTATCGGCGAGCCGGACTTTACCGCGCCGCCCGCTGTCATCGAAGCCCTGACAGAGGCCGCCCAGGCTGGGAAGACCGCCTATACCCAAGCCTTTGGCATCACACCTCTGCGCGAGGCCATCGCCCACTATTACAAGACCGAATATGGCGTCGAGATCGCTCCTGCGCGGGTGGTGGTGACGGCGGGGGCCTCTGCGGCCCTGACGCTGGCGGCCTGCGCTCTGGTCAATCCGGGCGACAAGGTGCTGCTCAGCGATCCGACCTATCCCTGTAACAGCCAATATATCAACGCCTTCGACGCGGTTCCGACCCTGATTCCGGTGAGCCCTGAAACCCGCTTTCAACTGACCGCCGATCTGATCGACGCCCATTGGAGCGAAGGGGTGCGCGGAACCTTGATCGCCTCGCCCGCCAACCCCACCGGCACCTCCATCCCGTTTGAAGAACTGGGCAAGATCATTGAGACCGTGCGCGCCAAGGGCGGGTTCACCATTGTCGATGAGATCTATCTGGGCCTGACCTATGACGGCCACGCCCGCTCGGCGCTGGAATATGGCGATGACATCATCGTCACCAACAGCTTTTCCAAGTTCTTCAACATGACCGGTTGGCGGCTTGGGTGGTTGATCGTGCCCCCCGCCTTCGTCTCCACCTTTGAGAAGTTGGCCCAGCACCTGTTCATCTGCCCCTCGGCCTTGGCGCAACATGCGGCCCTCGCCTGCTTCACGCCTGAATCCATGGCCATCTATCACCAGCGCAAGGACGAGTTTAAAGCCCGCCGCGACTATATCGTACCGGCCCTAAAGGCTCTGGGCTTTGGCGTGCCTGTCGAGCCGGACGGGGCCTTCTATGTCTATCTGGACTGCAGCGCCTTCAGCACCGACAGCACCCATTTTGCCCATCATATGCTGCAGGAAATCGGCGTTGCCATGACACCCGGCCTCGATTTTGGCACCGCAGCCCCTGAACGCTACCTGCGCCTGTCCTACGCCACCCATCTGGACAAACTGCGTGACGCGGTCGAGCGGATGAGGATCTGGCTGCCGACACAGCGGCTTGGCGAGGGTCACTGAGACCCTATCGCCGCCCTGCCCCTTCCCTCACCGGCCTTAGCGCGCTAACTCAAGATCATGACCCTTGATCCCGTCGCCTTTGCGCAGGCCCTGATCCGGCGCCCTTCTGTCACCCCTGCTGATGCCGGGGCGATGGATGTCTTGCAGTCGGCCCTGTCCGACCTTGGCTTTGCCTGCCGCCGCATGCCCTTTGAGGGCATTGAGAACCTCTATGCGCGGCGCGGTACGAGCGGGCCCAATCTGGCCTTTGCCGGTCATATGGATGTGGTTCCGGTCGGGGATGCAGCGGCTTGGACCACCGGCCCCTTCGATGCCCAAATCATAGACGGCGTGCTCTATGGGCGCGGGGCCGTCGATATGAAGGGCTCAATCGCGGCTTGGACCGCCGCCGTCAGCCGCGTTCTGGCCAAGGGCGAGGTTTCTGGCTCCCTGTCCTTCCTGATCACCGGCGATGAAGAGGGCAAGGCCATCCATGGCACCGGCCCTGTCGTCGAGGCCTTGGCCGCTGAGGGCGAGACCATCGATCATGTGGTGCTGGGCGAGCCGACCAGTTCCGCGCGTCTCGGCGACCAGCTCAAGATCGGACGGCGAGGCAGTCTCAATGCCTGGATCACGGTTGAGGGCGTCCAAGGCCATGTGGCCTATCCCCATCAGGCCGCCAATCCGATCCCCGTCCTGATCCGTCTGCTCGCCGAGATTCAAGCCCATGTGCTGGATCAGGGCCACCCAAGGTTCCCAGCCTCGAATCTCGAGGTCACGACCATCGATGTGGACAATCCCGTCACCAATGTCATTCCGGCCAAGGCCACCGCCCGGCTGAATATCCGTTTTAACCCCTTGCATGATGGCGATAGCCTGATCGCGTGGCTGGAGGGGGCCTGTGCCAAGGCCGCCATGGGCTTTGATGGGACAGTGAGCCTCGAGCCCGTCCTGACCGGCAATGCCTTCATTACCGAGCCGGGCCCCTTCGTCGATGTGCTGGCGGCGGCGGTCAAGTCCGTGACCGGCGAGGCTCCGATCCTGTCCACGACCGGCGGCATCTCCGACGCCCGCTTCTTGCGCAAGCTCTGTCCCGTCGTTGAGCTCGGTCTGGTCGGAGCCACCATGCACGCGGTCGATGAATGTACTTCGGTGCAAGAGATCGAAGACCTGACCCGCATCTATGAACAGGTCATTTTAGGATATTTTGCAGCCCTTTAGGGCGGTGGATAGACCCCCTACCCCCGCTGCGCGGGTACTTCCCCCAAAGGGGGAAGATTAAGGATCAATGATCTTCCCCCTCTGGGGGAAGTGGCCCGAAGGGCCGAAGGGGGCCTTGTTTCCCCTCTTCCGTTTTCCCCGCGAAGGCGGGGACCCAGAACTGTTCGCACCGTCTGTTCGTTCGTGAACCATCCTCGTCCTTCGACGGGCTCAGGATGAGGATGAATGAGATGGCGCTGACTTAAAAGTCTTCCTCATGCTGAGCCTGTCGAAGCGCGAGGAAGAGCCCCCCTCAATATCCAACCCCGGTCAGATAGAGCCCATCCGCAGGCGCCACAGGACCGCAGGCTTGGCGGTCGCGGGCTTCGAGGAGGGCCTTGATGTCTGCCGCCGTCCAACGGCCGATGCCCACCTGACACAGGCTTCCCGCCATGGACCGAACCTGACGGTGCAGAAACGAGCGGGCTTCAAAGACCAGATGCACCTCTTGGCCCTCACGCCAAACCCGCGCCACATCCAGCGTCTTGAGCGGGGATTTGGATTGGCATTGCATGTCACGGAAGGTGGTGAAATCGTGATGGCCCACTAGGACCTGGGCGGCCTCGTTCATCGCCTCAACATTAATGGGCCGCCTCACATGCCAGACTCGGCCCTGATCGATGGCCGGGGGGCTGCGACGGTTGAGGATGCGATAGAGATAACGCCGTCCGGTGGCAGAAAACCGCGCATGGAAATCATCGGCAACCTTCTCGGCCTCAAGGATCGAGATCGGCTGGGGCATCAGATAGGCATTGAGGGCATCGCGCACCACGGCGGGGCGCCAGTCCTGCTCCAAGTCCATATGTATCACCTGTCCGGTCGCGTGCACGCCGGTGTCGGTCCGGCCAGCCCCTATGAGGCGAATCTTTTGACCGCTAAAGCCCAGCACGGCCTTCTCGATGGCCCCTTGGATCGACGGCAAGCGCTCCTGCGCCTGAAAGCCGCGATAGGGGCGTCCGTCATATTCGACCAAGAGGCGATAGCGCGGCATCAGACGAGCCGGGTTCCAGACGTCAGCGCAAAGCCGCGCACAAAGACCTCGGCCTCTTGCGCGGCCTTGCCCTCGCGCTGCGCCCGCAAGAGCCGGACGGCACCGGTGCCGCAGGCGATCAGCAGTTGATCATCCAAAACCTCCCCGGGCGCACCTGAGGCTGGCTCGACCCGCGAGAGGAGGGCCTTGATCCGAACAGGACCCTTTTCACCGGGCCCCTCAAACCAAGCCCCCGGAAAGGGCGACAGGCCGCGAATGTGGCAATCGACTTGCTCGGCGGGTAAGGACCAGTCAATGCGCGCCTCAGCAGGCTTGATCTTCTTGGCATAGGTGATGCCGTCGAGCGGTTGGGCCATCTCGACCGCCGCGCCCCGTTCCACCGCCGCAAGGGCCCGCGGCGCCAGATGGGCCCCCACAGCGGCCAAGCGCTCATGCAGGCTGCCGGACGTATCTAGCGGTTCGATGCGGACCGTCTCAGACAGGAGCACCGGTCCTTCGTCCAGACCCTCGCTCATATGCATGACCTGAACGCCGGTGACCGCATCGCCCGCCATGATCGCCCTCTGGATCGGGGCCGCACCGCGCCAGCGGGGCAGGAGCGAAGCATGGAGGTTGAAACAGCCCAGACGCGGCGCATCGAGCACCTCCTTGAGCAGGATCTGGCCATAGGCGACGATCACGGCGGCATCCAGATCCAGCGCTTGAAAGGCGGCAATCTCTTCGGGAGCCTTCATCGACGCGGGCGTGCGGACCGTTAGGCCAAGGCTGTCGGCGAACGCGTGGACCGGGGAAGGTTTGAGCTCTTGGCCCCTGCCGCGCGGGGCGGGGGGCTGCGAGTAGACCGCCACGACGTCATGCCCTGCGGCGACCAACTCGGCCAGGGTTTGAACGGCGAAATCAGGGGTGCCCATGAAAGCAATACGCATAGCGCTCTTTACCCTCCGCCGAGGCTGGAGGCTAGACCGTGATGAGGAGGGGACGATTGGAGGCGCGCGTAAGCCACTCAAACCGCAGGCCCATGGCTACGGCCGCCACGGACAGGCCCGCCGCAAGGCCAATCCAAATACCAACCCCCTTAAGGCCAAAGGAAATGGCGAGGATCAGACAGATCGGCGCGCCCGCGAGCCAATAGCTGGCCCCGGCAATGATCATCGGGACGCGGGCATCTTTCAGACCCCTAAGGGACAGACCGCCGATCACTTGCAGGGCGTCAAAGACCTGAAAGGCCGCGGCGATCATCAAGAACTGGGTGGCATAGGTGATGACCTGCGTCTCTTGCGCGGTCGGGGGTCCAAAATAGAGGCTGGCGATCTGACGACCGGCAAAGGCCATGGCCAGGCCGCACAGGCTGATGAACCCCACCCCCACGACCATTGCGACAAATCCTGACAGGCGCGCGGCGGCCATATCCCCTCGGCCCGTCGCCAACCCGACCCGCACCGTCGCGGCCATACCGATGCCGAGCGGCACCATGAAGGTCACGGACGCAAAGTTCAGCGCCACCTGATGGGCGGCCAATTGATCGGTTCCAAAGGTGCCCATGACGAGGGTCATGACATTGAACAACATGGCCTCAAAGATCATGGTCATACCGATGGGCAGGCCCAGACGAAAGACCTCGGCCAGTAGCCTACGGGCCGGTAAGACCAGTCCCTTGAACGGCTGATAGACCCGCAGGTCCGGATCAAGCCAGATGATCAGAACCATAGCCAGAAGGCTGAACATGCCTGAACTGGCCGTCGCGATCCCGGCGCCGACCATCTCGAGGCGCGGAAAGCCGAAATGGCCGAAGATCAGGGCATAGTCGGCGAGGGCGTTCCATAGGATCGTGGCCAACATGACCCACATGGCCGCCCTTGGCTTACCGGTGGCGGTGGCAAAATTGCGCAGGACCAAAAAGCCTAGAGTGAAAGGCATGCCAATGGCCAAGACACTGACAAACTGCCCCGCGCCCTTGGCCAGCACGGGGTCTTGACCCAGATGCAACAGGATCCATTCGGCGGAGACCAGCAGAGCCGCCATCGGCAGGGCCAAGAGGGCGACAGCCCACAGCCCCATCCGCACAATGGTTCGCACCGCCTCGCGATTGTTCGGATCGGCCCCCAGACTTTGCGCAATCATCGGCGAGACCGCTGACGACGGCCCGGCCCCGATCAGCCAAGCAAAATAATAGATCGTGCTGCCAATCGCCCCAGCGGCCAGCGCCGTCTGGCTCAAACGGCCCAGCATGATCACATCGGTGGTCATCACCGCCATCTGCGCCAACTGGGTAAAGACCAACGGAATGGCCAAGGCCACCAACGCCACCGTCTCCACGCGCCAAGCCGTCCACCGCGACGGGGCGGCGGCAACAGGTTGGGTCGAAGCTACGGGGTCAGTCACGGTCATTGGTCACTTTAACGGAAGGATGGCTAAGGGCGCAAAGAAGAAAGCGAGGGTTAAGAAACCCTAGCCCCTCACCAGTCCTTAAAGTGCTTGGACAGTTTCAGGCCTTGGCGCTGATAGTGTGAGCCGCCGGTGCCATAGAGGCGGTTGGGGCGGGCTAGGAGCGGTTCATAGACCAATCGCGCGACCGTCTGGCCATCTTCGAGCAGGAACGGGGTCTCGTGGCTGCGGACCTCGAGAACGCCGCGCGACCCGACGCCGCCCGCCTCTTCGGTGCCAAAGCCCGGATCGAAAAAGCCCGCATAGTGGACGCGAAACTCGCCGACCGAGGGATCAATCGGGGTCATTTCGGCGGCCTGCAGGACCGGGATCTCTACGGCTTCTTTCGAGGCCAGAATATAGAACTCGCCCGGATCGAGCATCAGTTCGCCTCGGCGCGGCTGCAAAGGCTCCCAAAAGTCGCGCGGGTCATGGCCGCCGACATTGTCCAGATCGATAACGCCGGAATGGCGACGGGCCCGATAGCCGGCCAGATCACCGGTCAGATCAACCCCGACAATGCGGGTCTCAAGATGGGCAGGCTGCCCCTGTTTGAGCCGAAGCTGGTTCAGCCGCGTGCCGGTACGCACCAGGATGGAAAAGGTCTGGGGCGCAATTTCGATATAGAGCGGGCCATCATAGCCGCTGGCCACATCGTCAAAGGCGCGGCTGTGATCGGTCAAGAGGCGCACAAAGACATCAATCCGTCCGGTCGAGCTCTTGGGATTGCCGCGCGCGGAAAGGCCCGGTGCAAGCTGAAGACGCTCTTGCACCTCCGCAATATAGACGCAGCCACGCTCCAGCACCGCGCCCTTGGACAGGTCGATCTCGTGCATGGCCACATCGACCATCCTTTGGCGCACCGTGCGGTGAAGGCCAGGCAGGAACGAGGCCCGGATCCGCCAGCAGCGCAGACCAAGGCGCAGGTCCAGACTGGCCGGTTGAACCTGATCGGCGTCAAAGGCACTCAGCGACGTGATCGCACCCTCGGCAATCAGCGCGTCAATCGATTGGCTGGGCAAGATGCCCGATGAAATTTGCTCACTCATTGGCGCGACAGTCCGCGACTCCTTGCCGAATGGCAAGTCTTCAGGTGCCGCCAAGGGTAAGATCATGGCCAGCGCCAAGACGCCCCCTTGACCTGACCCCCTCAGATGCCTTTGATGCGCGCGTTTTAAGAAGGAAATGGCAATGTCTGAAGATCCGAAGACTTGGGAAGCGGCAACCCGTTTGGTTCGCGGCGGCACCATGCGCTCGGCGTTCAATGAGACCTCTGAAGCCCTCTATCTGACCCAAGGCTTTGTCTATGACTCTGCCGAGAGCGCCGTGGCGCGCTTTTCAGGCGAAGAGCCGGGCTATGTCTATTCGCGCTTTGCCAACCCAACCGTTGAGATGTTCGAGCAGCGGCTCGCCCTCCTCGAAGGCGCGCCCGCCTGCCGGGCGATGGCGACCGGCATGGCGGCGGTCAATGCGTCCCTGATGGGACTGGTGCGAGCTGGAGATCACCTGGTCGCAGGCCGCGCCCTGTTTGGCTCCTGTCGCTGGCTGGTGGCCGAGTGGTTGCCGCGCTTTGGCGTCGAGACCACCTTTGTCGATGCCACCGATCTGAAGGCTTGGGAAAATGCCATGCGGCCCAATACCAAGGCCGTCCTAATCGAGACCCCGGCCAACCCCCTGCTCGAGGTCACCGACATTGCTGAGGTGTCCAAGCTGGCCCATGCGGCCGGGGCCAAGGTCATTGTCGATAATGTCTTCGCCACCCCGATCTTTCAAAAGCCGCTCGAACTGGGCGCCGATCTGGTGGTCTATTCGGCGACCAAACATATTGATGGCCAAGGCCGGGTGCTGGGCGGCGCGGTTCTGGGCTCACAAGAGCTGATGGATGAGGCGCTGCGCGACATGCTGCGCCACACTGGCCCGTCCCTGTCGCCCTTCAATGCTTGGGTTCTGCTCAAGGGCTTAGAGACCTTGGACCTGCGCGTGCGTCGTCAGACCGAGACCGCCGCCGTGCTGGCCGATCTGGTGGCTAGCCACGCCAAGACCCAGCGGTCCTTCTATCCCTTCCGTAAGGATCACCCGCAATATGAGGTCGCCATCAAGCAGATGAGCGGCGGCGGCAGTCTCTTGGCCTTTGATCTCGGCTCGCGGCAGGCAGCGTTCAACTTCCTCAATGCGCTTGAGATTGTCGATATCTCCAACAATCTCGGAGACGCCAAGTCGATGGCCACCCATCCGCCGACCACGACCCACCGGTCTGTTCCCGAAGAGGAACGTCTGGCCATCGGCGTGACCGAAGGCACGGTGCGCCTATCGGTGGGCCTTGAGGGCGCAGGCGATTTGATCCGCGATGTGTCTAGGGCCTTAGACGCAGCGTGAACCGGATACCGCGCCGCACCCGTTCCAAGGGCTCGCCGATCTATGAGGCCCGCACCCGCGACATCGTCGTGCGGGTCATGTGCTCCTATCGGCCTGAAGACTCAGAGCCCGACATCGGCCTGCACATGTGGTCCTATGTGGTAGAGATCGAGAACCACGGGACCGAGACCGTGCAACTGATCTCACGTCACTGGATCATTACCGACTCGCGCAATGACATCGTCGAGGTCAAGGGTGAAGGGGTGGTCGGGGACCAACCGACCCTGAAGCCCCGCGAAGCCTATCGCTACACCTCCGGCTGCCCGCTTCGTACCGCGTCCGGCAGCATGCATGGCAGTTTCCAAATGCTGACCGACGACGGCCAAACCTTCGACGCCGAGATCCCCCCCTTCTCGCTGGACCTTCCGGATGCCCGCAAGGTGATGAACTAGGGCGGCGCCGCTTCCTCGCGCTTCGACAGGCTCAGCATGAGGAAGGGTAAGAGATTCGGGATTTCCCATTCATCCTCATGCTGAGCCTGCCGAAGGACGAGGATGTTCTCCTGTCTCTCCACCGCGTTCTTAGCGAAGCCGGGGATCCAGATGATCGAGTTCCACCTGTGCGTAACGGTCTGGGTCCCCGCCTTCGCGGGGAATACGGATGTGGGGGCTTTGGTGCCGCTTTCTCGTGCTTCGACAGGCTCAGCATGAGGAAGAGTGAGAGATCACCGCTTTCAAATTCATCCTCATCCTGAGCCTGTCGAAGGACGAGGATGTTCACGGCAAAGCGGGTGAAGGGGGTCGGCCTTGACCCTTGGGGACAGTTAGCAGACCTTGCAGGCTAAATTTTAGCACAATGAAAGTCTGTTCCCATGGCCAAGGCCTCAAAATCCACCCCCGCGTCAGAGCGGGCCTTTGACCTGATCGTCTATGGAGCCACCGGCTTTACGGGGCGGCTGGTGGCCGAGCATATGCTCGCCATTTATGGGGTCGATGGACCTGTGCGTTGGGCCATCGCTGGACGCAGCACAGCCAAGCTGGATGAGGTGCGCAAGGCCATCGGCGCTCCAGACAGCCTTGCCATGATCACCGCCAATGCATCAGACCCCGCCTCGCTGAGCGCCATGTGTCTGCAGACCAAGGTCGTGGTGACCACCGTTGGGCCCTATCAGCTCTATGGCGAGGGCCTTGTCATCGCCTGCGCCGACAGCGGGACTGATTATGTTGACCTGTGCGGTGAGCCCGCCTGGATGGCTAAGATGATCGCCGCCCATTCACAGCGCGCCGCAGCCTCTGGCGCGCGGATTGTCTTTTCCTGCGGCTTTGATTCTATCCCCTTCGATCTCGGCGTCTTCTATCTGCAAGATCTGGCCAAGACGCGGTTCGGCGCTGCCCTGCCCCGCGTCCGGGGCCGCGTGCGCAAGATGAAGGGCGGATTTTCTGGCGGCACCGTCGCCAGCATGCTCGCCACCTTTGAGGCCATCCGCCGCGAGCCAAGCCAAGCGACCGTGATGGCCAACCCCTTCGCCCTTGCCGGTGGCTTTCAGGGTCCCGCCCAGCCGAGCGGCGACGGCGTTACCGAGGACCAGAGCCTGGACCAATGGTCCGCCCCCTTCGTCATGGCCGCCATCAACACCAAGGTCGTGCACCGCTCCAACCTCCTGCTCGGCCACGCCTATGGCCAAGACCTGATCTATGACGAAATGATGCTGGCCGGGTCCGGCGAGACGGGTCGCAAGAAGGCCAAGGCCATGACCGGCCAGACCAATATCCAAAATGGCCTACTGGCCTTCGGTCCAACCCGAGCCCTTCTGCAGCGTTTTGCCCTGCCAAAGCCCGGCCAAGGGCCATCGAAGCACGAGCGTGAAACCGGCCATTTCGACGTCCTGTTTGCGGGTGAAACCAAGGACGGCAAGGAACTGAAGGTGGTCGTGACCGGCGACAAGGACCCCGGCTATGGCTGCACCTCCAAGATGATCGCCGAAAGCGCCCTATGTCTGGCGCTGGATGTGGACCGCACCCAAACCCCCGGCGGCATCTGGACCCCAGCCGCCGCCCTCGGCCATGCCTTGATCCATCGCCTGCAGGCCAAGGCGGGAATGACCTTTTCGGAGCTGCAGTAGGGTTGGGTGACTTTAAGTAAAGAGAACAAGGCCCTCACCCAACCCTCTCCCACAGGGAGAGGGCTAAGAACGATTAAGCCCTCGCCCCCTTGGGGGAGAGGGTTGGGTGAGGGGGACGACAAGAACCGATCAGCCCTCGCCCCTTGCATAGAGGCCTTGGCCTTGACATATAGGGCGTGGAGATTGGTGGCGGGCGGAGTCCTCGCCAATCCGGTCAGGTCCGGAAGGAAGCAGCCGCAACGAGTTTCGCTCCGGGTCGTCGCC
>CANFKD010000012.1 GCA_947447115.1 Caulobacteraceae bacterium
CAGAGGGCAACGAGGACAACTGGCCAGCGGCCCCAGGCTTTATGAAGCACGAACCTTCACCCTTAGAAAAAGACGCCCCCGCCACGTTCTGGAAGAACGCAACTCGACTTCTACACGACGCAACGACCGGCGCAAACCCGCACTGGCTCTGACAAGGCTTTTGGACCGCTAGAAAGACTCGCGCCAGCAAAAACCGCACGCAACATGTCGGAGGGCACTTGAAGCCATCGCCGCTTTGCGGTTTGTCACACAGAGGGTAGGGTTTTGATCCTCTATTCTACCCTCTCAATTTGCGACCCGGTTCTGGAAAGTGACGACCCCAAATGTCTAGAGATAAGATCACCCCAGACGAGATGCATTATGATCAGATGGCGCAAGAGGCTCTGCGCGGGGTCGTGAAGGCCGCTTTGCAGCGTGCAGCCTCGCCTGCCGGTATTCCGGGTGCGCACCATTTCTATGTCTCCTTCAAGACCATGGCGGCGGGGGTTTCGATTCCAGCGGACTTGCTCGCCAAGTTTCCAGAAGAGATGACCATCGTCTTGCAACACCAGTTCTGGGATCTGGTGGTGGCTGAAACCCTGTTTTCGATCACCCTGAGCTTTGGTGGTCAGCCCAAGCGCATGACGGTGCCCTATGTGGCCGTGTCGCGCTTCTTTGACCCCAGCGTGCAGTTCATGCTGCAGTTCGATGTCGAGGTGCCTGAGGTCGAGCCGACCCCGCCTGAGCCGGACACCAAGGCCGAGCCTGTGTCCGAGGGGCCCAAGATTGTTTCCCTCGACCAATTCCGGAAGAAATAGACCCATGAGTGACGCCATCGCCCCAGAGAGCGCCCCTGAGAAAGTGATCCTAACGGACGAACAGCTTCTTGCACGCTTCCAAGGCAGCAAGAACCCCCCACCCGGCTCGGCCCTGCTGGGCTTTCGGATGGTTGCCGTGAACCGCGAAGCCATGACCGTCGAGGTCGCCTTCGATGCCAAGCCCGATTTTTGCAATCCCATGCGACAGATTCAAGGCGGCTATCTTTGCGCTATGCTGGATGAGTGCATGTCTGTGGCCGGAATGGTGGCATCGGACATGACCTGCGTTCTGCCGACCTTGGAGATGAAGACCAGCTTCCTGCGTCCCGGACTTCCGGGTCCTATTCGCGGCATCGGGCGGGTGATCAAATATGGCCGCACCATCGCCTTTACCGAGGGCGAGCTCTATGACGCCGAAGGCCGGTTGCTGGCCAAGGCTACGGCAACGGCCATCCCCACCCCCTTCACCAAGTTCAAAAAATAGGAACCAGACCATGGGGCTATGGCGGGGTTTGGTTTGGCTTGTTCTCAGCGGCCTGCTGATCCTGCGGCCTGCTCCAGCCATGGCAGACGAGGCCGGGCCCTTTTCCGATTGGGCGGCGGTCGTCGTCGCCGGAGACTGGCACGCCCATAGCGGTGCCCCGTCCGAAGTTTTTGACAATGCAAGGCGCGATATCGCCAAGTCGCTGGTCCAGATCGGCTTTTCAGCGGACAATCTGCGCCAGCTCTCGGTCCGTCCAGAGCGCTATGCTAAGGTCGGGGCCCTGCCGACAAAGCCGCGTCAGCTCTTTGAGACCTTGGGTCAACTGACAGCCAAGGCGACGGGCGGATGCCTTGTCTACATTACCTCCCATGGCGCGCCGGAGGGCATTGTCTTTGGAGAGCAACTTCTCGCCCCCGGCGTTTTGGCTGAGATCATCAATCGGACCTGCGCAGACCGGCCGACCGTCGCGGTGATCAGCGCCTGCTTTTCAGGGGTCTTTGTCCCGCCGCTCGCCGGGTCGGATCGCATGATCTTGACGGCTGCGAGACCCGATCGCACCTCTTTTGGTTGCGGCGAGGCCGATGTCTACACCTTCTTTGACACCTGTTTTCTGCAGGAAATGCCTAAGGCCATGGGCTTTCCAGCCCTCGCCAATGGGGTGCGGGCCTGCGTCAGCGATAGGGAAAGCCGAGAGGGCGTGTCGCCCGCCTCTGAACCGCAACTGTTCATTGGACCCCATTTGCGGCCGATCCTTGCCCTCTATCCCTTTGCCAAACCGAGCACAGCCCAACCTTCGCGATAATACAGATTGGGCAAGACAATCCTTTATTGCGGTCGTTGGGTGGCCTAAAAGCCCTGTACCAAGGGGTAGGCTTGCCGAACGCGGCATCTGAAATCGCTAGGGTCGAGGTAAGCGGATGTCACTGTCACCAAAGACGATCTGGACGGGTCTGCTCGCAGCAGCCCTTTCGCTGGCCACGACGGCCGGTTGGAGCCAAGAGGCGAAGACGACCGGTCCGGTCTCTGCAGCAGCGCCCGCGATCAGCTCGGCTCCCGTGACCACGCCCTTAGCGACAAAGCCTGTGACGCAGGCGCGTCAATATCCGAAGAGATCCTATCGGTCCTATTACAAAGCGCGTCGGACCGTAGGGCCCGCCGCTGCGGGTCTGACCGCCGCCGCTATTGCTACTCCCGTAAAGACGACTCCAGCCATCGTCACGCCTGTGACCCCGACCCAACCGGCCCGTCCCGGCGCGCGTCTTGCCCCCGGAACCGCGATTCCACCGGCGGAGCTCGAGGCCTATGTCGATGGGCTCGTTCGGCGCAGCATGGAGCGGGATCACATTGCCGGTGTCACTGTGTCCATCGTCCAGAACGGCCAGATTGTCCTGAAAAAGGGCTATGGCCTGGCCCAACTTTCTCCGGCCAAGGCCGTTAATCCAGACCAGACCCTGTTTCGGCTGGCCTCCATTTCCAAGACCTTCACCTGGATGGCCTTGATGAAGGAGGTCGAGGCGGGACACCTTCGTCTTGACGCGCCGGTCAATCTCTATCTGCCAGAAAAGCTGCAGATCAAGGATCAGGGCTTTAAGCAGCCCATTCTCGTGCGAGATCTGATGAGCCACACCCCCGGCTTTGAAGATAAGGCGATGGGCCAGTTGTTTGAACGCGACGAGAGCCGCATTCGCCCCCTCGCCACCTATCTGCGCCAAGAACGGCCCGATCGGGTCCGCGAGTCAGGACAGGTCTCGACCTATTCGAACTATGGCGCAGCCCTTGGCGGCGAGATCTCATCCTATGTGTCAGGCAAGCCGTTTGAGAGCCTGATCGAAGGCGGCATTATCCGCCCGCTCGGCCTGAACCACACCACCTTCCGCGAGCCCTATGCGGCCCGCGCGGATCTGCCAGCCCCCATGTCCGCAGCCTTAGCAGCTCAGGTTTCGGATGGGTTCTATTGGAACGGCGCGTCCTTTGTGCCCAAGACCTTTGAGCATGTCAGCCAGATCGCACCTGCCGGTTCGGCAAGTTCCACCGCAGCCGATATGGCCCGCTATATGCAGCTGATCCTCAATGGCGGGACGATTGATGATCAAGTGATCTATAGCCCAACCACCGCCAAAGCCTTCCGCACGCCGCTGCGCGATCAAACATCAAGCCAGAACGGTTGGGATCACGGCTTTATTGAATATCCGTTGCCTGGTGGGTTCAAGGGTCAGGGTCACGAGGGCGATACCCTTCTGTTCCACTCTAACATGGTGACGGTTCCAGACCTGAACCTCGGCATCTTCATCGCGACCAATACCTCCACTGGAGACGCCATTGCGGCGAGCCTTCCTGCTCGGATCGTTGAGCAATATTACGCAACGCCGACCCTGAAGCCTTTTGCCGGTACGCCGGAACTGGCATCGCAGGCCAAAATCTATGAGGGCTCGTACCTGTCCACACGCCGCGCCTACAGCGGTTTGGAGCGGTTCGTCGGGTCCATCATAGGTGAAGCCTCGGTCGAGGTGACCAAGGACGGTACCTTGCTGCTCAACCGTGGCGGTACCATCAAGGCTTATGTGCTCAGCAGCCGCCCCGGCTGGCTGGTCAATGTCAACGGCGTCGAAGAGATCAAGTTTGATATCGTAGATGGCAAGGCTGTTCGTTTCTATGACCCGATGGCCACTCAAGCCTTCGAGCGCGAGAACCCACTGACATCAAGATCAACCCTAACCCTCTTTGCTGCCCTAACGGCGCTCTGTTCGGTCGCTGCCATTGTTGGACTGTTCACCCGCGATCGCCGCGAGTTCCGTCAGACCCCGACCCAAGGCCGCGCGGGCCTGATGCAGACCTCAATTGCGGGGCTGTGGCTCGCAGCCATGACCATGGTCGGCCTTTGGGCCAGCGTGGCCTCAGACATCAGTCAAGTCTTCTATAGCTGGCCCGACAGCCTCGTGACCCTCGCCTCGTCCTGCGCGCTAGTGGCCAGCCTGTTGACCGGCATCATCTTGCTGATGATGACCAATATCTGGCGCGGTGGACGGCGCGTGGACAGCTGGACGAACTGGCGCAAGCTGCGGTTCAGCATGTCGACCCTGATCTTCACGATCTTCTCGATATTGGTTGCGTTGCGAGGCGGACTGGAGCCTTGGAACAGCTAAGGCCCTAGCGCAGGCCCGGCGGCACCGGCAGGTCGCCGCGTCGGTCAACCCGGATGGTGATCCGCTCGCGCTCGCCTGCCCGTCGCTCGACCAACAGCCGCGCGACCTGAGCATCGTCGTGAAAGGCATAGCCCTTGATGGCGTCAAGCAGGGCCTTGGCCAGATTGTCGAGGTCCATCCACGGCGGATCGCCGACATAGTCCATCATGATCTCGACGGCATATTCGCCCCAAGCGGGTCTGGCACCGCGCCATTCCTTGCGGAAGAACTCATGGACCAGCGGCTTATAATATTTGGCCTGGGTGGTTAGACCCTCGACCGTGATCTCAAGTCCGCCGCCGATCTCGCGCGCGCGCACCTTGCCCTTGCCTGTCCAGTCTTCGCTCATGGGAGAAAGTCATAACCTCATGCGCTCGATCTGCCCATCACCCTTTGCAGCCGCGCTCTGGGAGGTTAAACCCCACGCCAGACCCTTTACTGTGACACCCGCCCAAGGACCGTTGCCATGACTGCCACCCGCACAGAGACCGATACTTTTGGACCGATCGAGGTTGAGTCCTCACGCTATTGGGGCGCGCAGTCCCAGCGTTCGATCGGAAACTTCAAGATTGGCTGGGAAAAGCAGCCCCTGCCGGTGGTTCGTGCGCTGGGTATCGTCAAGCGGGCAGCGGCCGAGGCCAATATCGCCCTCGGCCGTCTCGACCCCAAACTGGCCCAGACCATCGCCGAAGCGGCGCAAGAGGTCATCGACGGCAAGCTGAACGACCATTTCCCTCTGGTGGTCTGGCAGACCGGGTCTGGCACCCAGTCCAACATGAACGCCAACGAAGTCATTTCGAACCGCGCTATTGAGATACTTGGCGGTGAGATGGGCTCCAAAAAGCCGGTTCATCCCAATGATCACGTCAATATGAGCCAGTCCTCGAACGACACCTATCCCACGGCCATGCACATTGCCGCCGCCGAACAGGTGGTCAACGACCTTCTGCCCGCGCTCAAGCACCTGCACGCCTCGCTGCTGGCCAAGCAGGAAGAGTTTAAAGACATCATCAAGATTGGCCGCACCCATACGCAGGACGCCACCCCCCTGACGCTCGGCCAAGAATTTTCCGGCTATGCCCAGCAGGTCGCCAATGCCATCCGCCGCATCGAGATGACCCTGCCCGGCATTTTGGAACTGGCTCAAGGCGGCACCGCCGTCGGTACTGGCCTCAATGCCCCCGTCGGATTTGCCGAAAAGGTTGCCGAGCGGATCGCGGCCCTGACCGGCCTGCCGTTCACCACGGCCCCGAACAAGTTCGAAGCCCTCGCCGCGCATGATGCCCTCGTCTTTGGTCACGGCGCGATCAATTCAGCGGCGGCGGCCCTGTTCAAGATCGCCAACGATATTCGCTTCTTGGGTTCAGGACCCCGCTCAGGCCTTGGCGAACTATCCTTACCCGAGAACGAACCTGGCTCCTCGATCATGCCCGGCAAGGTCAATCCCACCCAGTGCGAGGCCATGACCATGGTCTGCGCTCAAGTGTTCGGCAATCAGACGACCATGACCGTGGCCGGCAGCCAAGGTCACTTCGAACTGAACGTCTTCAACCCGGTCATGGCCTATAATTTCCTCCAGTCGGTTCGCCTGCTGGCCGACGCCTCGATCTCCTTTGCCGACAATTGCGTGGTCGGCATCGAGGCTCGCCG
Source organism: Caulobacteraceae bacterium (assembly GCA_947447115.1). GTDB lineage: Bacteria > Pseudomonadota > Alphaproteobacteria > Caulobacterales > Caulobacteraceae > CAISGS01. Next base: position 6,114 of record CANFKD010000012.1, read on the forward strand.
CGACAATATCAAGGCGGCGCTGGACCGGTCCTTGATGCTGGTCACCGCATTGGCCCCCAAGATCGGCTATGACAATGCCGCCAAGATCGCCAAGACGGCGCACAAGAACGGCACCACCTTGCGCGAAGAGGCGGTCGGTGGCGGCTATGTCACCGATGAGGAATTTGACGCCGTCGTGCGCCCAGAGACCATGATCGCACCGGGCTGACCCTATGGCCGACCTGATCAATCTGAACAGAGCGCGAAAATCGAAGGCCAAGGCGGAAAATTCTGCCGAGGCCGTTCAGAACCGCCTTCGCTTTGGCCAAACCAAGGCCCAGAAGGCGAATCTGCGTCTGGAGCAGACCCGAGCCGCCCGCAAGCTTGACGGTGCTAAACAAGAAATTTAGCACTTTAGCCAATGTGTAAACGTCTCGTTTACCTTGTACTGGGAAATTACTGCCTAGCGACAAGGGTGCCAACCTGCGTCGCCTAAGAAGGGCGTAAGGCGTGGAACAGTTCATCAGTGCGCTACAGCGGTTCGGGATCGGCCGCCTCGCTGCCATTATCGGCGTTTCCGCCGGTGTGGCGGCTGCGCTATTTGCGTTGATTTTGAACTTTGGTTCGGCCCCCCAATCCCTGCTCTATTCCAACCTCGATCTGAAAGAAGCCTCCACGATCACCGCCGCCCTCGATCAGGCCGGGATCAAATATGACGCCAAGGGTGACGGCTCGACCATCTTCGTTGCCCGTGACAAGGTTGGCTCAACGCGCATGCTGCTCGCCGGCAAGGGGTTGCCGAGCACGGGGTCTGTTGGCTACGAAATATTTGATCAGACCAATGCGCTCGGTCAGACTGATTTTGTTCAGAACCTGAACCGTCAGCGCGCGCTTGAAGGCGAGTTGGCCCGGACCATCCGCTCGCAGGAATGGGTCAATTTCTCTCGTGTCCAACTGTCCATGCCCAAGCGTGAACTGTTCGAAGATGCGCCTCAGCCCCCCACCGCCGCCGTGACCATCGGCGTCAATGGTCGTGCACCGACGGCTGAACAGGTTCGGTCACTGCAAAATCTGGTGGCCAGTGCTGTTCCCGGCCTGATGCCGGAAAAGGTCACCATCGTTGATCAGAAGGGCAAGCTTTTGGCCGGAGGTCAGAGCGATAGCCTCGGTGCCGCTGGCGAAGAACGCCGCAACGAAGCCGAAGAAGCCATTCGCCGTAAGGTCCGCGATCTGGTCGAGGGCGTTGTGGGCCCTGGCAAGGTCCGCGTTAACGTCACCGCCGTTCTGGATCTGGCCCGCGTGACGGTCCAAGAAAGCAAATATGACCCCGATGGCCAGGTGGTCCGCTCGACCCAGACCGTCGACGAAAATGCCAAGGAAAATAAGCCTGACAATACGGGTCAGGCCACTGTCGCCAACAATATCCCCGGAGGTACCGGAGCAGCGACACCCGCAGACCCGACCCTGAATGCCAGTGGCCGGACTGAAGAAACCACGAACTTCGAAATTTCGAGCACCAACACCACCACCATCACCGAGCCTGGTCAGGTCAAAAAACTATCGGTCGCCGTCGCAGTCGATGGCCTGACCTCGGTCGGTAAGGACGGCAAGCCAACCCCCTACAAGCCGCGCACGGCCGAGGAAATGAAGCGGATTGAAGATCTGGTTCGCTCTGCCGTTGGCTTCGATCAGGCCCGGGGCGACACGGTGACCGTAACCAATGTCCAGTTCGCGCGCGATGACGGTCTGGTCGGCGGTGTGGTGGCTGGCTCGCCCTTGGCTGGCTTTGACAAGAACGACATCATGCGGGCCGCCGAACTCGGTATCCTGACCATCGTTGCCTTGCTGGTCATCTTCTTCGTTGTCCGGCCACTCTTGGCCACGGCACGGGGTGAGAGCAGTGGGCGGATGGCCCTCGTCGGACAGGGCGGCACCGGACAGTTGGCCCTAGCCAATCCAGACGGTTCGCTTCCTGCCCTGTCGGATGGCGGCATTGACGCCCGCATCGATATTGCGCGGATTGAAGGACAGGTGAAGTCCTCCTCGGTCCGCAGCGTCGCTGACTTTGTGAACAATAACCCGGAAGAGTCGATCTCGATCATCCGGGGCTGGTTGCATGAGGCCACATGAGCCCGCGCGCAGGAAAAAAAGGGATTACAAACTCTAGCGGCCTGACCGGCGCGGAGAAGGCTGCCGTCATTCTGCTGTCGTTGGGTGAGGATGCTCAGGCCATCTGGGAAGGTCTGGACGACGAAGAGGTCAAGGATATCTCCTCGGCCATGGCTAGCCTCGGCGCGGTGCCATCAAGCGTGGTTGAAGACCTATTGATGGAGTTTGTCTCCGGTCTTTCGACGACCGGCGCCATCATGGGCTCCTATGAACAGACCCAGCGTCTTCTGAACGCGTTCCTGCCATCGGAAAAGGTCGACTCCCTAATGGAGGAGATCCGTGGTCCGGCAGGCCGGACCATGTGGGACAAGCTGGCCAATGTTAACGAGGCCGTGCTCGCCAACTATCTGAAGAACGAATATCCACAGACCGTTGCTGTGGTGCTGTCCAAGATCAAAGGCGATCACGCGGCACGCGTTCTGTCCGCCCTGCCCGAGGATTTTGCGCTGGAATGCGTCACCCGCATGCTGCGGATGGAGCCGGTTCAGCGCGAGATCTTGGACAAGATCGAACTGACCCTGCGCAATGAGTTCATGTCCAACCTGGCCCGCACCGCCAAGCGCGACAGCCACGAAATGATGGCCGACATCTTCAACAATTTCGACCGCCAAACCGAGTCGCGTTTCCTCAGCGCCTTGGAAGAACGCACCCGCGAGAGCGCCGAGCGTATCCGTGCCCTGATGTTCGTGTTCGAAGACCTCGCCAAGCTCGACCCCGGCGGGGTGCAGACCCTCCTTCGCGCCGTGGAAAAGGATCAGTTGGGTCTGGCCCTCAAGGGCTCGTCCGATGCCCTGCGCGAACTGTTCTTCTCCAATATGAGCGAGCGCGCCTCGAAGATCATGCGCGACGACATGGAATCTATGGGCCCCGTGCGTCTGAAGGACGTTGATGCGGCCCAGATGGCCATGGTTCAGGTCGCCAAGGATCTTGCCGCTCGCGGCGAAATCATGATGGCCGGCCAGGGCGGCGACGATGAGTTGATCTACTAAGATGACCGACGGCGCGCCCCGCAAATTCAGCTTTGATACGGTCTTCGACGAGGAGGGCGGCATTGCCTATGCCCCACCCAAGCAGAAGCGTATCTTTACCCTCGAAGAGGTGACGCAGATCCGGGCGGAATGTTTCGAAGAGGGTCAGCATTCAGCCCTCGTGATTGCCGAGCAAGCCGCCGCCGCCGCGCTGCAGGGTATAGCCCATGCGGCCCAGGCGGCCCTTTCAACCCTTGTCCAGATCGCCCATGACCATCGGGTGGAATCGGCGGAACTGTCCCTCGCCTGCGCGCGGCAAATTGCCGATGCGGCCCTCGAGCAGTTTCCAGACGCCCCTGCCCGTGCGGCGCTTGATGTCCTTGCGGCTGAGATTACGACCGGGCCGCGCCTCACCGTTCGGGCCTCTGTCGATCTGGTTGAGCGGTTCCAAAGGACGCTGGATGAACAGGCCCAAGCCTTGGGCATGCCTGGACAGATCATCGTCAAGGCAGACCCCATGATGCCGCACGCCGCCTTCCACTTTGATTGGGGCGATGGCCGCGCCAGCTATGACCCGACCGTCACGGCTGAGCGGGTCGCTCAAGCCCTACACAACGCCTTGATCGCCGAGGGCATGCATGCCGAAGCGATCAATCCCCACGCTCTTCCTTCCACCATCAACCCCTAAGAGAGAGGTCTGCCCATGGCCAGCGACACGCCCCTGACCCTCGACGAGTTCGACCCTTCCGATGGCTTGGCCTCGGACATGCCGACGGATAACGAAAGCAAATCCGCAAGCGACCTGTCCACGGTCTTTGATGTTCCTGTGAGCATTTCAGCCGTCATTGGCCGCGCCCAACTGTCGGTCGCTCAGCTCTTAAAGCTCGGCGCGGGAAGCATTCTGGAACTGGACCGCAAGGTCGGGGAAGCCATCGATATCTACGTCAATAACCGCCTCGTGGCCCGCGGCGAGATCGTCATCGTTGATGAGCGGTTGGGCGTGACCATGACGGAAATCATTAAGGACGGTGACTCGCAGTCCTGATCGGTTGTGAGCCATTGAGGAGAAAATTATGCGGCTTCTAGTCGTCGGACGATTGAGCGGGCAGCTTTCCGCAGCGGTGCAAATGGCCATGGCCACAGGCGCAAAGGTGGCCCATGTCGACACCTGTGCCAAGGCCACCCATGCCCTGCGCGCGGGGCAGGGCGCGGACCTGTTGATGGTGGACTATGACCTCGACATTGCCGCGCTCATCGCGGCCAACGAGGCCGAGCGCATTCACGTGCCGGTGGTAGCCTGCGGGATTGCCGCTGATCCCCGCCGTGCCGGTGACGCCATCCGCGCTGGAGCCAAAGAGTTCATTCCCCTGCCGCCAGATGCTGAGTTGATCGCAGCGGTTCTGGCCGCCGTGGTCGCCGAAGACAGCGCCTTGGTCGCACGTGATCCGTCCATGACCGCCGTCATCGCCCTGGCCGATCAGGTCGCTGCGTCCGACGCCTCGATCCTGATTACCGGCGAAAGCGGCGTCGGTAAGGAGGTCATGGCCAAATATCTGCATCAGAAGTCAAAGCGCGCAGCCCGCCCATACATCTCCGTCAACTGCGCGGCCATTCCGGAAAACCTGCTCGAATCTGAGCTGTTCGGTCACGAAAAGGGTGCCTTTACGGGGGCGATTGCCCGCCGGATCGGTAAGTTCGAAGAGGCCGATGGCGGCACCTTGCTGCTCGACGAAATTTCCGAGATGGACACGCGTCTACAGGCCAAACTGCTGCGCGCCCTGCAAGAGCGCGAGATCGACCGGGTCGGTGGTACGCGCCCTGTGAAGGTCAATATCCGCATTCTCGCCACCTCGAACCGCGATCTGGCCGAGGCTGTGAAGGCCGGCACCTTCCGCGAAGACCTGCTCTATCGCCTGAATGTCGTCAATCTGCGCCTCCCGGCCCTGCGCGAGCGTCCCGCCGATATCTTGGCGTTGGCAGACCATTTCATCAAAAAATACTCCGCTTCCAACGCCATCCCCGAACGGCCCCTTTCGGACGAGGCGCGCAAACGGCTCCTGTCCCACCGTTGGCCGGGCAATGTGCGGGAGCTGGAAAATGCCATGCACCGCGCCGTCTTGCTCTCAACCGGTTTAGACATTGCCGAGCCCGCCATTCGTCTTCCCGATGGACAGCCTATGGCCGCCAGGGCCAGCAGCGATCCTGTGGCGCAGACCGCGAGCCGCGCGGCTCAAGCCGCATCGGCGGCCATGTCGGCTGTAAATGCCGATGCCTCACGCGGCTTTGTCGGCCTGACCGTCGCCGAGGTCGAGCAGCACCTGATCATCGACACCTTGAACCACTGTTTTGGCAACCGGACCCATACCGCCACGATCTTGGGCATCTCGATCCGGACCTTACGAAACAAGCTCAAGGAATATTCCGAAGCCGGTGTTGCGGTGCCAGCGCACCAAGGCACAGGAACCTCAGCCGCTTAAGAGCTGACAGCCGACCCCGGTAAAAGACTTAGAGTGATTTAGGACAGAATGGCCCAACTGGATCTCAATACCCGCACGGCATCTGCCCCCACAGCCAAAGAGGTTTGGGGCTGGCTGAGCCGCGGCGATGTGATCATGGCCATCGGGGTTGTCGGGATCATTGTCCTGCTGATCATCCCCGTCCCACCCGTCCTGCTTGATCTGCTACTGGCCATTTCGATCAGCATGTCCGTCCTGATCCTGATGACCGCCATCCTGCTCAAGCGGCCGTTGGATTTCACAAGCTTTCCAACGGTTCTGTTGGTCGCGACGCTCTATCGTTTGGCGCTCAATGTCGCTTCGACCCGCCTGATCCTCGCCCACGGGCATGAGGGCGTGCATGGTGCCGGTCAGGTCATTGCCTCGTTCGGGGCCATGATGATGCAAGGCAACTTCATCATTGGTGTGATCGTCTTTGCCATCTTGGTCTTGGTGAACTTCATTGTCATTACCAAGGGTTCTGGCCGGATCGCCGAAGTCGCGGCCCGCTTCACCCTCGACGCCATGCCCGGCAAGCAGATGGCCATCGATGCTGACCTGTCGGCAGGCCTGATTGATGAAGGCGTTGCCAAAAAGCGCCGTAAGGAACTGGAGCAAGAATCCACCTTCTTCGGGGCCATGGATGGTGCGTCAAAGTTTGTGCGCGGTGACGCCGTTGCCGGTCTGGCCATCACCTTCATCAATGTCATAGGCGGTATCCTGATCGGGGTCTTCCAGCACGGCATTCCGATCGGCCAAGCCGCGTCGACCTATACCATCATGACCATTGGTGATGGTCTGGTCAGCCAAATCCCCGCCCTGATCATCTCGCTCGCCGCCGGTTTCCTCGTGTCTAAGGCGGGCGTTGAAGGGGCAGCAGACATTGCCCTCGTCACCCAGCTCAGCATGAACCCGGTCAGCCTTGGCATGGTGTCGGCGGCAGCGGGCGTGATTGCTCTGGTCCCCGGCATGCCGATCCTGCCCTTCGCAGCCATCTCCATCGGTTCGGGCCTGCTGTCATGGCGTCGATCACAAGACACGATGGAGCCGGAACGCGAGGAAGGGACTGCGGCGGGCCCAATAGAGGACGAGGAAGAGCCCATCGCCCGGTCCTTGGCCATTGACGACGTCAAGATTGAGCTGGGTTACGGCCTGCTGAACCTGATCAATGATCTCGAAGGGCGCCGCCTCACCGACCAGATCCGCGCCCTGCGCCGAACGCTGGCCTCCGAATTTGGCTTCGTCATGCCGTCCGTGCGCATTCTCGACAATATGCGCCTGCCCAATCAAGGCTATTCGATCCGCATCAAAGAGATGGAAGCGGGCGGCGGCGAGGTTCGGATTGGCTTCTTGATGGTCATGGACCCCCGCGGCGGCCAAGTCGATCTTCCTGGTGAGCATGTGCTCGAGCCGGCCTTTGGCCTGCCTGCGACTTGGGTGGACGAAGCCCTTCGCGAGGAGGCTACCTTCCGTGGCTACACCATCGTCGATCCAGCCACCGTCTTGACCACGCACCTGACCGAGATCCTCAAGGACAATATGACAGACCTTCTGTCCTATTCCGAAGTCCAGAAGCTCTTGAAGGACCTGCCGGGCGAGCAGAAGAAGCTGGTCGAGGACCTGATCCCCAGCGTGGTCAGCGCAACCACCGTTCAGCGCGTTCTGCAGGCTCTGCTCAAGGAGCGGGTCTCTATCCGCGATCTGCCGACCATCCTCGAAGGGATCGGCGAGGCCGCGCCGCACAATAGCTCGGTCGTTCTGTTGGTCGAACAGGTTCGCGCCCGCTTGGCCAAACAGCTGTGCTGGCAGCACAAGGGCGACGATGGGGCCCTGCCGATCATTACCCTGTCGCCAGAGTGGGAACATGCCTTTGCCGACGCTCTGGTCGGTCCGGCCGATGACAAGCAACTGGCGCTAGCTCCTTCGAAGCTGCAGGACTTCATCCGTCTGGTCCGCGAGAATTTCGAACGGGCGGCGCTCAATGGTGACGCGGCCGTCCTGCTGACCGGCCCGACCATCCGTCCCTATGTTCGCTCCATTATTGAGCGGTTCCGGGGGCAGACCGTGGTCCTGTCACAAAATGAAGTCCATCACCGCGCTAGGTTAAAGTCTGTTGGCCAGATCTAGCGCCATCCTTAACGTTGCGAACGGCCTCTGTGCCTGATAGCGAAGAACCGGCGGGAAATGACCGCCAGATCCTGGACTGACCATGCGCGCGCCGATCACAACCAAGTCTACCAGTCTGAAGTCCTTGATTTGGGACATGCTGACCTTCGAGAAGCTGCTGACCCGTGAGGTTGTGCATCTGATCTATTGGGCCGGTCTTGGGTTGCTGGCCCTGATGGCCTTCGCCATTGTCGGCGGTGCGGTCGGCCTTGCCTTGCGCGATGGCACCCTCGCCGGTCTGCTCATTGCCTTGCCGGTTCTGGTCGGTGGATTTTTGGTGGTCGGTGCCCTGATCCTGCTCTGGCGCGCCGCCTGTGAATTCTATTTGGCGGTGTTCCGGATCAGCGACGATCTGCACGCCATGCGCCAAGCCAGCACCCCTGCTGATCAGGACTAGTCTCTTACCCCAGTCCTTGACGAGGGCGTCGTAGCCCCAACTCATCCAGCGCCGCCGTCTCACGCTGCTGTTCCAGCTTGGCGGCCTTGACCTTTTGCGCTTCGGCGACCTGCTCATAGCGTTTGAGATCTTCAAAGGCGACGCTCAGCGCATCGCGAGCCCCCGCCTCTTCGACCAGCAGGGCATCGATGGTTAGCTGAATCTCGGTTTTACGCATCCGCACCGCATGGTTGAATCCAAGCTGCATAAAGCCCGCCTCGACATCGGCCTCAGCGTGACGAGCTTCAGCTTCAGATTCCGCCACCAGCATGACGATCCGCATTTCCGCATCAACGCGGCGCCCGACAATCTCAGCGAGCCGCTTTTGCAGGGTCTGCACCTCATAGTCCGAGATGCGGATCAAGGACTGGACCCAGCGGCTCATGCGCTATCCTGATTGAGGATGTCGGCAAGGGTGGAGAAACACTCATCCAATGACGTCGCCTCGTCCTTATCCTGTCCCAAAAACTGTTCGAGCGCTGGGTTCAGGCGAATGGCGCGGTCGATCTGAGGATCGGTGCCCATGCGATAGGCCCCAATGCGGATCAACTCTTCCATGTTGGAATAGGCCGACAGGGTTTGGCGGGCATTGGAGACAATTTCGCGCTCATAGGGCCGCTGACAGCCGGGCATGGTCCGCGAGATCGACTTCAGCACATTGATGGCAGGGAAGCGGCCCCGCTCGGCAATGGCCCGCTCCATAACGATGTGCCCGTCCAAAATACCACGCACCGCATCGGCGATGGGCTCATTATGGTCATCGCCATCGACCAGCACCGTAAAGAGACCCGTGATCGGTCCGCCTTCGGACCCATCGGGCCGCACGGGACCTGGTCCCGCCCGCTCAAGTAGCTTCGGCAATTCGGTAAAGACCGTCGGCGTATAGCCCTTGGTCGTCGGTGGCTCGCCTGCCGCCAGTCCGATCTCGCGCTGAGCCATGGCAAAGCGGGTTACTGAATCCATCAGGCACAGGACCTCTTGATCCTGATCGCGAAAGAACTCTGCCACGGCCATGGTCATATAGGCCGCTTGGCGACGCTTTAGAGCGGGCTCATCCGACGTGGCGACGACCACCACGGCTCGGGCAAGACCGGCCTCGCCGAGGGTCTCTTCGATAAATTCCCGTACCTCGCGGCCCCGTTCACCGATCAGGCCGACAACGACCACATCACAGGTCGCCTCCCGCGCCAGCATCGACAGGAGCACGGACTTGCCGACGCCCGAACCGGCAAAGACGCCAAGCCTCTGGCCCCGGCAGCAGGTGGTAAAGACATTCATGGACCGAACGCCGAGGTCCAATCGCTCGCCCACGCGGCCACGGGCATGGGCTGGCGGGGGTGCCGCACGCAAGGGATAGGGCACCTGGCCTTGTGGCAAGGGGCCCTTGCCATCAATCGGCTCGCCAAAGGCATCAATGATCCGCCCGCGCCACGCCAAGGTCGGGCGAATATTGGCGCCCTCGGAGAGGATGCGGATCTCAGCCCCCGGCGCGACGCCCTCGACCGGACCAAAGGGCATCAAAAGCGCCCTCGCCTCGCGAAAACCAACCACTTCAGCGGCTAAAGGAACATCGCGAAGGCGGGTAATCTCCACCCGTGCGCCGACGGCCAGACGGGTCAGCCCGCCCTTGGCCTCAATCAGCAAGCCATTGACCGCCGCCACGCGCCCAAAGACCACCAGCGGGTCTATGCGCTCGACAGCTGCCACAAGGTTGCGCACTTTATGGTCCTCTAAAATTTAACGACAAAAAAATTTTATCGTCAGTTTGATTTTCCACCCTTGACCTTAAAGGGGAGTGAACACCAGCCCATCAGATATTAAAAGTCTGTGATTCCAATAAATAAAATGGTTAACGCAGCCCTTGCGCGGGCTTTGCAAATCACCCTAGAACGAAATGGCCGGTCATTCAAAGTTAACCAAGTGTAAGTGAATGGCAGGCAAATATGGTTAAGAGTTTACTGGGGGCGGATTTTATCATTCCGCGAAGCGAAGCCGCCTTTGGGCGGGGAGGGGTCGATGCGCGTACTGTTGATTGAGGACGACAGCGCAACAGCGCAGAGCATCGAATTGATGCTCAAGTCCGAGGGCTTCAACGTCTACACCACCGATTTGGGTGAAGAAGGCGTCGATCTGGGCAAGATTTACGATTACGACCTGATCCTGCTCGATCTGAACCTTCCCGATATGTCCGGCATGGACGTTCTGCGCACCCTTCGGGTCGCGAAGATCAACACGCCGATCATGATCCTGTCGGGTACCTCGGAAATCGATACCAAGGTCAAGACCTTCGGCAGCGGTGCCGACGACTATATGACCAAGCCCTTCCATAAGGACGAGCTGGTCGCTCGCATCCATGCGGTGGTCCGTCGCTCCAAGGGCCACGCCCAATCGGTCATCCGCACCGGCGACATTACGGTCAATCTGGACGCCAAGACCGTCGAGGTCTTCTCTCAACGCGTTCACCTGACCGGCAAAGAATATCAGATGCTGGAACTGCTTTCCCTGCGCAAGGGCACGACCCTGACCAAGGAAATGTTCCTGAACCACCTCTATGGCGGCATGGACGAGCCAGAGCTGAAGATCATCGACGTCTTCATCTGTAAGCTTCGCAAGAAGCTGGCCTCGGCCGCCAATGGCCAACACCATATCGAAACCGTCTGGGGCCGGGGCTATGTCCTGCGCGATCCCAACGAGATGCTCGAAGTCTCCGCCGCCTAAGGCCAGACCCCAGCATTACGGACCTCCAGAAGAACCCGCCTTCCCCAAGGCGGGTTTTTTATGGCTATCTTGAGAAAGGGGCCATAACGGCCCTGCCTGCCGGTTAGGCAGCGCCATATCTTGTCCTCTCACGCTGACCAAAATCAATTTTGTCCGTGACAAGACCGCCAGAGTCGCCAAATATCCGGCCACCCGGTTTTAACCTTTGGTTAAGGCCTGCGGAGAGCGGCAGAGCGGCCCTAGGGGAGTTCAGTTCGGTCACCGATCCAAGCACCGCGCACCCGCGCAAGGAGGGACGATGATAGAATTCGATCCAAGACGGACACCGGTGCGGCTGACCCCTCGGCTCGTGGTCGGCGTGGCGGGCTTGGCGGCCCTCACCTTGGCTTGGCAGCTCAGCGCCCTTGAAACCCGTAATGCTGCGGCCGTTCAACAGGCAACCGCGCAACTGAGCGAACTGCAGCATGAGGCCTTCACCCAAGCCGAAGCTCAACCCGGCTATAGCCGCCCCGAAAATATCCCGGTTGAGGTTCGCCGGGGCGAGACCTTCGAGGCCGCCGTTCGCCGCGCAGGCGTCAGCGACAGCGAAGCGCGCGAAGTGGTCAAGGCCATTGGCGCAACCTTCGACACGGTCAATATCAAGGCGGGCCTCGCCTTTGACGCCGCCATTGCTCGCCCGCGCGATCAACGCGGCCCCGTGCGGCTGGTTGGCCTATCCATGCGCACTGGCCCGGCGTCAGCCTTGACCCTCTCGCGGACCTTCGACGGCGCGCTCAAGCTGCGCGAACTGGAAGAGAAACTGCGGTCTGAAACCACCGTCGCTCAGGGCCAGATGCAGGGTTCGCTCTATGAAAGCGCCACCCAGGCCGGGGCCACCCCTGCCCTCACCGCTCAGGTCGTCAAGCTCTTCGGCCACAAGCTGGATTTCAGTCGTGACATCCAACCGGGTGACAATTTCCGCATGATCTTTGACCGCACCCTGACCGAAGCGGGCCGTACGGTCGAGACGGGCGAATTGCTCTATGCTGAGATCGAGGCCAATGGCGGCACCAACCGCTTCTATCGCTTCAAAGAGAACGCGAAGTCACCGACCCAATATTTCGATGAGAATGGCAAAAACATCCGCGGCTTCCTGCTGCGCACGCCCGTCGATGGCGCCCGCATGACCTCAGGCTTTGGCGTCCGTCGCCATCCGATCTTGGGCTATAACCGGATGCACCAAGGCATAGACTTTGGGGTCGGTTCAGGCACCCCCGTGATCGCAGCCGGCGACGGCGTGGTCAAAGAGGTGCGCTGGAACGGCGGCTATGGTCGCTGGGTCAAGATCCAGCATTCCGGCGGCTGGGCCACCGCCTATGCCCACCTGTCGCGCTGGTCGCCGAAGCTGCGCCCGGGCTCGCGCGTCCGGCAGGGCCAAGTGATCGCCTATGTTGGATCGACCGGCTCTTCCACCGGCCCGCACCTGCATTACGAAGTCATGCGCAATGGGGCCAAGCTGAACCCCAAGGGCGCGAAGATCCCGCAAGGCTCGGCCCTCTCCGGTCGCAACCTCGCCGCCTTCCGCGCCGAAAAACATCGGATCGACCAGATGCTCACCGGTAAGGGCGCACGCATTGCCTCGGTTAACCCCTCCCCCGCAGACAAGGAAAAGGCCAGTCAGGGAAGCTGACTGGCCTTGGTCTATTGGGTCACCATAGGATCGACGGTTAAGGTCTAGACCTCGTCCGTGGAACCCGAGGGTTTTGCCGCTTCAGGGTTACGCGGTGGCCGACCACGCCGAGGCTTGGGCTTAACCTCTTCATCCGCAACCTCAGTAGGGGCTGCAGGGGCGGGGGCGGGCTCAGGACGCGCCTGCAGGAATGCAGGGGCATGGCTGGTGGATCCATCCTGCGAGCGCAAGACGGGCGACGCCTCTTGCATCGGTGCCGGTTGGGTCAGAGGGGTCGCCTCTGGTTCAACGACCGCCAAAGGATCGGAAGGCCGCTCGCTATAGCGTTCGCGGTTTTCATAGCGCTCACGGCGATCATCACGATAGGGACGCTCTGGACGATCGCCTTGGAACCGTTCGCCCTGCTGCGGACGATCTTGCCGCTCTGGCCTGTCCTGACGCTCTGGGCGGTCCTGACGGTCCCCTTGCGTGCGTTCCCCCTGAGGACGGTCACCTTGAGGCCGATCGCCTTGAGGGCGGTCACCCTGTTGGAAGCGTTCGCCCTGCTGGCGCGGTTCGCGGTCGCGGTCACGGCCAAAGTTGCGGTCACGATCCCGGCGAGGCTGGTCTTGGCGACCCTCTCCGCGTTGGTCCTGACGGGTATCTTGACGCGGTTGCTCTTGGCGCGGCTCTGGTCTCTGGTCTTGGCGAGGTTGCTCGTCGCTGACTTCAGCCTCTTGAGGATCGGCTTGATAGTCGCCGTTCTCGTCTTCGAAATCGATATCGAAGCCCGACGCAATCGAATCACGCCCGAGAATTTCAGCCGCCGTGCGGTGAGGCTGAACCGCCCTCAGGAGCCGGAAATAGTGCTCGGCATGTTGTAGATAGTTTTCGGCCAGAACCCGGTCACCCGCTGACGACGCGTCACGGGCCAGTTGCTGGTACTTTTCGAAGACGTGCTGGGCATGGCCGCGAATCTTGACCCCATCAGGGCCATTGGATTCGAAGGCTCGGTTGGCGTTCTGCTGCGGCTTACCACCGCCGCCGGTATTGCCACCGCCGGGCCGACCGCGGCCACGCTGCCGCTTCATTCCTTTGAAATCTCTCATATCTTGTCGGTGACCTGGTTCGCCGGGATGCCTGAACGGCCAAGAGGGACGTTATAAGGGGACCTTGGGCTGAAGCCTCTGTCGGGACTGGGGCTAACCCCGAATGTCCTGTTTGAAAACGTTGGTGGTTCCTTGTCCCCTATCCGTCGACAACGGCCTTCGCGATGAGCGAGGGTAACATTGGCGATGACCGAGTCTGTCGGAGGTCAGAGGCGATTGGGTTAGAACAACCGCTTTCTCCTAAACGCCGACTTATTGGGTGGAGACAGTAATGCTCTAGCCAATAGTGGCGGCTTTTCCAAGGATATTTTTCACGCCCGTAACAACACGGTCGCGATTGGAGAGGTCACGGACGGTGCGGACTCGCTGCGCCCCAGCCTCGCGCATAAGGGCTTCAACCGATTTGGACTGATCATAGCCAATTTCGATGGCGAACCAGCCGTCGGGCTTCAAGACCCGCATGATCTCACCGGCCAGCAATCGGTAGGCATTGAGCCCGTCTGCACCGCCGTCGAGGGCCAGCATCGGCTCGTGGTCCCGCACCTCTGGTTCCAAGGTCGCTATGACATCGGTGGCGATATAGGGCGGGTTCGACACCACAATGTCGTAGGCCTCGTCCTGTTGGCCTTCGGTCCAGTTGGCATGGGAAAAGGTCACCCGATGCTCCAGCAGGACCCGCGCCGCATTCTCTCGCGCCACCTCCAGGGCCGGAAGCGAGATATCGATGCCGATACCCTCCGCCAAGGGCAGTTCGTTGAGGATGGCCAGGATAATGGCCCCCGATCCCACGCCCAAATCAAGGATGCGAACCCGCTTGTCCATGGGTGAGCTCTTGACCACCAGATCAACAATGACCTCCGTGTCGGGACGCGGCGTCAGAACGTCCGGCGTGACCTTCAGCTCGAGGGTCCAAAAGCCCTTGCGGCCGATGATGTGACTGACCGGTTCACGGGCCTCACGGCGCGCAAGGTAGCTATCGTAGGTCCGGATCTGCTCTGGGGTCAGAGGCCGATAGGGGTCGGTGACAATGTCGGTGCGGGTAGCACTGGCGGCGACCTCGAGCAACAGGCGCGCATCAATGACCGGGCTTTCAATCGAGGCGGCGGCCAGCCGATGGCGTGCGGCCGTCCAAGCTTGAACCAAGGTCAAACCTTCCGATGTGTCAAAACCAGTCATAGGCAATGGGCACTCACTCTTAGGCGTTCAGACACGAGATCGGTCCAACAGGACACCATCTCCCAGCCGGATCAATCCACCTAGGGTAACAGATAGATAGACGCCGCAAAAGCGGTGACCGTAGGCCTCGAACAGGGCCGAGACCAGATCAAGGTCCCGCTCGCCGGTCACAGGGTCAACATGGGTCGCCGCACAACGGACAATCGGCTTGGTGATCTTGGCCTCAGCCTCACCCATCGTCACAGTCTGGCCGACCTGATCCATTTCCGCCCAAGCGGGCCAGCCCTCGACATAGAGATTGGCGCGAAAGCGCATGGGATCGATCGGCACGCCCATCCGTGCCTCAAGGTCCCGCACACTGGCCAGATTGATCACCGAGACATAGCCCGTCGGATCATCCATGAACCGGTGGCTCTGAGGCCCCTTGAGCAACCGTAAGGGCCCAGAAGCCTGATCCCCGAGAAGCCGGGTCAACCAGTCGCACAGGGCGTTAGACCCTGCATCCGTGGCTAGATCGGCCAACAAGGGCTCCATGCCATCGGCTTCAACCGTCAATTGGCCGCTGGCCTCATCATAGGCGGTGCGGGCTCGCGCCACCTCGGCGATCTTGGCCAGCACCGTGAACCGGGTCTTGGAGATGTAGGCGGGGGCGGCAGGATCAAAGCCGCTGGGACCATCCTCAATGGCGAACAACCGGTCACAGGGAAAATAGGCCCCCGCCGTCAGGTTCACCTGGTCCAGACGCTCTGGCGTAAAACCCTTGATCGGGTGGCGATAGAGGCCCGTGACGATCCCGCCCATCGGCTCAGCCGTACTCGTCTTCGAGCGAGGCAAGGCGCTCGGCCTGATCTTCGGCGATCAGGGCCTTGATCATCTCATCCAGTCCATCGCCCTCCAGCAGCTTGGGCAGACTATAGAGGGTCAGGTTGATCCGGTGATCGGTCACCCGGCCTTGCGGGAAATTGTAGGTCCGGATGCGCTCAGACCGGTCACCGCTGCCGACTTGGCTCTTGCGGCTATCGGCGCGGGCATTGTCGAGGGCTGAGCGCTGCATGTCATAGAGCCGGGCCTGCAAGACCTTCATGGCCCGCGCCCGGTTCTGGTGCTGCGACTTTTCAGAGCTGGTCACCACGACGCCGGTGGGCAGGTGGGTGATGCGCACGGCAGAGTCAGTCTTGTTGACGTGCTGACCGCCCGCGCCGCTGGAGCGATAGGTGTCGATGCGAATGTCAGATTCGTTGATCTCGATCTCGACATCCTCGACCTCGGGCAGGACCGCGACCGTGGCCGCAGAGGTGTGGATACGCCCGCCCGCCTCGGTTTCCGGCACCCGCTGGACCCGGTGCACGCCGCTCTCAAATTTCAAACGCCCGAACACGCCGTCGCCAGTGATCGAGGCGATAACTTCCTTAAAGCCGCCCGCATCGCCTTCGGAGATAGACTCCACCTCAACCCGCCAGCCCTGAAGCTGGGCATAGCGCTGATACATGCGAAAGAGGTCACCGGCGAACAGGGCCGCCTCATCGCCGCCGGTTCCGGCCCGCACTTCGAGAATGGCAGAAGCGTTCTCGTCCTTGTCCTTGGGGGCCAGCAGTAGGGCCACTTCGCGCTCTAGGACCGGCAGGCGTTCACTGAGCACCTGAAGCTCTTCCCGGGCCATGGTGGCCATGTCGGGATCGCCACTGCCGATCATCTCTTCCAGATCCGGCGCTTCGGCGCGGGCGCGGGCGAGCGTTTCTACCGCCTCCGCCACCGGACGCAGTTCCGCATGCTCCTTGGACAGGCGCACGATCTCGGCCCCATCCGCCGCCGCGCCCATCCGAGCTTCGATCTCACGATAGCGGTCCAGAACAGCCTCTAGCTTGGCCTGAGGAAGATGCACGCACGGTCTCCAACTGCACCGCCAGACGGCGGGGGGATTGCTTTAGCCTAATCGGCGCGATTTGGCCAAGGGCGGGGCTAGGGTGAGGCTAGACTTGCGCCTTCAAGACCGCCGCGCGGGCCTCGACCAGCTCGACGATGTGGTCGATCATATGGTCATTGTCCATCTTGTGGTCCGGCTTACCGGCTGTATAGACCATGCCCGCACCCTTGCCGCCGCCGGTAAAGCCGATGTCGGTATAGAGGGCCTCGCCGGGGCCGTTAACGACACAGCCAATGATCGACAGGCTCATGGGGGTGGCGATATGGGCGAGGCGCTCTTCAAGGGCCTCGACCGTCTTGATGACATTGAACCCTTGCCGTGCGCAGGAGGGACAGGCGATGATATTGACGCCGCGATGGCGCAGGCCCAGCGACTTAAGAATATCAAAACCGACCTTGACCTCCTCAACCGGATCAGCGGCCAGTGACACACGGATCGTGTCGCCAATTCCGGCCCAGAGCAGCGAGCCCATCCCGATGGAGGACTTGACCGTACCGGTGCGCAAGGCACCGGCCTCGGTCACACCAAGGTGTAGCGGACAATCAATAGCCTCAGACAACATCTGATAGGCCGCGACGGTCAAGAAGGCGTCGGAGGCTTTGACGCTGATCTTGAACTCGTGGAAATCATGGTCCTGAAGGATGCGCGCATGGTTGAGCGCGCTTTCGACCATCGCCTCGGGGCAGGGCTCGCCATAGCGTTCGAGAAGCTCGCGCTCCAGCGACCCGGCATTGACGCCGATGCGGATCGAACAGCCATGATCCTTGGCCGCCTGCACAACATCACGCACCCGGTCCGCAGAGCCGATATTGCCCGGATTGATCCGAAGGCACGCCGCGCCCGCCTGAGCCGCCTCGATGCCGCGCTTATAGTGAAAATGGATATCGGCGACCAAGGGCACCTTGGCGGCCTTGACGATGGTCTTGAAGGCCGCTGTCGATTCCACATCCGGGCACGAGACCCGGACAATGTCGGCCCCGGCCTCTTCCAACTGACGGATCTGATCGATGGTGGCGCCAGCGTCCGAGGTCAGGGTGTTGGTCATGGACTGGACAGAGATGGGCGCGTCGCCTCCGACCTCAACCGAGCCGACGCGGATCTTGCGCGTCGGACGGCGCTGAATCATCCGCCAAGGGCGGACATGGGCCAGCCCAGCAGCATCCGGGCCCTTATCGCTGTGATCGTGTGCGCTCATGATGGGCTATAACTAAGCCGTCTGACGGCAAAACCCAAGCCTATCGTCAGCGGCCGGGCCTTAATTGCCCAAAGAGGCCGCTGCCACATTGCCCAGCCGAGACAGGGGCGTCACAGCGGCCGGGAGTTTGCCCGTGAACTCGCCGTTCACATAGACATCGAAGGCGACGGGATCAGACACATCCAAGGTTAGACCCGCAACCATCGGGGCCCGATAGGCCTCGCCAGCGGCCAGTTGGCGCGCGAAATAGACCGATCCGTCAGCGCCCTTGATAATGATCGACGAGCTCTTGCGGGCTTGGATCGTCACCACCGACTGCTGAGGTGCCGCGCCATAGACCGCGCCGTGGGCGTTGAAGGCTGCGCGCACGGGAACGGTGGCCTCTGGCACCAAGGGCGTCACGCCGCCTGCCTTTTGCGCGGCAGCCAGCGCCTTAGCATTGGCTTGGGCCCCATCGACGGATCCACCCGCCGCCGTGGCTGCCGCCAAGCCCGGGGTGACATAGGCCGTTGGAAGGGTGGATTCTGCAGGGGCTGGAAGGGGCTCGCCGAGGCTGACCGTCGATTGCCCCAGAAGATGTTGATCACTGACCGGCAGACCCGAAGCCGCCATGGCCAGATCCGGCACGGTCGGTGCGGGCACCGCCGGTTCCTTGAGCGCGTGCTGGGTAACATTCCAAATCAGAACGGCGCTGAACACAACGAGGGCAACAATGGCAATCAATCGAACGCGAGGATCAGACTGGGGCTGCAGCCCTGACGGAGCGCGAAGGGGACCGGTCTCGTCTGGAACTTCGCGGCGGAACCGCTCAATGACGTGTAACTCATCCAAACCCAAGGCCTGCGCATAGGCACGCACATAGCCCAAGGCGAAGGGACGGGACGGTAGCTCGTCAAACCGCATGCCTTCGATCGAGACCAGATAGACCCGGCGCACCCGCGTCATCTCCGCGACCTGAACCGCTGTCAGACCTTGGAATTCACGCGCCGCACGCAAGCCATCTCCGAGCGTGGGGGCGAGGTCAAAGTCCGCCATTGTGAAACTGGTGCGAAGGGGCGAAGGGGCGGGATCATGGGTAGCATCATCGCTAGGCACCGAAGCGGGCTCACCACCCGTCAGGTTGCCGAACCGCGATGAAGACGGGCCAGTATCCAATGCCATTATCCGCCAATGCCCCGAATTGATGGGGCAAGATCAGGCTTAAAGCACCCTCACCCTCATCAAGATTTGATTAGATCAAATCTGTGACGGTATTATCATGCTAAATATTACAAAACAATGACTTAAATAGATACTGATAGCTTCCGCGCGAGGGTCTCAATTTCATTTCGGACCGAACCTGCCGACCCCTTCAATAGGTTGAGCACGCCGCGCCGCGCCGCCTCACGGTCGCAGGACAAGACCATGCGCTTGACGGGGCCAATGCCCGACGGCGGCATGGAAAGGCGGTCATAACCCAAGGCCAGCAAGGCAAAGGCCTCCAAGGGCCGCCCCGCCATCTCGCCGCAGACTGAGACGGGCGTTCCGCTCTCGTGGCACGCATCATAGATCGCCTTCATCACCCGAAGGGCGGGCGGAGAGAGGGGATCATAGCGATCAGCCACCCGAGGATTGCCCCGGTCGGCGGCGAAAAGATATTGCATCAGGTCATTGGTGCCGACCGAGACAAAATCGGTCAGGGGTAGCAGCGCGTCCAGATGCCAGATCAGGGCTGGAGCCTCGATCATGGCCCCAACACGCAAGAGACCGGGAGCTGTGCGCCCTCGCCGCTCAGCCCACGCAATCTCGTGATCGACCAGAGCCCGGGCGGCGCGGAACTCCTCAACGCTGGCAACGAGAGGGAACATGATCCGCAGTTCCCGGCCCCGAGAGGCAGCAATCAGCGCCCGTAGTTGCAGGCGTAGCAAGGCGGGTCGGTCCAGACCCATCCGGATGGCGCGCCAGCCAAGGGCCGGATTGTCTTCGCGCTCTGCCTCCAGATAGGGAAGCACCTTATCGCCGCCCAGATCGAGGGTCCGGAAGGTGACGGGTCGTCCTTCAGCCGCATCCAAAACCCGATCATAGAGCGCGGTTTGGGCGTCTAGGCGCGGCAATTCCTCAGCGACCATGAACTGAAACTCAGTGCGGAACAGGCCAATACCCTCCGCGCCCGTATCGTTCAAAATATCCAGATCAACGGCCAGACCGGCATTCATCAAGAGGCTGACCTTAGCCCCGTCGCGGGTGATGGCGGGCGTGTCGCGCAGACGCGCAAACTCGGCCCGTCTCTGCGCCCGAACCTCCATCCGTGCGCCAACAGCCTCGATGACATCGGCCCGAGGGCGCAGATAGGCCTCGCCGGACTCGCCATCGACAATGACTGGATCACCTTCGGACACCCGATCTCGCAGGCCCGATAGGCGTCCAACGCAGGGTATGTCCAAGGCCCGCGCGACGATGGCCGCATGACTGGCCGATGAGCCCTCTTCCAGCAACAGGCCCTTGAGCTTGGTGCGGTCATATTCAAGCAGATCGGCAGGGCCGAGGTTACGCGCAATCAAGATCGCGTTTTCAGGCAGGACCCGAACCGCCGCCCCGTCGCCCGACAGGTGGCGCAGTAGGCGGTCATTGAGGTCTTCCAGATCGTGCAACCGTTCACGCAAATAAGGATCGCGCGCTTGGCCCAGCCGTGCCCGGTGCTCAGAGCGCACCCGCTCAACCGCTGCCTCTGCCGTCAAACCAGACCGGACGGCTTCTTCGAGGGATCGGTTCCAGCCCCGGTCGTGGGCGAACATCCGATAGGTCTCGAGCACGTCATAAGAGGCCCCGACCAGCCCATGACCGTCGAGCATGCCGTCAAGTTGTAGTTGCAAGGCCTCGATGGCCTTTTGCAGGCGCAAGGACTCTGCGGGCGCGTCATCGGACAGCAGGTCCGATGGTATCACCGCCGACTCGTGCAGGACCGCTCGGCCATAGGCTAGGCCATCGGCAAACTTCGCGCCCTTTAGCCGTTCGGGCTTATGGGGGGCCAATTCGACATTGCGAAGTTCGGCCTCATTGAACAGTTCACCGCCCGCGACCATCTCGGCCAGCACCATGGCGATGATCTGAAGGTCCTCGACCTCCTCCTCGGCATAGGTCCGTTCGGTCCGGTTCTGGACGACCAGAACGCCGATGGTGCGACCACCGCGCAGCAGGGGCACGCCCAAGAAGGCATGGAACGGATCTTCGCCCGTCTCTGGCCGATAGGAGAAGTTTGGGTTGTTCGGCGCGTCAGACAGGTTCAGCGGCCGACCAAGCCGCATGATTTCACCGACCAGACCTTCGCCGGGCTTTAGGGTGGTGTTGTGGACGGCGGAGGGGTTCAGGCCCTCGGTGGCGAACAGTTCGAGATCGTCGGTCGAACGCCGCAGATAGATCGAGCAGACCTCGGCGACCATCGACTGAGCGATGATCCGCACGACCATATTGAGGCGTGCCTGCGCCGGACCGCCGCTGGCCATCGCTTCGCGAATCTGGCGCAGAAGACTGCGCGGACCCCGTATGGCTAGACCCGGCGTGGGCATGCTGATCGATGGTTCCCTAACTGGTGCCTTTAGCGACTGTGCCTTTTAGACAATTTGGACGAAGGCTTGATGACCAAGCAAGCGGATCGACCGATTGGGCCGACCTTCTGTAAGCATTGTGTAGAATAAAGCGGGCTCGTGCACAAAAAGACAACGCGGCGATCCCGAACGCGGCCCCCTAAGCACGAGACTGTGATGGGCGAGGTGCCCTAGAGTTGGTCCAGTCCGTAAGCGGCATGAAGCGCGCGCACGGCCAGTTCGGTATAGGCGGCATCGATCAGGACACTGATCTTGATCTCCGAGGTCGAGATGACCTGGATATTGACGCCCTTTTCCGCCAAGGCGCCGAACATGGTCTTGGCGACGCCCGCATGACTGCGCATGCCGACGCCGATCACGGACACCTTGGCCACATCTTCGTTCAGCGCCACATCTTCAAAACCAATATCGGCCTGAGCCGCGCGCATGATCTCGATGGTACGGCCCGCGTCGCGCTTGCCGACGGTAAATTCCATATTGGCCGCATCGGTCGTGCGCGCCCGCGACTGAACGATCATGTCGACATTGACGTTGGCATCGGCCAGGCGTGAAAAGATCTTCGACGACACGCCCGGATGGTCGGGCAGACCAAACAGGGTGATCTTGGCTTCGTCGCGGCTATAGGCGACCCCGCTGACGATACGCTTTTCCACGATCTCCTCCTCGTCACAAACAATGGTGCCTTGGCCGGGGGCTTCCCCGGGCTCAACAAAGCTAGACAAAACCCGCAAGGGCACTTTTTTGGCCATGGCCAGTTCAACCGAGCGGGTCTGAAGGACCTTGGCGCCCAGCGACGCCATTTCCAGCATCTCTTCATAGCTGATCTTGGCCAGACGCCGCGCCTTCTTCTCGATGCGCGGATCGGTCGTATAGACGCCGTCGACGTCGGTATAGATATCGCAGGCCCCGCCAATGGCTGCGGCTATGGCCACGGCGCTGGTGTCAGAGCCGCCGCGTCCCAGCGTGGCGATACGGCCATCACGGGTCACGCCTTGGAAACCGGCGATCACGGCCACTTCACCGGCGGCAAAGGCCGCTTCGAGATTGGCAGGAGGAATTTCATCGATCCGCGCGCGGCCATGGGCGTCATCGGTCAGGAGCGGCACTTGCCAGCCCATCCACGAACGCGCCTTCAGGCCCATGTGGCGAAGGGTCATGGAAAGCAAACCCGCTGTCACCTGTTCGCCAGAGGCCACAACCACATCATAGTCGTCATCCGAAGGGGCCAGCCCTTCAGCGACTGCACCGGCACCGTCGGTCCAGGCAACAAGCTGGTTGGTCTGCCCAGCCATCGCTGACACCACCACCGCGACCTGATGGCCCGCCGCCACTTCCGCCGCCACAAGCCGGCCCACCCGCGCGATCCGTTCCAGATCAGCGACAGAGGTCCCACCAAATTTCATCACCAGACGCGACACGTTCGGCTCGCCTTTCCTTCGTCGTTACACTTGCCAGATGGGCCTAAGCCCTCCATTTCCAACAAGAAGCGACGCGTTCTAGCGGCGCAATGGCCTCACGGCAATGCAGGACGGTGTTTTTGATGCAAACCCCAAGGACTGATCAGGCGCAAGGATGGAGCGTCGATCCGCAAGAGGTCGAACGTTTTTCACGGATTGCGGCCGAATGGTGGGACCCAAAGGGCAAGTTCGCCCCTTTGCACCGGTTCAATCCGGTACGTCTGTCCTTCATCCGCGATCAGGCCTTACAGCGATTTGGCCGGGACAGTTCGGCGCGCCAGCCCTTCACCGGCCTCAAGCTGCTCGATATTGGCTGCGGCGGGGGACTGCTGTCTGAACCGATGAGCCGCTTGGGATTTGACGTCACCGCCGTTGACGCCTCTGAGCGCAACATCAAGACCGCCTCTGCCCATGCCTTTGAACAGGGGCTCGACATCCATTTTCGCTGCTCGACGGCCGAAACCCTGCTCGAAGAGGGCGCAGGACCCTATGACCTGATCTTGAATATGGAGGTCATAGAGCATGTGGCCGATCCGGGCGCCTATTTACGCGCCTGTTCGCAGCTTCTCGCTCCCGGAGGCCTGATGATCGTGGCGACCATGAACCGGACGCTCAAGGCGCTGGCTCTGGCCAAGATCGGCGCGGAATATATCCTGCGCTGGCTGCCGGCCGGAACCCATGACTGGAACAAGTTCCTCAAGCCTGAGGAGCTACAAGCCTTTTTGTCCAGTGAACCGGTTCAGATCGAAGGTCCGTTCGGGGTCAGCTTCAACCCCCTCACCGGCAAGTGGGTGCGCTCTGGCGATAGCGATGTGAACTATATGATGACGGTCCTAAAACCGGCCCTCGTCTAGACCAGCTTGTCAACAAACAGGGCGGTGCTGCTCGGCGGTGCCGCTACCGCAGCCCCATAGGCCGTGGCCTTGGTCTGATTGTCTTTCAAGGCCTTCAAGAAGGCATCGAGTGCATCCTTCAAAGGCGAGCTTGCGCTGGTGTCGGTCGTGGAGGCCTGATCTGCAGCAGGCGGTGGTGGCGGCGGAGGTGGACGCCGACCGGCCGCGCCCGGACCTTCAGTTCCGCCGGGGCCGTCACCCTTGGCCCCCTTGTCATTATCACCATCATTATCGCCGCCGGGGCCGCCGCCAGTGGGGGCCCCCTTGGCCGCGACCTTGGCAAAGAAGTCTGACAGGAGGGTGGATTGATCTTGGGTAATGGTGCCAGCATCAACCTGCTGAGACAGAAGATCTTGTAGTTTTTGGCGGTTGTCCGCGCCCTTAGGCGGCGGCGCGGCACCATCAACCGACTGCGCGGGGGCACCCTGCCGAGCGATCTGTGCGGTCTGCTGGGTTGGCGCGATGGGCAGATAGCGCATCATGGACGAACTGGTCGCGGCGATCGACATCACCATCTCCTCGGTGGCAAGCGCCCCCAGGCCCTTACTTCAGGACATGCTTAACAGCGAGACTTGAATACGATCCTAAATTGTATGGTTAACAAAAAGTTAATAGTCTTTGATATTAATTGTGAACTTGACCTCAGACTAAGGTTTTGGATTAGGCGTTTTCGTCCAAAATCATCGGCTCATTCGACGCGATCGACCGAGACAGGGCCGAGGCCCCATAGATCGCGGTCTTTTCCTGCGCCTCTTTCAGGTTCTTCACAAAAAGGGCTAAGGCCTCGTTCAATACCGGGTCAGGCTTGAGGGCCGCACGTGAGCGCGAGGCTCTGGTTTGCTTGCGCCGGACAGTCCCCGTTTCGGTACCCGTCACAGTCCCTTCTTCCTCGCTAACCTCTTCCTCCGCCTCGAGACCCTTGCGGATCATTTCGGTGCTGGACAGTTCCTTGGGGCCACCGCCCATCTGGGTCTGGGTGGCGAGGCTGGCAAAGAAGGTCGAGAGGGCGTTGGCCTGTTTCTGATTCAAGCTTCCGGCCTGAATCTGATTGGCCAGCATCGACTCCATGCGGGCCAGGTTTTCAGTGCGCGTTAAGGGCGGCAGGCGCTGGCTATTGTTGGCGTCAATCGACAGGGCGGGGCGCACCGGCAGCGGTGCCACCGCCGGCATATAGGCTGGACCCGCCGTCCCCACTGCATTGATCGACATGACCCTGTCCTTTGAGAAAAGGAACCTGAGGTAACTCTATATCAAAATGTTAGAAGACAAAGCGTTAATGAGGGAGCCTAAAACAAAGTAGATCACCCCGTTTAAATAGCTAAAAAAGACCCGTTCGCTTGGTTTTGCCGTTAGTTGAGCTTCTGTTTTTCCACAGGCTTTGGCGGCATGGGCAGGACCGGCACGCCATCCTCTACCAAGTCCTTGACCTCTTTGGGCGAGGCCTGCCCATAGATGCCCCTCTGTTCAGACCGGCCCTCGTGGATGGCGCGGGCCTCGGAGGCGAAGGTGTCACCCACATCGTCAAAATGGGTCTCAACAT
Source organism: Caulobacteraceae bacterium (assembly GCA_947447115.1). Lineage (GTDB taxonomy): Bacteria > Pseudomonadota > Alphaproteobacteria > Caulobacterales > Caulobacteraceae > CAISGS01. Next base: position 31,571 of record CANFKD010000012.1, read on the forward strand.
GGTCGCGCATGGCCTCCATAGCCTGCATAGCCATGGCGTGTTGGTCGGCAGTTACGGTGCTGACCGCCCCCTTCTTAGCCCCAACGACCGCAGGCGCCATAATCGCCTTGCGCACATCGGTTGAGCCGCAGACAGGACAGCCGATCAGGCCCCGCGCCGATTGGTCATCAAAATCAGCCGAGGCGCCGAACCAGCCTTCAAACTCATGATCCAAGGCGCAGGCGAGACTATAGCGGATCATAGATCAGGCCCGCTAAAGGCGCGGTCATGAATCAGGGCGGGAATAGCCGAGCGGGCCTTGGCGATCTCAGTCAGATCCAGCACGGCGCTGACCACGCAAGGCTCGTCATGGTCGACGCTAGCAACGACCTCGCCCCAAGGCGCGATGATGATCGAGTGACCCCAGGTCGCGCGGCCATCTTCGTGGGTGCCGCCCTGCGCCGGGGCCAAGACAAAGCTGCCCGTCTCAATGGCTCTGGCGCGCAGCAAGATCTCCCAGTGCGCTGCACCGGTGGGACGGGTAAAGGCCGCAGGCACGCTGATCAGGCCTGCACCGGCCTTAGCCAAGGCCCGGTAGAGATAAGAAAACCGCATATCATAACAGATGGTTAGACCCATCTTCACATCTGGCAACGCCACCACCGTCGCAGCCTCTCCGGGGGTATAGGCCGAAGATTCCCGATGGCGCTCGCCCGTCGGCAGATCAACATCGAACATGTGGATCTTGTCATAGGAAGCGACAATCTTGCCCTCGGGCGAGATCATCAGGCTGCGATTGGCGGCCAAGCCATCGGGGCGCAGAACCAGCGCCGATCCGATCAAGAGCCAAATCTTCAGTTCTGCCGCCAAGGCCATGAGACCTTGAACACAGACATCCTCCTCCGTGGGACGCAGGGCCGCGAACATGGCGTCGCGATTGCGCTGCAAGAGGTTGGTACCCTCTGGCGTCAGGACCAACTGCGCGCCCTCCGAGGCCGCTTGCCGGATCAAGGGCTCAGCCTGAGCCAAGGCCGCGGCCTGGCTCGCAGGCGTGCGCATCTGGATCAGGGCAACGGCAAGGCGGCTCATGCGGCGAGCATCGCATCCAGCTTGCCGTCACGCTCTAGCGCCATGATGTCATCACAGCCGCCGACATGCTTGTCGCCTATAAAGATCTGCGGAAAGGTCGAGCGACCCGAACGCTGCATCATCTCTTGGCGAAGAGCCGGGTCCATACCGGCTTCGATTTCCTGATAGCTGACGCCCTTTTGACGCAGAAGTCCGATTGCACGGGTGCAATAGGGGCAGAAGGGCTTGGTATAGATGGTCACGGCGGTCATGACGGGCCTTTCGAGGTCTGATGCTTCCTATATAGGGTGATTTTCCGCCGTGCGCACCCTTGCGACCACAGCAACATCGACCGCGCGGGCCCCTGCTCGCAATAGGGCCTTGGCGCAGGCCTCTGCGGTGGCACCGGTGGTCAAAACATCATCAATCAGCAAGATCCGCCGCCCCTTGATCTGGCGCTGGTGACCGGGCGGTACGACAAAGGCACCCGCGACATTACGCCGTCGTCCAGAGCCAGACCGTCCGCCTTGGCTTGCCGTTGCACGGTGGCGCCTGAGACTGTCGGGCAGATAGACGAGGCCTGCTTGCCGCGCGAGGGGCCGAGCGATCTCGGCGGCCTGATTGTAGCGCCGCGACAAAAGCCGCAAGGGATGGAGCGGGACCGGCACCACGGCATCGGCCTCAGCAATCAGGTCCCGCGCCGCGCGGCTAATCCATTGCTGAAAGAGCTTAGCCAGATCGGGCCGGTCGGCATGTTTGAACCGCAAGATCAGGTCGCGCGAGCCTTCGTCATAGAGACAGGCCGCCCGCGCCCTTGAAAAGGCGCGTGGCCGCGCCTTACAGGCCGGGCAAAGGGCTCCGATGCCCTGATTGAACTCGAACGGAATACCACAGCCATCACAGACCGGATCATCGAGGAAACTCACCTTCAAAAAGGCGTCCGCCGCTAATCCCGGCCCCTGCGACGGCCTTTCTGCAAAATCCTGCGGCGGAAAGAGCAAATCGAGTAGGGCGCGAAGCCTATGTCTCATTTCCGAACACCGCTTTGATGATATAGGCCTTGCACCATGAGCGCCCCTCCTCGCCTGTTTGACCGTTCCTTGCACCGCGCCCGACTGGACCGCGCCGCCTTGGATTTCGCCGCTGCCGATTTCCTCA
>CANFKD010000013.1 GCA_947447115.1 Caulobacteraceae bacterium
AGCCGTTCGGCGGCAAAGCCGTCGCGAAGGCCCTCGAACCGGTGGCGGTCCTTCGCTCCGCATGTCACGCAAAATATCCGCGTCAGCACTCTTTTCTACGAGCCCGCGTAGGGCCATCATATCGTTGGTCATCATTGGTCTTTCGGATTGGAGTTTGACTTCGCAATCCGACCTTACCGGAAAATCTATGATGACCACCCGGCAAGCTGCTCACTCGCTACGGCGCCATTGAGAGGCGCGCTTCGCGAGCGGCTAGGCTACCGCCCAGTTACACCACCATGTGGGACACGACCCCAGGGAGACATAATCCATGGCTAAGATTCGTGCGCGAGCACCGCTCCGATTGGGCCTGGCCGGGGGCGGCAGTGATGTGTCGCCCTTCTGTGACGAACATGGCGGTTCGGTGCTGAATGTCACGATCGATCGTTATGCCTTTGCCTCGATCGAGCCTTCAGTGGACGGCGGCTTAAGCCTGATCGCAACCGATTTGGGGATGGTGGATCGGCCAACAACTGGCCGCGATCAGCCTTTGGACGACAGCACCGGCCTTCGGCTCCATCGCGGCGTCATCAACCGCATGGCCAAGCTCTATGGCCAAGACGGGCTGCCTCAGGTCAAGCTGACCACCTATGTCGAAAGCCCGATGGGGTCGGGTCTGGGGTCCAGCTCGGCTCTGGTGGTCGCGATGGTCAAGGCGATGTTGGCTTATTATGATTGGTCCCTTACAGCCTATGAGATTGCACGCCTCGCCTTCGATATTGAACGCAAGGATCTGGGTCTGCGGGGCGGACGCCAAGACCAGTATGCGGCGGCCTTTGGCGGCATCAATCTGATGAATTTCGGGGCCAATGATCAGGCTGATGTCACCCCCGTCGCCGCGTCGGGTGCCATGATGCACGAGCTTGAAGCCTCTCTGGTCTTGCTGTTCACCGGGGCCTCGCGTGAGTCCTCGACGGTGATTGAGCGTCAAGCCGAGGCCCTGACCCGAGGCGGCTCCTCTCTAGAGGCCATGCACAATCTCAAGCGCGAAGCCGGGGCCATGCATGATGCGCTGCTCAATGGCGACCTAACCGACATTGCCACGGTTCTGGACCGGGGATGGGAGGCCAAGAAGGCAACATCTCCCGCCGTCTCCACCCCTCTGATCGAGACGGCGCTGGCGGCGGCAAAAAAGGCTGGGGCGCTCGCGGGCAAGGTCTCCGGCGCAGGCGGCGGCGGCTTCATCATGTTCATTACCCCGCCTGAAGAGCGGGCCTTGATCATTCGCACGCTAGAAGAGGGCGGCCACGGGGACTGTATGACTGGGCGGTTCGTCACTGACGGCGCCCTATCTTGGACCACACCCAACCGCGCAGGCTAGGACCTTGGCCTAATCACCGCGGACCGGCGCGCCAAGGTCAGGGGACTGACCGCCATCGCTCTTAGAAGTGTCCAGGCCGAGACCGTGCGCGCCGCTTGGATGGACCTTCGACTTGTAACCATTGGCCCTATGCCGGCAAGACCCGCCAAAATCCCCCGCAAGACGGGCCGCGCCTCACCGCGCAGGACGTGCATAACCAACAATAACGCCAAAACCGGCAGATGCAGCACGGCCACCACTGGCACCAAGGGCCATGGCGTGTTTTTGATGAGGAGCCACAGACGGTTCTTGGCCCCATGATAGAGGGCAAAATCGGACCGCGTGCCCAGCACAGCCGAGCCGACATGGCTGACCACCGCCTGGGGCACAAAGACAGTCGCCTCACCGATCAAGCGCAAGCGATAGCCCAGATCGACATCCTCGCAGTAACAGAAGAACCGCTCATCAAAACCGCCGAGCTGTAAGAACAGGTCCCGCGCGATCAGATGTGCCGCGCCGCAAGCCGAAAAGACCTCGCCTTCGGGCAAGGCCAGAAGATCGTGGCCATAGGCCCCGCGATAGGGGATCCCGGCTAGGGTCAAGACGTCGCCTGCCCCATCGATCTTACCAGGACGGTCAGCGGCCTTTTGCAAAGAGGCAAAGCTGCGTATCTGTGGCCAGCGCTGTGTTGCCGCGACCAGCTGTTCGAGCCAATCTGGATCGGCATAGGCGTCTGGATTGAGGAGAGCCAGCCACTGCCCCCTCGCCTGCCCAGCGGCCAGATTATTTCCAGCCGCAAAGCCGAGATTGCCGCCGGCCTCGATCAGACAGATTGCGGGGTCCGCCTTAGCCGCCGCTTGGGCTGCGCCATCGCTGGACCCATTGTCGACCAGCAGCACTGCAAAGTCGCCAAAGGTCTGGCCCCGCAGCGCCGTAAGACAGCGCGAAAGGGTCGCCGCACTCTCGAAGGCGACGATCACAAGGCTGATGGCGGGGGCGCAAGCGGTCATAGAAAAGCCTAACGGAAGATGCCATGGCTTAACACGAAGACCGGCTCAAACAAGGCCCTCGCCAAGCCAATAGCCTCCTTGCGCCTCATGCTCTAAGATAGTCCCCAATAGAGGCTGGCTCTCATTTCACGGGGTTCTTATGGCTGACGCGACAGAGTTTTTCTCGCCCTACCGCCACGACTTTGTGCGCCTAGGCGTCTGCGTGCCTGCGGTGCGGCCCGCCGATGTGATGTTCAACGCCGATCAGACCTTGACGCTGATGCAGCAAGGCCATGAGCAGAGCGCGGCGATCCTGCTCTTTCCAGAGCTTGGCCTCAGCGCCTACGCCATTGATGACCTGCTGTTGCAAGAGCCCCTGCTCGACGGCGTAGAACAGCAGATTGGCCGTTTGACAGAGGCCAGCGCTGGCCTAACACCCGTCTGCGTGCTTGGCGCGCCCCTGCGGTTCCAAGGCGGGCTCTATAACTGCGCCGTGGTCATCCATGATGGCCGGATCTTGGGAGCGGTGCCCAAGTCGTTCTTGCCCAACTACCGCGAATTTTACGAGCAGCGCTGGTTCACGCCCGGGGCGGACATTGCCTCTGAGGTGATTTCAGTGGCGGGCGAAGAGGTCCCGTTCGGCACTGACCTGCTGTTTCAAGCCACAGGCCGCAACGCTTTTTGCTTCCATGTCGAGATCTGCGAAGATGTCTGGACCCCGACACCGCCCAGCACCCAGGCCGCTTTGGCGGGGGCAGAGATCCTGCTCAACCTGTCGGCCAGCAACATCACCATCGGTAAGGCCGAGACGCGGCGCCTGCTCTGCGCCTCCCAGTCCGAGCGCTGCCTTGCCACCTATGCCTATTCGGCGGCGGGACCGGGCGAATCCACCACCGATCTGGCCTGGGATGGCCATGGCGCGGTGTTCGAGCTCGGTCAGGTCTTGGCCGAATCCGAGCGCTTTGCCCTAGAGGCAACCCTGACCCTGACCGACATTGATCTGGGCCGCATACGCCAAGAGCGACTGCGCGCGGGCACTTGGAACGATGCAGCTCAGCGGGCGCGGCGGGACCATCCCGGTTTTGACATGGTCGAGTTTGAGTGGGGCGCCCCCACAGGTCCCCTGCCCCTGATGCGCAAGGTCGAGCGCTTCCCCTATGTACCCTCTGATCCCACCAAGCTGCGTGAGAACTGTTACGAGGCTTGGAACATTCAGGTTCAGGGTCTGGCCACGCGGCTCAAGGCCACAGGCCTTCGCCATCTGGTCATTGGCGTGTCGGGCGGGCTGGATTCGACCCAGGCCCTGATCGTGGCGGTCAAGGCGGTGGAGCGGCTAGGCCTGCCGCGCAGCCATGTGCTGGCCTATACCTTGCCCGGCTTTGCCACCTCTGACGGAACCAAGTCCAATGCCCTAGCCCTGATGCAGGCGCTGGGCGTTACCTCGCACGAGTTGGACATCCGCCCCGCCGCGCGCCAGATGCTGGCCGATCTGGGTCATCCCTTTGCCGATGGCGAGCCGCTCTATGACGTGACCTTTGAGAATGTGCAGGCGGGCCTGCGCACCGACTATCTGTTCCGCCTCGCCAATCAACAGGGCGCGCTGGTGGTGGGCACGGGCGATCTGTCCGAGCTGGGGCTTGGCTGGTGCACCTATGGGGTCGGCGATCACATGTCGCACTACAATCCCAATGCCGGGGTGTCCAAGACCCTGATCCAGCACCTGATCCGCTTTGCCGCCGCGTCGGGGGATTTTAGCCCTGAGACCGCCGACCTTCTACGCGCCATCTTGGCCACCGAAATCTCGCCCGAGCTGGTGCCCGCTGGCGTCGATGGCAAGGTCCAGTCGACCGAAAGCTTTGTCGGCCCCTATGCGCTTCAGGACTTCAACCTGTTCTATCTGACGAGGTACGGGTTTAAGCCGTCCAAGATCGCCTATCTGTCGTGGAATGCATGGCATGATGCAGCACAGGGCGGCTGGCCCACCGATACGCCCGATAACCAGCAATTGGCCTATGACCTACCGACCATCAAGGGCTGGATGGCCCTTTTCCTCAAACGGTTCTTCGCCAACCAGTTCAAACGCTCCGCCGTCCCCAACGGCCCCAAGATCAGCTCCGGCGGCTCCCTCTCCCCGCGCGGCGACTGGCGCATGCCATCGGACGCCAAGGCCGATGTCTGGCTGCAGGAACTGGAAAACGGCGTGCCGGATTAGGCTTTTTTAGAGGAAAGACCCATGGATGTACCTGTCATCCGCAATGACGACGACCTAACCGCCGCCCTTCGGGATATTGACACCTTATGGCAGGCGCAGCCCGGCAGTCCAGAAGCCGACAAGCTAGACGCCTTGGTCGCTTTGGTCAGTGCCTATGAAGACCGTCACTATGCCATTCCAAAGGTTAGCGGTCTGTAGGTGCTAAAATTCTGCATGGAGCAAAATGACCGGACCCAAACCGATCTGGCCCGCCTGCTCGGCTCCCGCTCCCGCGCCTCCGAAATCCTTTCCGGTCGCCGTGCCCTAACCCTCGAACAGATCCGCACCCTCGCCAAAGAGTGGCGCATCCCTGCGGCTGCGTTGTTGGAGATTGAGGTGGCTTAACCCAGCCGCTCCACCGCCCACCGCGCCGCATCGGCAACTGTGGGATCAGGATCATCGCAGAGGGATTGGGCGACTTCGGCTAGGGCTTCATCGGCGCTGTTGCCAATGGCGTAGAGGACATTGCGAACGAAGCGGTCCCGGCCAATGCGCTTGACCGGGCTCTTGGCGAAGAGGGTGCGAAAGGCGCTGTCATCCAGCCGGGCCAGATCGGCAAGGGCGGGGCCTTGCAGGGCCGGGCGGGCGGCCAGCGCCATCTCCGCCCCAACCTTGGCGAAGCTGTTCCACGGACAGACGGCCAGACAGTCGTCACAGCCATAGATTCGATTGCCCATGGCCGGGCGCAGGGCCTCGTCCACTGGACCTGAATGTTCGATGGTCAGGTAGGAGATACAGCGCCGTGCATCGAGCTGATAGGGGCCGACAAAGGCCTTGGTCGGGCAGATGTCCAGACAGGCTTGGCACGAGCCGCAATGGTTGGGCGATGGCGGATCGCTCGGCAGGTCCAGCGCGGTGAGGATCGCGCCCAAAAAGAGCCAAGAGCCCAGATCGCGCGACACCAGATTGGTGTGCTTGCCCTGCCAGCCCAGCCCCGCCCGCGCCGCCAATGGCTTTTCCATCAGGGGGGCCGTATCGACAAAGACCTTCAGCTCACCACCGTGGTTGGCAACGATCCAGCGGGCCAAGGCCTTGAGCCGCTTCTTGATCAGGTCGTGATAGTCGTCGCCCTGAGCATAGACCGAGATGGCGCCGGTGCTCTTGGCGGCCAAGGCCTCTAGCGGATCGCGGTCTGGGCCATAGTTCAGCCCCAGCATGATGGCCGAGCGGGCACCCGGCCACATGCCGTTGGGATGGGATCGGCGCTCTAGGGTCTGCGCCATCCAGTCCATCTGACCGTGGCGACCCTCAGAAACAAATTCAGCCAGATGATCGCTGGCAGGCCAAGGCGCGGTGGCGCTGGCAAAGCCGCAGACATCGAACCCTAGGCGCAGGGCCTCGGCGCGGATGGCCTCGGTAAGGTTTGGGCTAGAAGTCGAGATCGTCATAGTGACCGGCCGGAACCAGTCCGGGCCAACGGTCGGCCAAGAGAGGCCTAAAACAGGGCCGTGACTTGAGCTTCATGTACCAGGTCTTGGCGGCGGGAAATTCTCGCCAAGGAATGTCACCAAAATAGTCGATGACCGACAGATGCGAGGCGGCGGCAAAATCGGCCAGCGAGAGACGATAGCCCGCCAGCCAATCGCGATCCTGCAACAGGGCCTCAATATAGCCCAGATGGGACTTCAAGAACTCGCGCCCCTCACGCAGATTGGCCAGATCCGGCGCGCCCAGACCGAGCAGCCGTTTCTCCATCTTTTCGCGCAGGAGGAGGCCATTGACCTCATAGTCAAACTTGCGGTCGAACCAGTGGAGAAGGCGCCGGGCCTCGGCCCGCTCTGCCGGATCGCGGCCCAGCAGCGCCGGTTCGGGATGCTGTTCTTCCAGATGTTCGAGGATGGCTCGGGCCTCGCACAGGATCAGCCGCTTTGGCCCATCCTCCTCAACCAGAACCGGGGTCAGGCCCGACGGATTAAGGGCGAAAAACTCAGGGCGACGGTCCCAATAACGCTCAACCACATCGGTAAAGGGCAGCCGCTTTTCCCCCAGCGCCAAGCGCACCTGCCGCGAGGCAGGGTCGAGAGGGAACTGATAGAGGGTGCGGACAAGGCTCATGGGATCGATTTGGCCTGATTCGGAAAGCTATTGAAACCTACGGCACCCGACAAAGACACCGACCGGTTAAGGTCTCGTATACCGCGATTAGGCTTCTAAGTGTCCATCATGGGACGCAGCCGTCTCGGCAAAGGCCCCGCCATGGGGCTCGGCAAGGCCGCGCGGGTCTGGATGGATCAGGATGTCGGCGGCGGGAAACTCGACCAAAACCCGCTTTTCCGCGGCGATCATGACATCGTGCGCCTCGGCCAGCGACAGTTTCGGATCGAGGTCGGCATGCATCTGAATATGAACAAAGGGCCCCGAGGCGCGGGTACGTAGCTGGTGCACGCCCATGATCTGGCCGCCTTGGGTGATCAGGGACACGATCCGCGCCCGCTGATCGTCGGGCAGTTCGCGGTCCATCAGTTGCACCGAGGCCTCGCTAAAGACCCCCACAGCGCCCCAGACCAGCCAGGCGGCAATGACCAGACCGGCCACGGCGTCGGCCTGCACAAACAGGCTCGCAGCGGCAATACCGATCAGAGAAATGGCGTTGGACGCCAAGTCCGCCGCATAGTGGGCGCGGTCGCCGGACACAGCGACCGAACCGGTCTGTTTCAAAACCCGCGACTGGGCGGTGATCAGGGCCAGGGTTAGGACGATGGATGCGACCATCACCACCATGGCCCAGCCCCCTTGATGGATGGGCTCGGGATGGGCCAGTCGGTTCAAGGCCTCCTGTCCAATCAGGGCCGCAGAGGCAAAGACCAGACCGCCTTGCAACAGACTGGCAAAAGCCTCGGCCTTGCCATGGCCAAACCGATGCTCCGCATCGGGCGGCGCAGTGGCATAGCGCACGGCAAAGAAGGTGGCCAAGGAGGCGACCAGATCCAGACTGGAATCGGCCAGCGACGCCATCATCGACACCGACCCCGACTGCCACCAGGCAAAGCCCTTAATGACGATCAGAATAGCGGCAACCAACACCGACAGGCTTGTCGCCCGCCGCGTCAGGACGGCAGACTGTTCCAAGCTAAGGCCTGGGGCGGAGGAGGTGTGTGATCCGGACATGGCACCATCTTACCGGCTCGCCCTCACCGATTACAGCGCGAACGACTCTCAGGAGAGCGCGCGGTGAACTTGCCGCAGGATCTCGCCTTAGCCCTAGCCATCCCCCCCGCGACACATGCTAGATCAGAACGATAGGCGCGACGTGACGGGATCGGACCATGCCAGATTGGCTTTCAGCGGTAGTTTTAGGCCTGATTGAGGGGCTGACCGAGTTCATACCGGTCTCCTCGACGGGGCACCTGTTGCTGGCCGAGCAGGCTCTGGGCCTGAAGGTGGCCAATTGGGATACCTTTACCGTCCTGATTCAGATGGGCGCGATCTTGGCGGTTGTGGCGCTCTATTTTCAGCGCCTGTGGACCGTGGTGGTCCAGCTTCCATCCAGCCCAGAGGCGAGACGTTTTGCGCTCAGCGTCATTGTCGCCTTCATTCCGGCCGTGGTTCTGGGTCTGGCCTTCCATGATCTGATCAAGCAGGTCCTGTTTGAAAGCCCGCGTCTGATCTGTTGGTCCCTGATCCTTGGCGGCATTGTCTTGGCCGCGATTGAGCGGTTCAGCCCGCCGCCGCGCCAGTTTGATGCCATGCGCTATCCGCTTTTGACGGCGCTGGGCATTGGCTTCTTCCAGACCTTGGCCATGGTACCGGGCATCTCCCGGTCTGGAGCGACCATCGTCGGGGCCGTGCTTTTGGGCGGAGACCGACGCTCAGCGGCGGAGTTTTCATTCTTTTTGGCCATCCCGACCATGGGCGCGGCCTTTGCGCTGGACCTCTATCAGGCCAAGGACAGCCTCAGCCTCGATCAGGGCGGACTTATCGCCATTGGCTTTGTCGTGGCCTTCCTGTCGGGCTGGGTGGTGGTTAAGTCCATGCTGGCCTTTGTCACCCGCTATGGCTTCATGTCCTTTGCGATCTGGCGCATCCTTGTTGGCAGCGCGGGTCTGATCGCCCTGCAGATGGCGGGATGAACCCTCGGAGCAAGGGTGCGTTAAATCATCCGAGATCGCCCCCAACCGGGCTTTCGAAATTGAATTTTTCGTGACGCACTAGACCGCGCTCAAGCCGATAGCCTAGACAGTCCCGGTCACCACCGGAGATCGTCATGTCCTATCCCGCCCTGCGCCCCTTGAGCGGCCTGCTTTTGGCCCTGACGATCAGCGGAACAGCCCTCGCGGCAGAACCGGCAGCACATCAGACCTCCAATCCCTATTATGTCAGCGGTCTGGCGACGCTAAACAAGGCGCTGGCCCAGCAACCCAATACCGGCAAGGCCAAGAACGTCATCCTCTTCATTGGCGACGGCATGGGCATCAGCACGGTAACCGCCGCCCGAATCTTTGCCGGTCAGCAGGCGGGACGTGACGGCGCGTCCAATAGCCTGTCCTTCGAAGCCCTGCCCTATCTGGCCCTGTCCAAGACCTATAGCCATGACTCCTTGGTGACAGACAGCGCCCCAAGCGCCTCGGCCATGATGACGGGGGTCAAGACCAAGAATGGCATGATCGGGGTTGACGGCTCAGCGCGGTTAAATGACTGCGACTCGCTCAATACATCGAAGGTGATGACCCTGGCCGAGATGGCCAAGATCGCTGGGCGCTCGACTGGTGCCATCACAACCACCCGTATCACCCATGCCACCCCGGCCTCGGCCTATGCCCACACCCCCTTTCGCGATTGGGAGGGCGACGAAAATATGTCGTCTCAGGCCAAGGCTGAAGGCTGTATCGATATTGCCCGGCAACTGGTCGAAATGCCCTATGGCACGACCTTGGATGTGGCCATGGGCGGCGGGCGATCGCGCTTTCGCCCCAAGGATCAGGGCGGCGCACGAACCGATGGCCGCGACCTGATCAAGGACTGGCAAAATCGCGCGGGTCCCCAGTCAGCCTATGTCAGCACGGCCAATGAACTGGCTGCGATTAAACCGGGCCAGGCCCACAAGATCCTCGGCCTCTTTGCAGAGGAGCACATGCCGTTCGAGGCCGACCGTGCGACGCAGGGTCAGGACAAGCCAACCCTTGAAGCCATGACAGTCGCTGCCATTGATGCTCTGGCCACCAATCCCAAGGGCTACTTCCTGATGGTCGAGGGCGGGGAAATTGATATGGGCAGTCATGGCGGTAACGCCTATCGCACCTTGACCGAGACGGTCGAGTTTTCGAAAGCCGTGTCGGCGGCCTTAGCCAAGGTCAATTTGAAGGACACGTTGATTATAGTGACGGCCGATCACAGCCACGGTCTGGTTCTATCGGGCTATCCCAGCCGCAATGCACCGATCCTCGGGCTTGCTGACGATTCCAGTAACCCAGCCCGGGGTCCCGTCAAGGGCATTGACGGCAAGCCCTATAGTATCCTGTCCTTTGCAACCGGTCCCGGCGGTCCAGAGGCCGATAAGGTGCGAAGGGACCTCAGCACTGTCGATACTCAAGACCCCAATTTTACCCAACAGGCCACCATCCCCATGATCAGCGCGGCCCACAGCGGTGAGGACGTGGCCATCTTTGCGGGCGGGCCTCAGGCGCACCTGTTCCACGGTGTCGTCGAAGAAAGTTACATCTTCCAAGTGATGCGCCACGCGCTCGGACTTTAGGCAATTGGCATCAATTCGGGATTGAACTGCTCAGCAGGGCTTGCACCTTGATCAGAAAGGCGTATTTCCCTCTCGCAATCGTGATTTGCAAAGTGAGAGCGATATGGCTGCGGAACTGATCAGTGACCGCTTGTCTTCAGGGCAAGACCAAACCTCTTCGGATAAGAACGTGGGCGCGGGCAAGTCGTCGGTCGAGCTGACGATCCTCATGCCTTGCTTGAATGAGGCTGAAACCATTGAGGTTTGCGTTCGCAAGGCCTTGGGCTTCTTCAAACGTACCGGCATTTCCGGCGAGGTCTTGATCGCGGACAATGGCTCGACCGATGGCTCGCAAGGCATGGCCGAGGCCGAAGGCGCACGTGTCGTGGCGGTGCCAGAGCGTGGCTATGGCGCTGCCCTGATCGGTGGCATACGCGCTGCCCACGGCCGATTTGTCATTATGGGCGATGCCGATGACAGCTACGATTTCGAAAATCTAGACACCATGGTCGAGCGTCTGCGCGATGGCGCGGACCTGGTCATGGGCAACCGGTTCCTTGGCGGCATCGAAAAGGGGGCCATGCCCTTCCTGCACCGCTATCTGGGCAATCCGGTCCTGTCGTTCCTCGGCAAGCTGTTCTTTAAGATTCCCGTCAGTGACTTCCATTGCGGTCTGCGCGGCTTTAACCGCGAAACCTTGCTCAGCCTTGGCCTGCAAAGCCCCGGCATGGAATTTGCCAGCGAGATGGTCGTCAAGTCGGCCCTGCATGAGCGCCGCATCGAAGAGGTGCCCACCACCCTTCGTCCCGATGGTCGCTCGCGCCCTCCCCATCTGAAGACCTGGCGCGATGGTTGGCGCCATTTGCGCTTCCTGTTGCTCCATAGCCCGGAATGGCTGTTCCTCTTTCCGGGCCTCGTCATGATCGGTCTGGGCGTCGCGGGCACCTCGATGTTGGCGCGCGGGGCCATTCAAGTGACGCCCCATATCCAGCTCGACATCCATACGCTCGTCGCCGCCTGTTTCTCGTTCCTGATAGGCACGCAGTTGGTCATGTTCAGCGCTCTGGCCCGTCGTTATGCGATGATGGAAGGGGTTCTGCCGCCTGCAGGCAGCATGAAGAAGTTCCTCCTCGGCATGACCTTGGAGCCGATCTTGCAAGGGGCCCTGGTCCTGTTCATTGCCGGCTGCGCGGGAACCGTCTTTGCTCTGGGCCACTGGGCCAGCGTCGGATTTGGACCCATTGTCTATAATGGCGTGGTTCGGATCTTGGTCATTTCCCTGACCGCCGTGACGGCCAGCATTCAGATCGCCGCATCCGGCTTTCTCGCCTCTGTCTTCACCCTTCGTCGCTAAAGCCCGGCAAAGCTTCGCATGAGGCAGATCTGGAAGTCATGGCCGCTCTGGCTGGGAACCCTTTTCCTCCTCGCCGTCATCGCGGTGAATGGCCGTCCGTCGGTCTTTACCGACACAGATGACTATTATGATCAGGGCCGCACGGTGGTGCGGGACATTATTGGCAACTGGAAGCCTCCCATTGTCCTGACCGATCCAGCCGACATCGCCGAAGCTGCAGAGCACCGCACGGATGAACGGTTTGCGCTCACCTCAATGGGGGCCAGATCGGCCTATTACGGCGTCTTTCTCTATGCCGGAGTCGCTCTGGGCAGTCTGTGGCTCGTCGCCGCGATCCAAGGCCTACTCGCCCTGTGGCCGGCTTGGCGGCTCTCGAAGGCTATAGCCCCGCTTGCCAAGCCTTGGACCTTTATCCCGGTCAGTCTGCTTATCGCAGCGGGCACCTCGTTGCCCCTGTTCGCAGGCTTTGCCATGCCGGACGTCTTTGCCGGGGTGGCTCTACTTTGCGGCGTTCTGCTGCTGATCTATCGCCACACGCTGAGCCGACGGGCTCAGATCTTCAACTGGTGCCTTCTTTCGCTCGCCTTAAGCTTCCACGGCTCCCACACCATGACGGCCCTTGGTTTGGCGGTGATTGGCGCGGGACTGATGGTGTTGCTGAAGGCGGATCGCCGCGAGACCTTTGTGCGCGCCAGCCTGATCATGGCGGCCGTCATCACCGGCTTTGCCGCCAACGCCCTCTATGCCCAATCGGTCAAGGCCAAGTGGGGGGAGGAATTACGTCGGCCGCCGTTCCTTATCGCCCGAGTCTTGGCCGATGGGCCCGGCCGAAACTATCTGCGCGAAGCCTGCAGCAGCGGGACGCCCTATGTGCTGTGCCGCTTTCGGCATCAGGCCCTCGACGACAGTGACAAGATCCTGTGGTCGGGGACGGCAGGGATCGGGCTGTTCAATCGACTGGCCTATGAGGATCGCGTCGCGCTCGGCAAGGAAGAGTTTCGGTTTGCGTTCAACACGGTCCTGCATGATCCGCTCGGTCAGGTGACGGCCTCACTGCAAAACTGGTGGTGGCAGCTCAACCTGATCTATGTCGAGGACCCGCTGCGCAATCCCTATGTCTTCCTAAATGACCGCTATTGGGGTGACACCAACCTTCCTCTGCTGATCCCAGACGCTGCCAAGTGTAAAACCGACCGCGCGGCCTGCCGCTCGCGTTTGCGGATGGATCCCCTGCGCGCTTGGCACACCACCATCTTCGTTCTGGCTGGCGCGTTCCTGCTCTGGTGCCTGGTACGAGGGGAAGTGGCTCAAGCTTTCCGTCAAAAACAGATGAGCTTTGACCAAGACGCCATCAAGGCCATGACCGCCATTGGCCTTCTGCTGGCGGGCTATGTAATCAACGCAGCCGTCTGCGGGGTCCTTTCCGGTCCCTTCCCGCGCTATCAGGCCCGCATCGCTTGGATCATCCCTCTAGCGGCCGCTGTCGTGGCCCAAAGGCTGGCCAAGGATACGCCTGGTCAAACCTGGGATGCGCTTTGGGCTTGGGGCGTAAACCTCTTTGAACAAGGCCTGCGCTTGGCACGGCGCGTTCCCCTATTTGCCAAGATTCTGGACCTTCTGGACCCCGCCTTCATGCGCTTTTGCGTGGTGGGCGGTGTTGGCTTTGTCGTCGATGGCGGCGTGCTCTATGGGTTGGTTGGGCTGGCCCATCTGGATCATTTCACCGCCCGGCTCGGTTCGTTCCTCGTTGCCGTCTTTGCCACCTGGACCCTCAATCGGCTCTGGACCTTTAGGGCCCAGTCCGGCCGCAACCCGGCCAAAGAGGCCGGTCTTTATTTCCTCGTTCAAGGCACCGGCGGCGCGATCAATATCGCCGCCTACAGTCTGGCCATCATGGTGGTCCCGAGCCTTGAGCGCTGGCTGGTCATTCCCTTGGCCATCGGCACAGCGGCGGGTTTGATGATCAACTTCTTGGGCTCAAAGCACATCGCCTTTCGCCACGTTGCCGAAGAGGCCTAGAGCCATGGCCAACAGGATCGCCGAGCACCGCTTTGCGGATATGGCCACGCTTCAATCCGCCGCCATAGAGGCCATTAGATCGGCCATAGTTGCCGCGGTTGCCGCGCGCGGGACGGCCAGCCTTGCCCTCAGTGGCGGCACCACGCCCGTGCCCCTCTATGAAGCCCTCAGCCATCTGGATCTGCCCTGGTCGCAGGTGCAGTTGACCCTGACCGATGAGCGATGGGTTCCGGTTGATGATCCTGCCAGCAATGAGGCGATGGTCCGGCGAACCCTGCTTCAAGGGCCCGCTGCGGCGGCACGGTTCACAGGTCTGAAATGCAATACTGAGACTCCAGAAGCCGCCGAAGTTCAAATGGATCGGGCCTTGCGCACCTTAGCTCAGCCCTTCGATCTGGTTTTGCTGGGCATGGGGGATGATGCCCACACCGCGTCCCTGTTCCCCGGAGGCGTCGGCCTCGAAGCGGCTATGGAGATGACCGGCGTGCTAAAGGCCCGTGCAGTGCGCCCCGCCATGGAAGGCCCGGCCCGACTGTCCCTAAGCCTGCCAGCCCTTTTGCAGTCACGGCAGATGATTCTGTTGCTCAAGGGCGCATCAAAATGGGCGGTCTATCGAGATGCCTTGAACGACGGACCGATTTTAGCGGCCCCTGTTCGCGGGATTTTGCATCAAGATCAGGTTCCAGTGGCGGTCTACTGGGCCCCTTAGGTTGGGTTTCAAACCCCAAAAACCCTTAATTCTATTGAGGAAATTGGCAGAGATATGCCGGTTTGCAACCTTGAATGCGAAATAATTAGATTTATCGATAGTTTTCGCTATCTTCTCAGCAGGATTTGTTTAAAATCTACCCTACCGAGAACTTACGCAAAAGGTGCGATACATCATGGGTGCCATTAAAGCCAACGCGGACGACGAGCCGCATCCCCTCGACGTTGCTTTGGGTCAAAGCGTTCGCCTTCGCCGCCGGTCACTGCGCATGTCGCAGCAGGCCTTGGCCGATGCGATTGGCGTGAGCTTCCAACAGGTTCAGAAATATGAGCGCGGGACCAATCGCGTCAGTTTCTCGCGACTGGTCGAAATCGCCCACACCTTGGGCTGCCGCGTCAGCGATCTGGTGGATGATCTGGACGAAGATAAGGGTCGCTCATCCGAGCGGATCGCCGATCTTTCAAAGCTGCGCCTTCCCGGTGCGGCGGAACTTTTGGACGCCTATTCGGCCATCTCCTCGACCCGCCTGCGCCGCTCAGTGCTGGAACTGGCTCAGTCGATGATGGCCAATGCTCCAGCCGCTATGGCTGAAGACTAAACCCTAAGGCTTGGCTCTATTGAACCAGGCTTAGGTGGGGCTTAGCCCAAATTCTTTTGAGATCTTCGACCACGGCGAGGGCCACGTCCTCGCCGTGTTGTCGTTCTATTGTCGCGATCTGACCAATCATTTTGACAACCATATCTACGCTCACCTCGTGAAAGCGCGGCGCATCCGATAGCCCGTGGCTCTTGCCGGTCCAGCGGGGGGCAAGATGAGACCCTGCCTGTTCAGCAGAGGGGTCCTGAAGATAGAGCACGGAGGAGGTTGCGAGCGGTGGCATGGTCGTCCTTTCAGAGTCTCGCCGAAGCGGTAAGATCCATCTGTTGGGGCGAGTAAAGGCTGAGAAATAGATAGTCGCAACTAAATTATCAATGAAAACAAAAAGTTAGCTATAGCTATGTTATTTTTACTCGGAGAAATAGTAAGTCGAGCCCAAGCCCGGCTTTTCGCGGCGTTGGTTCGCCGCTAGTGTCTGATCGACCACTTCGGGAGGCCTCGTGAATCCGATCTACGACCAGATGCCGACGACGATCTTCGAGGTCATGTCCGGCCTTGCGCGGCAAACCGGCGCGGTCAATCTGGGCCAAGGCTTTCCGGACGGCCCGGGGCCGCTCGATATTCGCCAAGCCGCCGCCGATGCCGTCCTCAATGGCTATAATCAATATCCGCCCATGGCGGGCTTGACTGAACTGCGGCTCGCCGTCGCGGACCACTATCGGCGCTTTCAGGGTCTCGATCTGGACGGCCTGTCCGAAGTGACCATAACTTCTGGGGCGACCGAAGCCATAGCCGCGGCCCTTTTCGCCCTGATTGTGCCCGGGGACGAGGTGGTCCTGATCCAACCGCTCTATGATGCCTATCTGCCGCTGGTTCTACGCGCAGGGGGTGTGCCGCGCCTCGTCAGCCTGCAACCACCGCACTGGCACCTGACCGAAGAGATGCTGGAGGCAACCATTACGCCCCGCACCCGGCTCGTGCTGTTCAACAACCCACTCAATCCCGCAGGCAAGGTTCACGGCAAGGACGATCTCACAGCGCTCGCCAAGGTCTGCGTCAAGCATGACCTGATCGCCGTCAGTGACGAGGTCTGGGAACATGTCACCTTTGACGGCCATGGCCATACGCCGCTGATGTCTATGCCGGGCATGAGGGACCGGACCGTCAAGATTGGCTCGGCCGGAAAGATGTTTGCCCTGACCGGCTGGAAGGTTGGCTTTGTCTGCGCCGCCCCCCGCCTCAACGCCATCGTGGCAAAGGGCCACCAGTTTCTCGCCTTCACCACACCGCCAAACCTGCAAACCGCCGTTGCCTTTGGGCTAGGCAAGGGCGCGGAGTTTTTTGATGCGCAACGCCAAGCCCTGTCCCGCAGTCGAGACCGCTTGGCTCTGGGCCTGCGGCAAGAGGGCTATGTCACCCTACCCAGCGACGGGACCTATTTCGTAAATGTCGACCTCGCCGCTTCGGGTATCGCGGTGGATGACGAGACCTTCTGTCGCCGCGCGGTACAAGAGGCGGGCGTCGCGACGATCCCGGTGTCCAGCTTCTATGCCGAGGATCCCGTGCGCCATGTGGTGCGGCTATGTTTTTCCAAGCAGGACGCCACGCTCGATGCGGGGATTGCCGCTCTGGCCGAGGCTAAGCGCCTGTTCTGAACCGCCAGCGCGCGTGAGCCTTGACGCCCTATAGGCCTGCCCTGTCTAGTAGGGTTCAGAACTGTTGAGAGCCCGCGCATCAGACGAGGGCCGACCCAAGGGAGCGTTATCCATGAAGGCTGTTATCCGCCGCGGCACGAGTTTGATCTGTGATGAGGTCAGCGCCCCCATCCCCACCGCCGGTCAGACCCTGGTCAAGACCCTATGCTGCGGCATCTGCGGATCGGACCTTCACGCCTTGCACTATCTGGACAATATGGTCGAGGCCGGTATCCGCTCGGGCGGCGAAAGCAGCCTCAATCCCAAGGCCGATGTGATCTTTGGCCATGAGTTCTGCGCCGAGGTGCTGGAACATGGACCCGGAACGACCGGTGCCTTGAAGGCCGGCACCCGCGTTGTGTCTATGCCGGTCCTGATCACCGCAACCGGCTTCAACGCCGTCGGCTATTCCAACACTACGCCCGGCGGCTTTGCTGAGCAGATGGTTCTGAACGAAAATATGCTGATCCCTGTGCCCAATGGCCTGTCCACCGACCATGCGGCCATGACCGAGCCCTTTGCGGTCGGTGCCCATGCGGCAGCCGCTGCGGCCGTAGAGCCGGGCTCTCCCTGTCTGGTCTTAGGGTGCGGACCCGTCGGCCTAGCCGTCATTGCGGCCCTGAAATCTAGAGGCCATGGCCCCGTCATCGCCGCCGACTTCTCGCCCACGCGCCGCGCTACGGCTGAAAAGATGGGCGCGGACGTGATCATCGATCCGGCCAAGGAAAGCCCCTATGGCCGCTGGAGCGATCTGGGCGTACCGGCCAATGGCAAGGAACAGTTCATGATGCAGATGATGGGCAAGACCTGGCCGCGTCCGATCATTTTTGAATGTGTCGGCTCGCCCGGCGTGCTGCAAAAGGTCATGGAGGGCGCGCCGCCTCGGGCCCAGATCATCGTCGCGGGCGTCTGTATGCAGCCCGACACCATCGAGCCGTCGATCGCCATCAACAAGCATCTCGATCTGCGGTTCGTGCTCGGCTACACGCCCGAAGAATTTGCCGGAACGCTGCACGACATTGCCGAGGGCCGGATCGAGGTGTCGCCGATGATCACCGGCAAGGTCGGCCTGTCCGAAGTGGCTGGAGCCTTCAGCGCCCTATCCAACCCCGACAATCACGTGAAGATCCTCGTCGATCCTCAACGGGCCTAAGAGATGAGGGGATGCCGGACCGGCCGATCATCCCCTCACAACAGCGTCAGACCCTTGGCCTATTTGCGGGCTGCATAGATATCATCCAGCCGCGCCGGGGCTCCGGCAATCGGCTCAAGACGCGGATAGCGAAGACCGCCCTGATAGGTCAGCTTGATGGTCCGATAGCGGTCACCCGATTTGACCAGCAGTTCGACAGGCTTGGCCGGATCGGTGGCTGCCGTGATCGCCGCCTTTAACTGGTCAGCCTCATAGGCCACACCCCCGACCGCGATGATTTGCGTGCCCTGGATCAAACCGGCCTTAAAGGCGGGTCCATCCCATGCCACATCGGCCATGGTGCCATCCTTATCGAGTACCACACCTATCGAATAGGTCAGGTCGACAGACTTTCGCCGCCCCTCTGCGGCCTTAAAGAACTCGGTCGGGACGGGCCCATAGACCAGTTTGTAACCGCCGCGCGTCAGACCATCCAGCGGCGCGCCGGGACCATGACCCTCCAGCCGCGTCTTCAGGAAGCTGGTCCAATCATAGGGCTGAACCCCATTCAGCGTGGCGACCACATCCTCAAACCGATAGGTCTTGGGCACATAGCTGCCATTCTCGACGCCGAAAAAGGCCTTGGCAAAATCATCGAGCGAGCGTTTACCGCCGCTCAGCTCGCGGATCAGGGTATCGGCATCGAGCCAGATCAACTGACCTTCGGAATAGTAATCCTCCGACCTCTGCCAACTGCGCCAAGAGATCGGACGGCGAGCAACCATGATCGGATCGTTGGTCGTGTCGCTCATGGCCCGCCAAGCGCGGCCCACGCGATTGTCATAGACAGCGGCGGTCATGGCCAAGGCTTCGAGGCCCTGTTGCTTGGTCTGAAGACCGGAGCGGGCGGCCAGAACATTGCCCCAATATTGGGTCTGGCCCTCATAGACCCATAGAAGGCTATTGCGCATCGGGGTGTTGAAGGTCTCGGTCCAGAGATCTTCGCCGCGCCGGAACTTGCCGTTCCAAGAGTGGGTATATTCGTGGGCCAACAGGTCACGGCCCGTAGCGCTCTTGTCCCATTCGGTGAAATAGGTGCCAGACACGCCATTTTCACTCGAACGATGGTGCTCCAAGCCAATACCGCCGAGCTTTTCGCTAAGGGCAAGCAGGAAGTCATAATGGTTATAGTGATGCGCGCCGTAGAGTTTGTAGGCCTGTTGCACGAGGGTCCGGTGGATCGCGATCTGATCGGCCGTGGCTTCCAATTGACCGGGACGATCGGCGACAATGTTTAGACGAACTGGCACGGCTGCGCCGGGATCAAGATCAATCTGACGGTAATAGCGCCCAGCAAAGATCGGCGAATCGACGAGCGTGTCGAAATCAACCGGCTTGAACCGAACCAGATCACCCTCTCGGCTGGCCGTTTCCAAGGCCGTACCCACCTGCCAGCCTTCGGGCAAGCGTAAGGTCGGCTCGACCATGATCTGCCGCGCAAAATATCCGGCCGGATAGAGGGCGACCGCGTTCCATTGCAGGTTCAGCATATCCGGCGTCACCACCACGCGGCCCATAGACCGGTCCGTGGGCGACAGGAACTGGAAACGAATATCGAGCGCCTTGGCCCCAGCGGGCACTGTCACATGAAAGGCAAAGACATTGACCGGATCACGGGTCCAAGCGACCGGCCGGCCGCCTGCTGTGATCATCAGGCCCGCCAACTGCTCGATGGGACCGCGCGGGGCGTGGTTGCCCGGCAGCCAAGCGGGATAGAACAGGGTTAAGGGTCCTGCGGCACTGACCGGCAAGGTCTCCTGAACCGTAAAGATTCGTCGGTCATTATCGGTCGCATCGACCGCCAGCTTGATCGGCCCTGCTCTATAAGGCATGTCGCGCGCGGCCTCGATCTCTTGGGCCGGGGGAGCGGGCATGGGCTGGGCGAAGGTTGGGCCAGATAGGCTCAACAGGGGGACCAGAGCAACGGCGGCGAACAGTGACTTCACGGGGAGATTCCTCTGCAGACAGAGCACTACCCTAGGCAAGCTTTGCTCCCGATCCCAGCCGAAATTTAGCTAGCCCTTATGAAAAAGCTCTTCGACCACAGGATAGAGGGTGGCGACGAGCAGCAGGGCGGCGGTGATGTTAAAGGCCCGCATCTTGCCCGGCTCATCCAAGAACCGGCGCATCTGCACGCCCAAGAGGGCCCAAAGTCCGACGGATGGCAGATTGATCGCGCCAAAGATCACCGCCACGGTCACGAGGCCTAACAGAGGCTTTTGCGGCGGGGCATAGACTGTGATGGCGGTCAGGGCCATGGTCCAGGCCTTGGGATTGACCCACTGAAACAGCACCGCCTGATAGAATCGAAAGGGCTTGGCCTCTGCGGTCGCAGGCTCACCGTCCTTGACAACAAGGGCGCCAGCGGTTGCGATATGCCAAGCCAGATAGAGCAGATAGACGACGCTGACCCATTTGAGGATCACATAGGTCACCGGGAAGGCCTTGAAGATCCCGACAAGACCCAGCCCAACCAAAATCACCATGAACACAAAGCCAATCGACACGCCCAACATATGGGGCACGGTCCGGGCAAAGCCGAAATTGGTGCCTGACGCCATCAGCATCAGATTGTTCGGTCCCGGCGTTAGGGACGAGACCAGAGCGAAGGCCGAGAGGGCCAAGAAGAGATTGAGCGTCATCATAGCGCAACAGTGCACCAGTTTGGCTTAGAATAGCTTGCAATTTGCAGCGAATATCGGTCATTTTCACAACTAATGACCAAATTTGACGCCATCACCCACAAGATATTGCAGGCCCTCTCACAAGATGGGCGGATCAGCAATATCGACCTCGCTGAGCGGATCGGCCTGTCACCCTCGGCTTGCCTGCGGCGGGTTCAGGAATTGGAGCGCAGCGGCGTGATCAGCGGCTATCGGGCCGTACTCAACCCTGCCGCCCTGGGCATTGGGGTCATTGCCTATGTCACGGTTGGCCTGTCACAACATACCAAGGCCAGTCAATCGGCCTTCGAAGCGGCCATGCAGCCGGTCCCCGAGGTTCGCGAGTGCCACAATATCACCGGTACCGTCGAATATCTGCTGAGGGTCGAGGCGGCTGATCTGGCGGCCTATAAGCTGTTCCATACGGAAACCTTGGGTGCCCTGCCCATGGTCGCCAATATCGTCACCTTCATCGTTATGGGCTCGCCCAAGGATGAGCGCGGCTGAGGTCGCCTCTCCAACTTTGCGGATGCATCCTGTCCGTTTTGAAATAGGGTTGATCAACAAGAAAAAAGGGAGAGACCGGGTGGATATTGACGCCATGAGACGCGGGGCAGAGCAGCCCGTACTGGCCGATCAGAGCACGGTCCGACAGGCCGCTCAGGACCTTGCCGACGCCTTTGTCACCGATCCCCATGTCAGCTGGTTTGTTCGCGGCGACCGGCACTGTGACGCGGCCCGCCTGAAATTCTTCCAGTTCATTCTTTCGGGCTCGGCCCTACCTGATGGCGAGGTGCGCCGTCCCCAGGCGGGCGGAGCCGCAGCGGTGTGGATTCCTTCGGAGACCCTCGGTGATCAGCCCCTCATCGAAGAGATCAAACTCCTGCCGCTGCTTTTGTCCGTCACAGGCCTTAGGCGCTTTGGACGGTTGGCCGCCTTACGCGCGGCCATGGATAGGCACCATCCCATGGATCGGCCCCATAGCTATCTGTGGTTCATCGGCGTCGCCCCTCAGGCGCAAGGCCTTGGTATTGGCTCGCGGCTTTTGAAGGCGGGTCTGGACCGTTTGGATGCCGAGGGCCGGGCCGCCTTTTTGGAAACCAGTACTGAGCGCAATGTCGCCCTCTATCGCCGTCACGGCTTCGAAATCATCGCCGACTACAAGCCCAGCCCGACGGGACCCCAGACCTATGGCATGTGGCGCAATGCCACTTGTGCCCACACAATGAGTTCACGTGACAAGGGCCCTTTTTTCTGCTGACTTAGGGACAGAAAAAGACCGCTAGGGGCAGCGCGCCCCAAAGGCTGAACCGAACATACTGGAGGATATTATGAGCGACGGATCCATCGATCAAAAGGGCAGCTCGCCCGTCGACGTTTGGTCGATCCCGCTCGACAAGCTGGATGTGACCAATCCAGACCTCTGGACCACTAACACCCACTGGCCCTATTTTGAGCGCCTGCGCAAAGAGGCGCCGGTCCATTACTGCGCCGAGAGCGAGTTTGGTCCCTACTGGTCGGTGACCAAGTATGACGACATCATGTCGGTCGACACCAATCACGGCGTCTTCTCGTCCGAAGCCCATCTGGGCGGCATCACGGTGGCCGATCAGGACGCCGACTTCATCCTGCCCATGTTCATCGCCATGGACCCGCCCAAGCACGACGCTCAGCGCAAGGCCGTCAGTTCCATCGTCTCGCCCAGCAATCTGGCCAAGCTGGAAAGCACGATCCGCGAGCGGGTCAACACCATCTTTGACAGCCTGCCAATCGGTGAAACCTTTGACTGGGTCGACAAGGTCTCGATCGAGCTGACCACCCAGATGCTCGCCACCCTGTTCGATTTTCCATGGGAAGATCGCCGCAAATTGACCTTCTGGTCCGACACAGCGACAGCGGCCGAAGGCAGCCCGCTGGCCCCGACCAAAGAACATCGCCAAGAGGTGCTGCTCGAGTGCCTGGCCTATTTCACCGGCCTTTGGAACGAGCGGGTCAATGCAGAGCCCACCAACGATCTGATCTCGATGATGGCCCATAATGATGCCACCCGAAATATGGATCCTATGGAATATCTGGGCAATCTGGTCCTGTTGATCGTTGGCGGTAATGACACCACCCGCAACTCGATCACCGGCGGCCTGTTGGCCCTGAACGAGCACCCTGATCAATATCAAAAGCTGCGCGACAATCCGGCGCTCGTCGACTCGATGATCCCCGAGATCATCCGCTGGCAGACGCCGCTGGCCCATATGCGCCGCACCGCGCTGCAAGATGTTGAGTTGGGCGGAAAGCAGATCAAGAAGGGCGATAAGGTCGTCATGTGGTACGTCTCGGGCAACCGCGACGAGACCGCCATTGAGAACCCCAACCAGTTCATCATCGACCGGGCCCGTCCTCGCCAGCACCTATCCTTCGGCTTTGGCGTTCACCGCTGCGTCGGCAACCGTCTGGCCGAACTGCAGTTGAAGATCGTCTGGCAGGAGATCTTGAAGCGCTGGCCCAAGATTGAGGTCATGGGCGAACCTGAACGGGTCCCATCGGCCTTTGTGAAGGGTTATATGTCTCTCCCGGTCCGTATTCCCGCCTAAGGGCCTTCCGCCAAGGGGTGGGGGTGGTTATGAAGCAACCGCACATGACCCAAACCCCCACCGCCTCAGCCACCCCAATCCATCTTGTCTATGGCCGCCCACCGCTGGGCTTGGCCGACGTCCTGCCGTTTGCCGTTCAGGTCAGCCCGCTCATTCCAGGCTCACCCGCAATCGAAGAGATCGCCGATGCCAGCGCCAATAGCGCCGTCGTTCTGGCCCCTCCGGGCACCGCCGAGCGCGACTATGTGATTGCGCAGATGCTGAGGGTTCTAAAACCCGGCGGCGAACTGACCGTCATGGCGCTGAAGGACAAGGGCGGTTCACGTCTGCGCAAATCGCTTGAGGCCTTTGGCTGCGACGTCGACGAAACCTCGAAAGCCCATCACCGCATCGCCTTTATTGAACGCCCCGGCCTGGTTCAGGGCATAGAGGAGGCTCTGTCCAAAGGTGCGCTGCGCGATTTGACCGGCCAAGGCCTGTGGTCACAGCCCGGCGTCTTCAGTTGGGACCGTCTGGACCCCGGCAGTGCCCTCTTGCTCAAGACCCTTCCCGCCCTGTCGGGCAAGGGCATGGATCTGGGCTGCGGCATTGGCCTGCTGGCCCTCGCGGTTCTTGAGAGTTCGGCGATCACGGCCCTGACCCTGATCGAAATCGATTCTCGGGCCCTTAAGGCCGCACGGCTGAATGTCACCGACCCGCGCGCCGCCTTTGACTGGTCCGATATTCGCAGCCAAGAGGGCCCTGCCGACCAAGATTTCGTGGTCATGAACCCGCCCTTCCATGATGCCGGATCCGAAGACAAGGCGCTGGGACAGGCCTTTATTCGCCGCGCCGCCTCGGTCCTGCGCAAGGGCGGAACCTGCTGGCTGGTGGCCAACCGCCACCTGCCCTATGAAGAGACCCTCAAGCCGCTCTTTGCCAAGGTCACCCTGAAGGCCGAAGCCCAAGGCTATAAGGTCTATGAGGCGCGAAAGTGAGCAAGGCCCCGACCGCTCGGCTCGACCGTCTGCTGGCCAATATGGCCTACGGCTCGCGCCGGGACATTCAGCAGATGATGGATGCAGGATGGATCGTGCTCGATGGGGCCAAGCTGCGCGATGCCTCCATGCGGGTTGCCGTAACGCCCGATCTTGTGACGCGCATGACCGTGCGCGGTCAGCCGCTCGATCCCCCGGCGCCCTTGACCTTGATGCTGCACAAGCCGCTGGGCCATGTCTGCTCGCACAAGGAAGATGGACCGCGCATCTATGACCTTCTGCCCTCGCGCTGGCGTTCACGCGAACCGGCCATTTCAAGCATCGGGCGGTTGGACAAGGAGACGTCGGGTCTGCTGCTCCTAACCGACGATGGCGGCCTGCTCCATCGCGTCATCTCGCCCAAGCACCATGTCGCCAAGCGCTATCTGGCGACCCTCGACCGTCCGCTAAAGGGCGATGAGGCCGCGATCTTTGCCAGCGGCACCTTGCTTTTGGAGGCTGAAGACAAACCCGTCTTGCCCGCCAAGCTAGAGGTCCTCGACGATCATCGCGCCTATCTGACCTTGACCGAGGGACGCTATCATCAGGTGCGTCGGATGTTTGCCGCCGTGGGAAATCACGTCAACGCCCTGCACCGTGATCGTATCGGGGCCTTAGATTTGCCGACCGAGCTTGAGCCTGGTCAGTACAGGGTGATTGATGTTGAGGGCTTAGCGCCCATCTTTGCCGGAGAACGGATCTAGAGCGCTAGGGCTTCGAGCGCCTCTGGGCTGATCTCTGGGATGACGTGATCGAGGCTGATGACTGTGACCATGCTCTCGCCCCGGATGATGTAGCCCTCGACAAAGTCTCGGGTCTGACGTGAGGCCACGTTCGGCGCGGGGTGAATCTGATCAGCAGGGACACTGGAGGTTTCAGACACATCCTCGACCATCAGGCCGGTCCACTGGCCCTTAACATTGACGACGATGATCACGTGATGCTCGGTCGGGACCGAGGCGGAAAATCCAAGCCTTGCGCCAATATCGACGACCGGCATGACGGTGCCGCGCAGATTGATCACCCCGACCACAAACTGCGGCGCATGGGGCATGGCCGTCACCGCCGTCCAGCCTCGGATTTCCCGCACTTGGCGAACATCAGTGCAAAAGTCTTGGCCGCTGATACGAAACGAGATCAGTTCTCTTTGGCGCGGCGGCACATCTAAAGTTACGTCACCCACGATTAGATTTCCCTGATCACCGCAGCCCAAGCCCAGGCCACATCCCGTCCCAAGATCGACCTTGCCCCTCAAGACGTAAAGGAAGGGTTGGTAGTTTAGAAAACAATGGATGACCTTGTCCGCAAGACAGCAAAAGGACCCCATAGCGGTGAGTGGGGCTAAGGGGTCCTGTTCGTTGGTCGATCGATCATAGGCCTAAGGAAGGATTAGCCCTTCTTGCCTCGCGCCTTTTCAATCGTGGTCTGCTTGCGCACGCCGCGACCCAGACCAATTTCCTTGGCGAAGTTCGAACGACGCTCTGCATAGGCGGGTGCGACCATTGGATAGTCCGCAGGCAGCTTCCACTTGCGGCGATAGTCTTCAGGGGTCAGGCCATACTGGGTGCGCAGATAGCGCTTCAGCATCTTCAGTCTTTTGCCATCCTCAAGACAGATGATGTAATCTTCGGTGATGGATTTGGAGACCGAAACTGCGGGCTTCTGAACGGTTGCCGCAACGGTCGCTGGCTGCGCTTGGCCGAGCGTCGAGAAGGTCGCATAGACATTGCGAATAAGATCTGGGAGGTCCGTAGCAGATATATTGTTCTTCGTAACGTAGGCCGCAACGATGTCACCGGTCAGTTCAAGAAAATCGACGTCATTCTGGTTCTCGTCGGACAGGTTCATATTCTGAGCGGTCATTCTTAGCTCCACTTAGTTATAGCGCGATCAGATGCATTTCATGGTTTGCTTAAACATCGCACACAGTAAACGCTACTAATAAGTATGGAACTTCCGATATTTTTTGACCTTACTCATAAAACAGCATCGACCCTCCTCGAAATACCAACGATAGAATTGGGTAAAAAATGAAATAAAAAGACCCATTGGTTTAAATGATTGAAACGAAAAATTTCACAATATCGGTTTTTATGTACAATTATAGATATAAAATGCCAGAAATTAGCGATCGATAGTCGTATATTTTGTTACATTAACAGAAGTTATATTTATAATATCGCTGATTTTATAGAATAGACTTTTGTCAGTAATTTATGAATTGATTAATTACAAATCTTTCTGATGCACATTAGCATTATATCATCGCAGTGATATATTCGTTTTATAGTCGATTATACCAAAAAGTGCCGCTTTAGTTGAACTGAGACGCTGAATTTCAGCGCGTTACGCTATCCGGTCTGAATATAGGTCCGCCGCGCGTTTGACCCCGCCCTTAGAAGGTTTCATTCCCTCCGAGCCTTGCCTACGCTCGCAATGAGAGTGAAGATCAAGCTCGGGCACCGCGACCATTATGGCCCGCCCAAAAGAGATGAGACCCATAAAACGGGTCCGCCATAAAGGGAGGGAAGGGCTTGACGATCTTGGCGACTGAGCAAGCCCAACCGACGAGAGAAGATCCCAACGTCATCCGCAATCGGTTGATTTTTGGCTTCGGCGGCATGCTGATCGGTCAGTTCCTCGCCTATCTCGACATTCAAATCGTCAACTCATCCTTGTCCCAGATTCAAGCGGGCACGAGCGCGAGCAGCGACGAGATCAGTTGGGTCCAGAGCGCCTATCTCATCGCTGAGGTGGTGATGATCCCCCTCTCCAGCTATTTGGCCAGGTGGTGGGGCACCCAAAGACTGTTCATGATCTCCTGCACCGGATTCACCATCATGAGTGTCTTGACGGGGATGTCGTCCGACATTGACACCATGATCATCACCCGCGCCCTGCAAGGCTTTATCGGCGGCGCAATGATTCCGACGGTGTTCGCCACGGCTTTCTATGCCTTCCCGCCTGAACGGCGGATGATTTCGAGCGTGATCATGAGTACGGTCATCTCGATGGCACCAACCATAGGCCCCACACTCGGGGGTCAGATTACCGAACAGCTTAATTGGCGTTGGCTGTTTTTCATCAATGTTCCGTTTGGCCTATTGGTCCTATTTCTGGTCGGGAAGTTTGGTGATTTCGACCGCCCCGATCCCAGACTGGCCCGGAACTTCGATTGGACTGCGCTGGTCTGTATGGCGCTCTTTTTGATGTGTGGTCAGTACGTGCTCGAAGAGGGTACTAAGGAGGCTTGGTTCCAGAGCGACTTGATCTTGGGCCTGACAGTCCTATCGCTTGTTGGGGGGTTGTTGTTCATATGGCGATCCTTAAGAAGCGCCAATCCCATCGTTGAGTTGAGTGCGTTCGGGGATCGAAATTTCCGGGTCGGATGTTTCCTAACCTTTATTTCGGGCGTCGGCCTGTTTGGCTCGACCTATCTGCTGCCACTGTTTCTGGCTCGGGTCAGGGGCGATTCTCCGGGGCAGATCGGTGCGACCATGGTTGTATCGGGCATAATGATGTTTGCCATGGGCCCCATATCCACCCGCCTCGCGCAGTTTATCCCTCCGAGGCCTCAGATCATTTTGGGCTTCCTGATCGCGGCTGCGGGGATGTGGATTAGCCGTGACGTGACGCCAGACTGGGGGTTCAATCAGTACCTGATCTTGCAGATTTCCCGTTCAGCCGGGCTAGCGCTCGTCATGTTCACCACCCAGAACATCACCATGGGGACCCTGTCGCCTGATCTGATGAAATCAGCAGGGTCGCTGGTAAACCTCTCACGCAATCTCGGAGGAGCCTTTTCGCTCGCCGTTCTCACCACGGTCCTCGCCACCCACTCGGCCCAGCATTTTCACGACCTGTCGGCGGGGTTCTCAGTCACTCAAGCAGGCGGCACGGAGATGATCAATGGCCTAGCTGCCCATATGCAGGACCTCGGCCTAAGCCAGCCCGAAGCCGCCGCCCGCAAGATGATGGCTCATATCCTTAGGCGAGACGCCTTGGTGATGGCCTTCAGCGATTGCTACACCTATTTGGCGTTCGGTTTTGCCTTTGCAGCCCTGGTCTCCCTGAGCGCCAAACCTACTCGGCTAAGCAACGCTCCGGTCGCTGCTGACGCTGTCAAACCCACGCAGGCCGTCGAGTGAGCGATCTTCAGGGCTGAGATTGCGCAGGGCCCAGATGTCGAACATCTCTCGGAACGCTTTCTGAAGGCTCTGAGCAAATCCGAGCACATCTCCATAGGGAGAGGCGTGGAACAGGATGGCGACCGCCGAACGCTGGCGGTTCAAGGCTGCGCGGTCAAAGGTCAGGCGGATGATTTGGTCGACATAGGCCTGTTCACTCGCCGCAACGCAATCCTCAAGGCCTAGGACCGTGAGGGGGTTTGTTGCCGATGCTTCATCATTCAGTCCCAAGGTCATGACCGGAATACCATCGGCTAACGCCTGCAAGATCGAGCTATCAAACAGGGCCTGCGGGCCAGTCGGAGCCAAGACCATATCGACATTCGCATGGATCACCGCGGTGGCGGAGGTCTCACCCCGTTCGAGATAGACCAACCGATCCGGATCAATCCCGTGGGCCGCAAATCTAGAGCTGAGCGAGTTCTGGAGGACGGGATCGACAAAATAGCGATGTTTCAGCCAAAGCTGCGCCTTAGGTATGTTGCGCAGGGTTTGTGCCCACAGCCGGATCGTTTGGTCGTCAAGGGTCGCGGGATGGGCCAAGCTGGCCAATACAATCTGATCTACGGCATGGACCGGCGGCTCAAGCGTCTCAATCGATCCCACTCGGCCGAAGGGGCTTAGGACCGGACCGATCGGCCAAAGGGTTTCAACGAAATTCATGGTCTCAGATGCGGCCGCAACAGCGTCTGTAACCAAGGCATAGTCAATGGTTTGGAGGCCACTGCTCACCCCGAAGGGATTCCAGCTGACCTGAACCGGCGCGGCCTTGCGGGCCATGATCAACAGACGGCTTTCGGCGCCATGACCCTCGCAATCGACGAGCACATCAATCCCATCGGATAGGATCAGGGCCTGCGCCTGATCATCCGACAGGTGGCCAATCGAGCGCAGGGTGACCCCCGGAATGGCCATCTCCTGATCAACATTGTCGCAATAGACGGTGGCACTCACATCACACAGGGCCGTAAGAAGGGAGGGTATGACTTCGGCCGTCGCCGACCCGGTGAGGCTATAGATCAAAAAGCCAACACGCAGCGGCCGGTTCGTGGCGCGACTATTGTTGAATTCTGGCCATTGATCGCGGTGACGCTGATGGATCGCGCCCCAGCGCATGGACTCAAAGGCATGGCGAATGGTGCCGCCTGCGCAGTAGGGCAAGATGCTCAAGAAAGCGCTGTGTGCGGGATGAAATTCATAATCTTCGGCGCCGACACTTAAGGCCGACTCCGCCTCAAGGGTTCGTCCCTGAGCAAAGAGGGTAGCGCCGTAGCCCAGCAAGGCGGCACCAGAGGCCTCATTATCCATGACGCCGCGCGCCATACCCAGGCTCGCCGGGCCCATCAGGTTAACGCTAATGAACTGATCCGCGACGGCAAGGGCATAGCCTGTATCGGTGTTGAACAGGGACACGTCACCACCATTGTCCTGCACCATCTGAAGCCCGTGAAAGGCCTGAGCGGTCCGCAAGGTTTCGGCCTGTTCGTCATATAGTCCAGCCGCTCCATAGGCGGCCGAGAGCCAATAGTGAAGGACCGGTGAGAAGCTATGGACCTCGATCATCTCTTTGAGACGCTCAATCGCTTGCTCCGCCCGGCCATAAAGAATTTCAGCGCGGGCCAAGGCCAGATCTTCATCCGTAGCGGCGGTCTTCGACATTGTCAGGTCTCCCGTGGTCAAGTCCGCGCCAGCCTCATTCGAGAGACTAAACAGAGAACGACTCTGTTCGACGCGGCCCCTATTGCCGACCCAAGGGTGTATAATTAGGGTTAATGGAGGGTTAAATTGCGTCTTGAATATCAGGTTAATTCTAAATTTCTAAACCGCCGTCGGTCCGGCGGGATCAGCTTTAAAGGTCAAGGCGGTTGATCACGCGGACAAGAGGCGGGGGAGAGCTCCCCCTAACGCCACTCAAATGATGCGTAGCGGCGTGAAAACCCGCGACATGAGGGGTCTTAATAGAGGCCCGGCATGTCGCGCTGCGCCGGACTAGGCACGCTGCTCGGCAGCATCTTTCCGGTAAAGCGCACAGGCCCATCGGCTGAAACTTCGGACTCGGGCACCATTGATATCCGGCCCGCCGTGTCGGCCATAGCGGTACAGCTCGCACCGTTGAGCGCAGATATTGCAGCGGCGGTCTGGCCCTCAGCCGGATTTCCCATCGCCAATCCAGGCGTATCGGGTGCTGAGCAGGTCTTTTCCCCATGGCGGTCGAAAATCGACTTCAACCCCGTATAGTAGTCACCGTCGCCATCAGCATTTTGGACGGCAAAGGCGATGATCCGCAACCGGTCATCGCAGGCGGTTCGATCAACCGCGATCTGTCCGACGGGCTTGCCATAGCTGTTCTCCCCCACCATCGAGATATTTCCCCGGGTCCAGGATAACATTCCGGCAGCAACCAACTCACTCGCCGAAGCGGTGGAACCCGTGGTGATGAAGGACAGGGCCTTTGGTGCGATAGATTGCGGCGCATCACGAAACAGATGGGTGGTGTTCTCGCTGGATTTTGACGGCCGAAAGCTTATGCGACTGAACAGATCAGACGTCAGGCGATTACGGCCCATAAGGTCGCCCATGAGGTCTGCAACGCTGACCAGGCCGCCGCCATTATAGCGAAAATCGATCACGACCCGATCGACGCCGGCGGTCCGAAACCGCTGGAAAGCCTCACGTAAAGGGGTCTCCGCTGAGGCAATAAAGGTGCGCAGATTGATATAGCCAATCGACTGGCCGCCACTGTTGATAATCTGGGTCCCGAAGGTCGGTGATACGGGCGGAATATTAAACTCGGCCTTGGTCACCGTGACCGTCGTTTCTGCGCCGACCAAGGGCTGAAAACGGATCACGCGGCTCACGCCCACGGTCGAGGGACCCAGCGCATCAGACACCGCCGCGCTGCCGCCACGGGCAAATAGGTCACTGACACTCACGAGATTGTCGGACCGATCACCAACGGCTGTGATGCGGACACCGCGCGTTAGTCCGGCGCTGAAGGCGGGACCGGTTTCATAACTATCGAGAATGGTAACCGTGCGGTTGGTGCTGTCATAGCCGAGGCGGATACCAAAGGCCGCAGTCTGGCCCGAGGCGTTATAGGCATTTTCCTGAGCAATACTCGTCACATAGGTCGTAAACCGATCCTTGTTCTGAGCGCGCGCATTGGCCGTAAGGGCGTCGATATAGGCATTCACTGTGCCATAGGGCTGTGGGTCGAGGCTGACGGGGAGATCCTCAGGGAACAGATACCATTCCCGGATCTGCTGCTCGGCCCAGAGCTGACGATCGCGCAGGGTGCAGGACTGAGCGCTTGTCGAAGGTGTGGTCGTCGAAGGTGCCACGGACGCCGTACCCCCACCGCCTCCGCCTCCGCAGCCGCTGAGGAAAAGGGTGGTCACCAGGGCGATGGAGATTATGGGGCGCAACCTGAGCATGCGCCATGTTGCCTTGAACAGTCCCGCCTTGTCCAGCACAAGAAACACAAAACCCCCGCCGCGTCGAACTCAAGCGGGTTTGGTTTGTGTCTAGTTCTGAAGGGTTATGAGAAGGCAACGCTTTGGGTGCGGGGACAGGATTTGAACCTGTGACCTTCAGGTTATGAGCCTGACGAGCTACCGGGCTGCTCCACCCCGCGTCAAAGTCGGTTCGGGCTGTAGAGCGCAGCCCGGAGTCTTGTTTGCGAGATTTTTGACAAAATCTCTGGG
>CANFKD010000014.1 GCA_947447115.1 Caulobacteraceae bacterium
AAAATGTACCAGACCTCGTCGGGCGTATAGCGGTAGTTGATATTGACGTGGGTCATGCGCGATTTGAACGCGGCGGACAGGGTGATGATATATTCCGGACGGTTGCGCATATAGAGCGCGATCTTGTCCCGAGGCTGGGCGCCGCGGCTGAGCAGGGCACGGGCCAGATTGTTCGACAGCCTGGTGGCCTCGCCCCAAGTGACCCGGCGGTCGCCATGGATGAAGGCCATGCTCTGAGGGTCTAGAACCGGTTCAATCGTGTCGAGTATGTCGCCGAAATTCCAAGCCATCTCATCGTCTCCCAAAGGTTTCCTCTTGTCTGACCCGCAGGCCAGAAGGCCGGGCGCTTATGCTACGCCCTGACCCCACCAACTTTAACCGCTTCGCACGTTGCGGAAAGCCATATCTCTATCGACTTCGGGTTCTTTTGGTAGGCCGAGGACCCGCTCTCCGATGATGTTGCGTTGGATCTGGTCGGTGCCGCCGCCGATGGAGGTGAAATAGGCATTGAGACTGAGGAAGTTGGCATCCTCGGCGCGGGGATGGTCTGGCCCTTCGAGCAGGCTTCCGGCCCCCAGCAGTTTGGAGCGCAACCGCGCCTCCTCATGCAGGATGCGAGACATGGCCAGTTTGCCCAGCGACATGATCGGAGAGGAATTGCCCTGCGCCAGTTCGGCCTTGGCCCGGGCATTGTTGAGGCGGTTGAGCACCTTATAGGCGGTGACTTGAGCGACCTCTTGGCGGATGACCGGATCGTTCAGTCGGCCAGCCTCGCGGGCCAGTTCCACCAAGGCGCTGTCGCCCTTGGGATTGTCTTGACCACTGCGCGGACCCCGGGCGGCGTCGCCCATCACCGAGCGCTCATAGGCCAGCGCCGTCTGCAACACGCCCCAGCCATTGTTCAGCGGGCCAAGCATATTGTCCGCAGGCACGATGGCGTCGGTGATGAAGACCTCGTTGAAATGGGCCTCATTGGTGATCTGGCGCAGGGGCCGCACCTCAATCCCCGGCTGTTTCATCGGCAGGAAGAAGAAGCTGATGCCCTTGTGCTTGGGCACATCCCAGTCGGTGCGGGCAACGAGCATCCCATAGTCGGCCACCGCCGCGCCGGAGGTCCAGACCTTCTGGCCATTGACCACATAGTGATCGCCCTTGTGGTCGGCGCGGGTGCGGATGGCGGCAAGGTCGGAGCCCGCGCCCGGTTCGCTATAGAGCAGGCACATGCCGACCTCACCCCTGAGCAGGGCGGGGACGATGGTCCGTTTGAAGGCTGGGGTGGCGTGGGCCATGGCCGTATTGGCCCAGAGGTTGGACCGGTCCTGCCCGGCGCCGGGCGCGCCAACGGCGGCAAAGGCCTTTTCGATGATCTTGGCCTGAGCGGAGGAGAGCGCGCGGCCATACCACTCCATGGGCCAGGTCGGTACGGCCCAGCGTGCCTCCACGACCTTGGCCATGAAATCGCGATGGGGGTGAAGGCCGAAGCCTGCCCCCTGATCCCCGGCCTTGGGTTTCCAATGGTCGGCCAGCCAAGCGGTGACTTCGGCCTTCAAGGCCTCGTCGGTGAGGGTTTGCGTGGTCATGGCCTTAGCCTCCCAACTGCTGGACATAGCGTTCGCGATAGAAGTCCGAGGACCCGAACAGGTGGGCATCGGCTCTGGCGCGGCGCAGATAGAGATGGGCCGGATGGGCCCAGGTAAAGGCAATGCCGCCATGCATCTGGATGCTGGTGGCGGTGATGGCGCTGAAGGCATCGGCGCAGGCGAAGGCGGCAAGGCTGATGGCTGAGGGGGCCTCGTCCGACCCGCTGGCCAAGCACTGGGCCGCATGGCGCGCCGCTGAGGTGCAGGATTCAGAATCCATCAAAAGGTCGGCGGCCATGTGCTTGACGGCTTGGAAACTGCCGATGGCCCGGCCAAACTGATAGCGGTTCTTGGCATAGTCGACCGTCATCTCGAGGACGCGGCGCGAGCCCCCGGCCTGCTCTCCAGCCAGAGCAATGAGCGCCAGATCGAGCATGGCCTCCACCGCCTGCCACGCGGACCCATTGCAGGCCAAACGGCGGGCTGAGACCTTGGCAAAATCGATGTCCGACATTCGCAGCGTATGGTCAAAGGTCGGCAGGTTGGTCAGGCTGACGCCCGCCGCCTTGGGATCGACCTCGAACACGGCCACGCCGTCAGGGGCTCTGGCGACGACCAACAGCACATCCGCAATATGGGCGTGGGTGACGAAGGCGGCCTTGCCGGTCAGGCTCCAGTCGGCGCCGATCGCCGTTGCATCAACCGCCACATGGGCTTCGATCCAGCCCGCCGAGGCACCGGTGATAGCCACGGTGGCGATCTTAGCCCCGCTGGCCAGATCGGGTAGCAGCCGTGCCTTGGCGGCGTCGTCATCAAGGGCCTGGAGCAGGGCGGGGGCAAGGATGGCCGAGGACAGCAAAGGTGAGCAGAGCAGGGCGGCCCCGACCTCTTCCATGACCAGTTCCAGCGCGACCGCATCGCCGCCAAAGCCACCATGGTCCTCGTCGATGATCAGTCCGGTCACGCCCAGATCGGCCAAGGCCTTCCAGACGGCTGGATCATAACCCTCTGGCGTTTCGGACAGACGGCGAACCTCGGCCTCGCTGCTACGGTCCGCCAGAAGGCGCTTTAGCTGTTCGACAAAGACCGACAGGTCTTCGGCTGTAATGGCACTCATGGGCCCCGCCCTTATCGTTTTTTTTGTTAGGGCGATTGAAGCACAGGCGTTGCGTCAGGGCGAGACCGTTCGCGCGATTTTCAACAGGGACTAGGGGTTTGCGATCGGGATCATGATCTCGTTGCGACGCATCATGGCGGGCGTCCAAGGCGGATCATAGCGTGCGACGGAGGCGGGCCCCGCCGCTTTCAGGTTGCGGGCGGCCATATAGTCCTGCAACAGCTTGGTCTGGCGTTGGATATCAGCCTCTTTGCCCACGCCGGAAAAGCGGATAGCGGCAAAACTGGCAGGCTTGAGTGGCACCAGTTTGACCTGCGGATTATTAGGGGTTGGAAGGTTTTGCATGGTCATGGCCTTGGGCATGATGAAGCGCACCGTCCATTCCTTGCCGTCGCCGGTCTGCATCACCGGGGCGGTCATGGCAATGGATTGACCCTTGCCCTCAGTTTGGGCCTGAACCACAGGCGCGGTCATGGCGATCGACTTTTTGCCGCTATTGCCACCGAAAATGTAACCCGCCAGAGCCCGGAAGCCTGCGCGGACAGCGGTTTCTCGGTCACCGGTGACGGCGACTTCCGCCGCAACCATTGACCCATATTGGCGCACTTCAATCGGTCCGCTTTGCTGGGAGGCCGTATAGCTCGGCTGCTCTGTGGCCTTGGCGCGGCTGGCCATGAAGAGGGCCGCAATAATCAATCCCAAGAGGGCGTACTTCATCTGGTCGGGTCTCCGCTCGTGGTCACGGTTTGGGCACAGACGCCATCTTGGCGCGGCCCGGTAGTTTTAGAAATAGTTCGTATTCGACGGATATCAAACGAACTTGGATGATGATGCTTGCAATAGAATAGTCACCACGTAAGTTGGCGGATCAGAGGCATGCCCTCTCATTGATCCCTACCGGCAAACGGAGCCAAACCGTGCATCCCAGTCCCCCTGAACGCGTTGCTGACTATCGCCGTCGGGGGTGGTGGCGTGGTGAGACGGTCGGAAGTCTTTTTGACAAGGCTGTGGCGGCGCGGCCCGAGGCAGAAGCCTTGGTCGATGCGCCCAATCGCCCAGCCTTGGTTGGCACTGAGCCTCAGCGCCTGACCTATGAACAGGCCGACGCGCGGGTGTCGCAACTGGCCCATATCTTTGCCAGCCTCGGCGTTGCGCGCGGTGATGTGGTGGCGATGCAGCTTCCCAATCTGGTCGAGGGGGTGTTGGCCTTTCTCGCCTGTGCTCGGATGGGCGCGATCTTGAGCCCCATTGCGATGGCCTATCGCACCCATGAACTGCGCCAAATCCTGCCGAC
Organism: Caulobacteraceae bacterium; assembly: GCA_947447115.1. Taxonomy (GTDB): domain Bacteria; phylum Pseudomonadota; class Alphaproteobacteria; order Caulobacterales; family Caulobacteraceae; genus CAISGS01. Next base: position 3,992 of record CANFKD010000014.1, read on the forward strand.
CATCGAGCCGAAGCTCTATCTGACCGTCACCCATTTCCACGGCGTTGATCACGGACAGATGGCCCTGGACGTCCTAGCCGGTAGCGCATCTGTGGTCTGTCTGGGCCAGACCGCGCCGACCGGTGCCCATGCGCTTGACGATGTGGCCGCCAAGGTTCCGAGCCAGCCCTTTGCCGTCCCTGAGGATCTGGAAGCTCGTGAGGCCCTGACCATCTGTTGGACTTCGGGCACAGAAGCCAGTCCCAAGGGCGTGCCTCGCCATCATGACCACTGGGTCGTCAATGGCGACGCGCTGGTCGAGGCGGCTGGGCTAAGGGCGGGCGACAGCATCCTCAACCCCTTCCCCCTGATCAATATCGCCGCCATCGGGGGCATGGTCATGACCTGGCTGGTCTGTCAGGGCCGTCTGGTGCAGCACCACCCCTTCGACCTGCCCATCTTCCTGCGTCAGATGCAGGAAGAGGAGATCGCCTATACGGTTGCGCCGCCAGCGGTGCTGAACATGCTGTTACAGAACGAGGCCCTGCTCAGCTCGACCGATTTGAGCCGTCTGCGCTGTCTGGGGTCCGGCTCGGCACCTCTCGCGCCATGGATGGTCAAGGGCTGGCAGGACCGTTACGGCGTCACGGTCATGAACGTGTTCGGCTCCAACGAGGGCGCGTCCCTGTTCTCGACCGGCGAGGCCATCCCGGACCCCGAGCAGCGGGCTCGCTTTTTCCCCCGCTTTGGCGCGACGGGCGTCGATTGGCCCGCGGTCTTTCCGGCCAAGATCCGCACGCGCTTGGTCGATCTCGCCACCGAGACTGAAATTGTCGAACCGGGGATCGAGGGCGAGCTTCGCATTGACGGGGCCATGACCTTTGACGGCTATTGGCGTGCTGAGGCCCTAAGCCGTGCGGCCTTTGATGCCGAGGGTTATTTCAAGACCGGAGACCTGTTCACCATCGCGCCGGAGGCCGGCGGGCGATTCTATCAGTTCGTTGGGCGCAGCAAGGAGATCATCATTCGCGGCGGCCTGAACATCTCGCCCGCCGAGCTGGATGTGTTGATCGAAAGCCATCCCAAGGTCCGGGAGGCCTGTTGCGCCGCCTATGCCGATGAGCGTCTGGGCGAGCGGGTCTGCGCCGTGGTTGCCCTTCGCGAGGGGCAAACCCTAACGCTGGAAGAGGTTTGCGACCATCTTCGTGCGGCCGATATCGCCACCTATAAGCTGCCTGAGAAGCTGCGCATCATCGAGGCCTTGCCGCGAAATCCGCTCGGCAAGGTCCTGCGCCGCGAATTGGCGGGGGTCGCGGGGTCGTAAGGCTGATGCATTTGCGCGCAGATGTGCCCTTTGAGCGGTGTTAAATGCAAAATTGCTTGCATCCTCGAGGGTGATCCCGGATTCTATAGCCTTTACCGCTCAGCCAGATTTGGACCCTTAGCCTGTGGCCATGCCGCCCATCAAAATGACACGCACCTGCTCGATCTGGCGGGCGCTCGAGGTCGTGGGCGATTCCTCGGTTCTCTTGATCCTTGAGGCCAGTTGGATCGGCGCTCGCCGGTTTGATGAGTTTCGGTCACGCACGGGCCTGTTGCCGACCTTGCTGAGTGATCGTCTCAAGAGACTGGTCACGGCGGGCCTTTTGGAGAAGGTGCTCTATAGCCAGTCTCCGCCCCGGTCGGACTATCGCATGACCCAAAAGGGTCGGGACCTCTACTGGCCCGCCCTAATGATGCTCAGGTGGGAGCGGCGCTGGACCTCGCTGGAGGGCAAGTTGACCGTCAACCTGCGCCATAAGCGCTGCGGCCATCTGTTCGAACCGGTCCCGACCTGTTTGAAATGCGGTGACGAGATCAACGCGCGCGATGTCGATTGGGCCGAAGGTCCCGGCGTTGGCTGGATGTCAGCCCACTATAGCCGCCGTCGCCAGCAACGGCAGTCGGTCGCTGAGCGTCTGGGGTCAGCGGGGCTGATGATCGAGGTGGCTCAGATCACCGGGGATCGCTGGGCCAGTCTGGTCCTCCGCTCGATCTTCACCGGCCTGCGCCGCTTCGACGAAATCCATCGCGACACGGCCATGGCGACCAATATCCTGTCTGAGCGCCTGACCTGGTTGGTCGAGAAGGGTGTGATCCAAGCCCACGAATATGGCCCGGGCGTTCGGCGTTTTGAATATCGACTGACGGCCAAGGGGATCGACTATTATCCGGTGCTCTTGATGCTGATGCTCTGGGGCGATCGCTACTATTGCTCGCCCGAGGGTCCGCCGTTGTTGTTGCGCCATAAGGCCGATGGTCATGAGCTAGAGCCAACCGTGACCTGTTCCTGCTGCGGCGTGCCCGTGGATGTGCACGATGTGACCTTCGAGATCGTTGAGCCTGTGGGTGTGCTCGAACCCGCCTCCGAGCCTGCGCTTTCACTTTCATAACGATACTAAAGCCGCTAGGCTCGCGTCGAAACCGTCGTTTGACGGGCAAAAGACGATAGGGAGCAGGCGATGAAACGGCGTGTCATCCAGTGGGCCACCGGGGCCATGGGCAAGTCCTGCTTGCGGGCGGTGCTGGACCATCCGGATATGGAACTGGTCGGTCTGTTCGTCTATGGCGACAATAAGGTTGGCCGAGATGCCGGTGACATTGCCCGCAGACCCCTGACCGGTGTGTTGGCGACGCAGGATGTCGAGGAGATTTTGGCGCTGGACGCCGATGTGGTCATCCACTGCGCGCGCCTCGCTCCGCCCTATGGCTCGCATGATGCCGACCTGATCCGGCTGTTGGAATCTGGCAAGAACGTCATCAGCATCAATGGCTATAGCCGCCCGCACTATTGGGGCGGCGCGCGATTGGCAGCTCTCGAAGCGGCCTGCGCCGAGGGCGGGTCGTCCCTGATGGCGGCGGGGCTCAATCCGGGCTTTGCCGCCGAGCAGATCGCGGTGGCAGCCACGGCCGTCTGTTCGCAGCTCAAGGCCATCGAGGTGCTTGAAAGCGTCGATTGCCGACAGATCCGCAGCCCTGACTATGCGTTCGGCATCCTCGGCTTTGGCTCTGATCCGGCCAGCATTAATCCCAATGATCCGGACTGGTCGGTCGCGACCTCGCTGAACGGGATGTATAGCGAAGTGCTGGCGTCGATGGCCAATAGCTTGGGTCTGACCATCGACCGGATCGAGACCGATCACGTCCTGCGCGGGGCAACCGAGGACCTTCATGTCGGGGCGGGGCCCATCGCCAAGGGTACGGTCAGTCATATTGACCTACGCTGGAGGGCTTTTGTTCAGGGCCAGCCGGTCCTGAATATGGGCATTGCTTGGTATATGGAGCACGGCCATCTGGACCGGGCAGATCCCCCCCTGTGGCGTATCCATGTGACCGGTAATCCAAATGTTAGTCTGATCATCGATCTGGAAAAGCCAGAAGGCGATCAGACCGCGACCTCTGCAGAGCAGTTGGGCGTGGCCGGGGCGGTGATCAATACGATCCCGCTGATTTGCGATGCCCCCTCCGGTGTCCTCACCCGTCCGATGAGCACGCCCCATCAGGGGGTAGACCTGTGACCCGGCCAGACCAGGTTGCCATTGTTACCGGCGCAGGCAAGGGCCTTGGCCGGGCCTATGCACTGGCCTTGGCCGCCAAGGGCGTGGCGGTGGTGGTCAATAATCGCTGGACCGATCGCAGTCAGCCCTCCAGCGCGGCCTCTGTCGTCGAGGAGATCCGGGCGGCAGGTGGCTTGGCGGTGGTCAGCCTTGAGGCGGCCGAAGCGCCCGATGCGGGGGCCGCGATGGTGGCCTTGGCCCTCGAGCATTTTGGCCGTCTGGATGCGGTCGTGGCCAATGCCGGTATTGCCTCACCGACAAGATTTCACCGCGAGACGCCGCAGGCCTTTCGCGCGCTGATGGACATCAATTTCTACGGCACCCTGTCGCTGATCGAGGCGGCGTGGCCGATCCTTTCGGCCTCGCCAGCGGGGCGGGTGATTGTCAGTGCCTCATCGGCAGGGCTCCATGGCGGGGATGGCCTTGCCTCCTACGGGGCCTCAAAAGCGGCCCTGATCACACTGGCGCGCAGCTTGGCCATTGAGGGCCGGGCGAAGAACATTCTGGTCAATGCCATAGCGCCCTATGCCGCCACTTCCATGACCGGTCAGGACCTATCGCCCGAGCAAAAACAGCGGATGTCGCCCGATGCCGTCGCGCCCTTGGTCGTCTGGCTGGCAGGACAGGACTGTGACGTCACCGGCCAAACCCTGATCGCGGGAGGAGGCCATCTTGCGGCCGCCTATGCGGTCGAGGCCGCGCCGGTTGACCTTGGAAGGGCCCCCACCGTGGCCGGTGCCGTCCATGCCGCCTTGGCCGATGGCACCCGTCAGAACTTCAGTGACGCGGTGACCGCCTTTGGCGCCTTTTTAGCGGCGGACCCCAAGCCGGTTTTGGATTGATATCGAGGCTGAGGCGTGGCGCAGCCCTAAAACTTGTGTAATGGTACTGACCAACAGAGCGACAGTTCAGCGAGGAAACCATGGTTTATATTCTGGGCGGATGGCAGAGCGACTTTTCGGACAATTGGGCGCGGAAGGGCATGGATTTCGCCGATGCCTTTGCTGAGGTTGTCGGCGAGGGCCTCGCAGCGGTCGATCTTGAACCGAAAGACATCGACAGCGGCCATGTCGGCAACTTTGTCGGCGAACTGTTTGCGGGCCAAGGCCTGCTCGGCGGGTTCTTTGGTCTGGTTCACCCTGACTTTGACGGCATGCCCACCGCGCGCCATGAAGCCGCCTGTGCGTCGGGCAGTGTCGCCATTCTTGCCGCTGCGGCTGAGATTGAAGCGGGTCATTATGATCTGAGTTGCGTGGTCGGCTTGGAGATGATGCGCAATGTTCCCGGTCAAAAGGCGGCTCAGAACCTCGGTGCTGCCGCTTGGACCGGTCATGAATTGCAAGATGCCGCCTTCCTCTGGCCGCGCGCCTTCTCCGATCTTGGCGAAGAATATGACCGTCGCTGGGGCCTGAAATATGAGCATCTGGCCCGGATCGCAGAGATCAACTTCGCCAATGGTCGGCGCAATCCGAACGCTCAGACCCGCCAATGGGCCTTTAACGATAAGAGCTTCACCCAGGATGACGAGGCCAACCCCGTCGTCGAAGGCATGATCCGCAAGAATGACTGCGGACAGGTCACGGACGGTTCAGCCGTCGTGTTCCTCGCCTCCGAAAAGCGTGCGGCGCAATATGCAGCGGACCGGGGCATTCCTCTGGAAAGCCTGCCGCAGATCAAGGGTTGGGGCCATCGCTCCTCGCCCATCAGCTATGAGCGCAAGATCCGGGCGAGCGAAGGCCAGCCCTATGTGTTCCCGCAGGTCAAACGCGCCATCGATGACGCCCGTAGCCGCGCTGGCGTGGCCGACATCTCGCAAATCCATGCGGTCGAGACCCATGACTGCTTCACCACCACTGAATATATGGCCATCGAGCATCTGGGCCTGACGGCTCCAGGCGAGTCTTGGAAGGCTATTGAGGATGGCTCCATCGATATGGGCGGTCGTCTGCCAATCAATCCGTCGGGTGGTCTGATTGGCGTGGGTCACCCCGTCGGCGCGACCGGCGTGCGCATGGCGCTGGATGCCTTCAAGCAGGTGACCGGCAAGGCGGGCGAATGTCAGGTCGAGGGGGCCAAGACGGTCCAGACCCTGAATATTGGCGGCTCGACCACCACCACGGTGAGCCTCGTGGTCGGCCTCTAGCCATGACGCAAGAGGTCAGCGCCGCGCCCTTTCGCGAAGCCAAGATGCTGCCGGTCGATCTGAAGGTCGATCGGCGGGCCGATGGCAGCATCCTCATCGCCTCGAACATTCCGCTAAGGCCCTATGAGGCCAATATCCCTCTGGCCTATGCCCAGCGGGCCGCCCAGTCGGCAGATCGGCGGGCGCTGGCCCAGCGGGGAGCGGATGGCGAGTGGGTCTACCTGACCTTTGCCGAGCTGAAACAGCATATGGACGCGGCGACGCAGTGGCTTCTCGACCACGCCAAACCGGGCGCGCCGGTTCTCATCTTGGCGGGCAATAGTCCAGCCTTCACGATCATCAGCTTTGCCGCCCAAGCCGCTGGCCTGCCGGTCTGCCCGGTCAGTACAACCTATGCCACCATGGGCGGTGACTATGGCCGCTTGGCCCATGTGATCGCCAAGACCCATCCCGGTGTCGTCTTTGCCGAAGACACGGCCATGGCCGCCAAGGCGCTAGAGAGCCTTGATTTTGGCGATGCGCTTGTGGTGACCACCACGCCGAGCCTGTTGAAGCGTCCGGCGATAGCCTATGCTGACCTGCTGGCAACGGCTGTGACAGATCAGGTTGCCGCCTCGATTGGGCGCCTGCAGCCGCAGGACCGCGCCGCCCTAATGCTGACTTCTGGCTCGACGGGGCTGCCCAAGGTCGTGCCGATCACCTTTGATAATCTCGCAGCCAACTCGGCCCAGTGCCTTCAAGCCATCGGTGAAGCAGCAGGCTGGCACGAGGTGATGCTCGATTGGCTGCCTTGGCACCATGCGGCCGGGGCCTTTGTCATGCGCGCGACCCTGCTGGAAGGCGGCACGCTCTATATCGATGATGGAAAACCAGCGCCGGGCCTGTTTGAGACCTCGATCCGCAATCTGCGGGAGATTTCGGTCAGCTATTTCAACAATGTCCCGCTCGGCTATTCCATGCTGGTCGATGCGCTCGAGGTCGATCCGGTCCTTCGCGCCACCTTCTTCAAGAAGATGCGCCTGATGCTCTATGGCGGCGCGGGCCTGTCCCAGACCGTCTATGACCGCCTACAAGCTCTCGCTGTGGCAGAGACCGGCCACCGGATCATGATGACCAGCGGCTACGGCATGACCGAGACAGTCTCAGCCTTTTCGGTGATCCATTTCCTGACAGACAAGGTGGGTATTGGCCTGCCGACGCCGGGCATTACCATGAAACTGGCCCCGGTTGATGATCGCTATGAGGTCCGGGTCAAGGGACCCAATGTCACCAAGGGCTATCTCGACGATCCCAAGAAGAACGCCGAGGCCTTTGATGATGAGGGCTTCTATCGCACAGGCGATCTGGCGGTCTTCCATGATCCGAGCGACCCCGGCCAAGGCCTCGCCTTTGTCGGCCGCGCGGCAGAAGAGTTCAAACTGTCGAGCGGGACCTGGGTCTATGGCGGCGGTCTGCGGGACGGTTTGCTCAAGGCCCTGTCACCTCTGGTGCTGGATCTGGTCCTTTGCGACGATGACCGGCCCTATCTGACCCTGATGGCTTGGCCCAAGGGCGAGGTTTCCCGGGCCGAGATCGCCGAGCGTTTGGCGGGCTTTAACGCCGGTCAAAGGGGCGATGCCTCACGCATCCGCCGAGCGCTCTTGTTGTCAGAGCCGCCCGATCCCAATGCCCACGAAATGTCCGACAAGGGCACGATCAACCGCCGCGCCGTCATCGACCGCCGCGCCGATCAGGTCGAGCGTCTGTTCGCCGACCAGCCCGACGCTGATGTGATTGTGCTGGGCTAGCCCTTCAGGACGAATGGGGCGTCCAGTCGGCACCCAGTTCGCGGTAGTCGGCGCTGAACCAGCGCGGATAGCCGTGCAGGGTCTGGCCGCCGTCGATCAGGATCTCAGCGCCGGTAATATAGCCGCTGGCCTCGCTGCACAGGAAGGTGACCATCTGGGCAATGTCGTCAGGCTTGCCGAGACGTCCCGCTGGTGTATTGGCCAGAACGTCGGCGCGCACAGCGGGGTCATCAATCAGCGACTTGGTCATGGCCGTCTCGATCACGCCGGGCAGGACCAGGTTGACCCGGATGCGATAGACGCCAAGCTCAGACGCTAGGGACTTGGCCAGCATCCGAACGCCAGACTTGGAGGCGGCATAGGCCCCCAGCATGTCGCAAATGTCGGTCGCGGCGGTTGAGGCATTCATGACGATCGCGCCGCCCTGTCCGCCATCGCGCATCAGGCGCGCGGACCCTTGCGCCATCAGAAAGCCGCCATTCAGATTGACGTCGACATGCTTGCGCCAATGGTCGAACGACAGATCGATCAGGGCCCCGTTGCGGCCATAGCCGGCATTGATGAAGGCGGCGTCCAAGCCGTTGAAACGGTCCTTGATGGCGGCGAACATCTCGCTCACGGCCATAGGATCGGTCTGATCGCAGGCATGGGCCATGACCTCGACCCCATGGCTGGCCAAGGCCTCTGCGACAGAGGTCAGGGCATCGGCACGGCGGTCGGTCAGCACAATATTGGCCCCGGCCTTGGCGAAGGCGGCAGCGGTCGCTGCACCAATGTCACCGGCCGCGCCCGTGATCAGAGCGGTCTTGGATTTAAAGCTGTTCATGGGTCTGTCTGCTTTCTAGGATCGCTTGTGCGCCCTTGGGCCATAGGTTAACTTGCATAGAGATAGTGTCAAAGGGCGTTCGTCGCTCGGGCAATGTCCAAGGTCCATACGGGGGAAACATGCCGGAATTTGTCAATATCCTGATCATCAATGGCGTTGCTGTGATGGTCCTGTTTGCTCTGGCCTGGGCCGCCTGCGTGGCGCAGCGCGACTGTACGCCGGTCGATAGTCTCTGGGGTCTTGGCATGGGCGTGGTGGCGCTCTCGACCTTCATCCAGACCGGTGGTGGGACCGAGCGGCGGATCGTGATGACCGCCATCTGCGTGGCCTGGGCCGTGCGACTGGGTGGCTATATGCTCTGGCGTTGGCGCGACCACGGGCCGGATCGCCGTTATGTGCGCATGATGGACAAGGCCAAGGTCGAAAAGGGCTGGAACTATGGCTATGCAGCCTTCCGGCTCGTGTTCCTGCTCCAGATGCCGCTCCTGTGGCTCGTCTGTTTGCCGGTGCAACTGGGTCAGGTCTCAGCAGAGCCCGCCAATTTGGGCACTTTGGGTCTGATCGGGGCCGGTGTGGCCGTGTTTGGCATCCTGTTTGAGAGCCTCGCCGATTGGCAACTGGTCCGTTTCAAGAAGAACCCGGACAATGCCGGCAAGGTCATGGACCGGGGCCTGTGGCGCTATACTCGCCATCCCAACTATTTCGGCGATGCCCTGACCTGGTGGGGCCTGTTCCTGATCGCGGCGGAGACCCCCTTGGGCTGGTTCTCGGTGGTCGGACCGATCTATCTGGTCTTTACCCTGACCCGTTGGAGCGGCATGCCGACGGTCGAAAACCGTCTCGGCCGCACGCGTCCAGACTATGCCGACTATAAGCGCCGCACCTCGGCCTTCATTCCTTGGCCCCCCAAACCTGCACAGGTCGACTAAAGATGAGCATGCCTAAGTCTATTGCCGATCGCCTGCGTCTGCCGGCCATCGCCGCCCCGATGTTTCTGGTTTCGGGACTGGATATGGTGCTGGCCGCCTGTAAGGGTGGGATGATTGGGTCGTTCCCGGCCAATAATGCCCGGACGCTCGATATTCTCGACGACTGGATGGGGCAGATCAACGCGACCTTGCCCGCCGATGCGCCGCCTTGGGCCATCAATATCATGGTCCATCGGTCCTATTCGCGCTGGGAAGAAGAGATGGAGTTGGTGCTCAAGCACAAGCCCCCCATCGTCATCACCGCGCTGGGCAGCCCGTCGGCGGTGATTGAAGCTGTCCATGCCTATGGCGGACTGGTCTATGCTGACGTCAATTCGGTGAGCTTTGCGCGCAAGGCAGCCGCGACCGGCGTGGATGGCCTGATCCTGATCGGTGCCGGTGCCGGTGGCCATACGGGACAGATTTCAGGCTTTGCCTTTGCGCCCGCCGTGCGGGAGTTCTTTGATGGAACCTTGGTCTTGGGCGGCGCCATTGGGTCTGGCCGCGCGATCCGAGCTGCGCAGATGCTGGGGGCCGACATGGCCTATCTCGGCACGCGCCTGATTGCCTGCACCGAAAGCCTAGCGGTGGCGGGCTATAAGCAGATGCTGATCGAGGCCGGCGCAGAGGACATCGTCCTGTCTGCAGCCCTGACCGGTATCCCGGCCAACTGGCTGAAGGCCAGCCTTCTGGCGGCGGGCTATGATGCCGAAGGGCTAAAGGCCAAGGCCCAGATCAACCTTGGCCGTCCGGAAGATGCCGCCGCCCGCTGGCGCGACGTCTGGTCTGCTGGACAGGGTGTGGGCGAGGTCCACGCCGTAGAGCCTCTGTCCCAGATCATTGCCGATCTGGTCCAGGACTACCAAAGGGCTGGGGCTTAAGGCCTGACTATTTAGCGACAGGGCGCGAGATCATTTCCTTGATCTCGTCGCTCATCGGCGCGCCGTCCTTCATGGACGAGCTGATGCGGCCGTCGAAATATTCGCGCCACTCGCAGACCAATCCGCCACGGAACACAAGGCTGCCCGCATAGGGGATCGCCACATGGTTGCCGTCTACGGTCCAGAACTCGTCGACGCCTTCCATGAACAGGCGGTCAGCAGATTCCGCATAGTCAAAGATGCGCCAATTGTTGGTCTTGATGCGAGGGGCCATGACCAGCAGGGCCTTGCGCATCTCGTCCTTGCCACGGATGGCGGGGGCGAAGCCGCTGGTGTTGCGCCAGATAATGTCATCCGTGACATTGACCAGCACCGCCTCGACATCTTGGTGATGCCAAGCGGCAATGATGGCTTGGAGAACCGGATAGAGGCGAGACATGGGCTTATCCTTTGAAAGGGCGGGGGAGGCGGCAAGACTGCCAGCGGCAAGCCCAACTGCCAGAAGGGTACGGCGGTCCATAGGGTGGTCTCCTAGGCCGCTGTTGGGCGGTTGATGAGCTCGAGCACCTGTTTGGATAGGGGCTCGCCGGCCTTTTGTTGAGCGAGCACACCGATATCGACATAGTCGCGCCAGCCAATGATCAGGCCGTCGCGGAAGTCGAGAACCCCAGCATAGGGGGTGGCGATACGGTGGCCATCTGTGGATTGATAGTCGTCGACCCCTTCAATGAACAGGGTATCCCCGACCTCGGCATGGGCGAAGATGCGCCACTGGATGCCGTGCATGTCCTGTTGAAAGCGGGTGAGAAGCTTGCGGGCCATAGCCTTGCCGCGGATTGGTGGCATGGCGGCGGCGGCATAGTGCCAGATAATGTCTTCGTGCAGGTGGGCCAGAACGCCCTCGGCGTCCTTGGTCTGCCATGTCGCGATCACCTTGAGCAAAATATCGTAGTGACGTCCCATCGGGTTGGGTCCTAAAGGCTCAGGGTGGGTAAAGGGTGGCCGGGGCAGTTGCCCACCCCGGCCGCCGATTTTAGAACGGTACGGAAAGTTCCACACCGTAGGTGCGAGGCGGACCGAAGGACGACATTTCGTCATTGAAGAAGACGATAATGTTGGTCCGATAGACCTCGTCCGTCATGTTCTTAGCAAAGGCCGATACGGTCCAGCCCTTTTCTGGTGAGGTCAGGGTCACGCGGCCGTCAAGCGTGCCATAGGCCTGTTCCCAAGCGGTGTTCTCAGGAGCCCAAGGCATGCGCCCTTGATAACGGTAGCTCAGACGACCGGACAGGGCATCCTTCCACGATCCAACGTTGGTCGTGGCTTCCATACCCACCGCACCTTGCCACTTTGGCGTACGCTGCATCAGGTGGTTCGAGTTGTTGACACCCGCAAAGACAAAGGCGTCGTACTTGGCATCGACATAGCTGCCGCTGGCCCAGGCCTTGAACCAAGAGTTCGGAGCCCACTGCAGATCAGTTTCAACACCCTTGATGGTCGCGCTGGCGGCGTTGCTGATCACGTTACAGAGGCACGAAGCCAAGGTCTGCTGAACCTGCAGGTTGCGGTAGTCCATGTGGAAGATCGCGGTGTTCCAACGCACGGAGCGATCAAACAACTCGGTCTTGTAACCAAACTCATAGTTGGCGACGGTTTCAGGCTGATAGGGCGTCGCTGCGGGGAACGCCTTGGAGGCGTTGTTCTGGAAGCCGCCGCCCTTAAAGCCTTTTGAAGCCGTCAAATAGGCCATCTGGGTATCGCTCGGTGTCCAGCGCAGGGTCGCCTGAGGGGTGACCTCGCTCCAGTTTTCACCGTAGTTGGTAGCGAAGTTCTCTACCAGAGGCGTCAGAGGCGTCTTGTCCAGCGGGTTCAACTTGTCGCCCGTCGCGACAATTTTGCCCAACTGGTCACCGTCCTTCTTATCCTTGGTGTAACGGGCACCGACTTCGACCTTCAAGGTGTCCGTCAGCTTGTAGCCAATCTGACCAAAGACAGCCATGTCCTCGTTGTGACCGTGGTCGATCCAGTGAGATTCACCAGACAGGGTCGGCAGAACACGGGATTCACCCCAAAAACGGTTCTTCTGGGTGACGTTGCTCTTCAGGTAATAGGCCCCAACAATCCAGTCGAGAGGGCTGGCGTCGTCGGTGGAGGTCAGGCGGACCTCTTGGGTGAAGAGGTTCACGGTTTCCCGGAAGTTCACAGGCTCAGCGAACAGATAGGCCGCGCCCGCTGCGTTCAAGTCTGCTGCAGAGAGGTTGTAACCATTCGTGGGGCCAAGGCCTGTTTGGTCATAGAGGGTAATGGCCTTGTTGGCGCGATAGCCGGTAATGCTCGAGAAACGAACGTTCTTAGACACGTCCTTGTCGATCTTGCCGATGGCGCTGAAGGTTTCGTGCCGAGCCGCTTGAGGGCTTGGCGATGCGTCACCAGCAAATTGTGGCCAAACAGGGAAGCTTTCACGGATGCTAAGCGGTGCGCCGCGGGCGGCGGAGATCAGCTTGCGCGTGCCTGACCAGATGTTTGGACCGGCTGGCAAGGTTGAGCTTTTGACACCAACCCGGTTCACGCCATCATTGCTGTCTTTGGAATAGTCGACATTCAGGCTGGCTCGAAGATCGGAGTCCGTTGGACGGTAGGCGATTTGGGCCCGGGCCTGCACGGAGTCGAGATTTTCGACATCCACATTATGCAGCAGGTCCTTGGCATAGCCGGAGTGATTGATGGTCTGGAAGGAAAGGCGTCCAGCCAAGGTGTCTGTCAGAGGGCCGGTGATATAGCCGCTGGTCTGCTTGAGATCATAGTTGCCCAGCGAGACGGTCATGCGGCCCGACTGGCTGAAGCTTGGCGCGTTGCTGATGATGTTGATCGCGCCGCCGGCAACGTTCTTACCCAAAAGCACGCCCTGAGGACCGCGTACAACTTCGACGCGCTCAACGTCATAGAAGGCGGAGTTCAGGTTGCCCGAGCGGTTGACATAGACGTCATCGACGAAGGTCGAGACCGACTGGTCAGCGGTTGGGGAGGTCAGGCGGGTGTTGACGACGCCGCGGATGTTGATTTCGTTGGCCTGAGGCGAGTTGGCCGTGAAGGAGATACCGGTCAGGTTATGACCCAGATCTTCCAGCGACAGGACCCGGTCCTTGGCGAGGTTGGAGCCGGTAACGGCGGTGATCGATATTGGCGTGGCTTGGACATTTTCAGCCCGCTTCTGCGCCGTAACGATAACCTCTTCCAACTGCGAGCCACTGGCTGGCGTGGTTTCGGCGGCCATGAGCGGCGTGGCAAGCGCCATCCCGGCCATAAGCGCGATAATCGACGATGTGGTGTGTCTGTTCTTCACTTGCTTTGTCTCCCCCTTAGCCAAATCGATCTCATGTCGTTGGCTTGATATGTTGTTTTCGTCTGAGGCCTATTCGCCCATCGCGTCCAGTTTCTGCGCAGTTTGATATTCGTTTTCGATAATGACTCACTGCGAAGAAAAAAGGGCAACTGGCGTCTCGTCATATCTTCCCACTTGGAAGTTGAGCTCAAAAGCAGGTTTGCTTTTGTTTCACCTTCTTGTGAGGCGATCAGACGACATTGAATCCTATAAACCTTTCCACCGAAAGTTTGTCGCGAATGGAACCCAAAGGCAGAATCCAACCGTGGCATTAGAATTATCTTGCCAACGGATGGTACTTTTATGCAAGTTATTTTTTGGCCGCTGACCAACGTGGAAAGAGCGGCGAACAGGAACCTGTTTTGACCATGGCCCAAGCCCTATCAGATGCCGAAAAAATCGCTCTTACCCACGAGATGGCGCAAGCTTGGCACACGCTCGATTGGCGTAAGGTCGCCGATATGTTCACGCCCGACGGCGTGCTCCATTCAATGATGGTCGATCCCGTGGTCGGTCGCGAGGCGGTCTATAAGCGGGTCTCGGGATTGGGGGATGGTTTAGAATCCATCACGCTGGATCTGCACCATGTCGGCGTTATCGACGGGAACATCTATATGGAGCGCACGGACCGCTTCGTCTATCGCGGCAAGGACGGCTGGACCCCTGTGGTCGGCGTCTTGGAATTTGAAGGGTCGTTGATCAAGGTTTGGCGGGAATATTACGACCGCCACCACCTCTTGAGCGCGATGGGACTGACCGAGGATTTCGATCAGTCCACGCGATAGGGCTTAACGGCCAAATTTGCGCAGCACCGAAGCCTCGGCGGAGTCTAGATATTCGTCGAGGCGGGTGATGACACCATTTTCGACCCGCACTACAACGCAGGCCGACATCTTGAATAGGCTACCATCAGGCAGGGTGGCCTCGAGCACGTGCTGCTGCAGGAAGCCATCGGACAGGGCCTCGCGGCGCAGAACCCGATAGTTGCGGTCGGGCAGGTTGTTGATGAACCAGCCGAGCACCTTCATGTTCTGATCGACGGTCTGCTCGATATTGTCCGTATTGTGCCAGAGCTTGGCGTCGGGGTGATAGCAGGCGCGAACCGTGTCGGTGTCGCCCGATTGAATGGCACCGACGAAACGTTCGGCAAGGTCGAGATATTGCTGAGGGGTCATGGGGGCTCTTTCTGATCAGCGGCCAGTGGTGACGCGCTCGCCCGACAGGGAGCGGCGCATTTGCAGTTCATAGGCCTTGGGATCACGCGAAATTCCGGCGCGAACCTCAATGGCCATATAGTCGGTATCGACCTCGTCCGCGCCGCGCTTGATGGCCTTGAGGCCAACATCAGCAATATAGGCGGGGGTCTCTTTGGAGCCCTCAACATGGGCGGCCATGCGCGTATCGACAGAACCGACGATCAGGGCCGTAACGCTGGTATTTTGCGGCGCCAGTTCAGCACGCAGGCAGGTCGACATGGCGCGGGCCGCGAATTTCGAAGGGCTGTAGCCGCCCATGCCCGGAATGGCGACGATGCCGCCGGCCGAAAGGACATTGGCGATCGCGCTTTCAGGGCTCTTGGCCAAGATCGGGGCAAAGGCGCGGGTCATGGCCAGGGGGCCGAAATAGTTGACCTCCATCTCCGCCCTTGCGGAGCTCATATCGGGGGCCTTCATCAGGGTCTGCATCTGGAACTGTCCGGCATTATTGACCAGGATCGTAACGTCCGTGCAGGTCTTGGCGGCCTCATCGATTGTCTCTTGACGGCTGACATCCAGAGCGATGGCGGTGACACGGCCTGCGCCCTCGTCGACCAGATGCTGGGCATTGGTCACATCGCGGGTGCCGACATAGACATGACGCGCCCCTGCCGCGAGGAAGGCCCGAACAAAGGCCTCACCGATGCCGCGATTGCCGCCGGTCACCAGGGCAACACTGTCTTTGATCTCCATAGGGTCTTTGCTTTCGTCTCGAGAAATTGGAAGGGGATCAGGCGCTGTGACGACCGTTCTGGATCAGGTCGCGGTCGGCCCAAACGCTGTGGGTGCCGCTGCTGATCTTGTGGGGCAGGGCGATACGCACGACAGGGCCATCTTCAAAGCGCTTGCAGTCGATCAGGATGCACTCGGACGTGCCCTTGAGCTCATCGATAATGAAGCTGACCAGATAGCCGTCATCCTCATCCTTGGCATTGATCCGCGGGACAAAGGGCGCCTCGCTGGCAAAGCGGCCTTCGGGAAGATCGACAGTCCAAGATTGGCCCGTCACCAGATCATGTTTGACGAAGCCATTGAACAGGAACCAGCCCGGCTTGGCCTTGGTGCTGTAGGCATAACGATAGGGCTTGCCCGCATAGCGCTGATTGAACATGCCAAACTCGAGCACCCGGTCGTCCAGATGATATTCGCGGGTCTCGCCGGTCTTGAGATTGAAATGCCAGCGATGGAGCTTGGGCAAGAAGCTGTGCTCATCGACAAAGCCCATCATATGGGCATAGCCGGGAGGGGCGTCAGCCAGAGGTCCGGGGGTTGGGTTTTCTTGGAAATAGCCATCCATGATCACCTCGTCGCCCTCTTCATAGGCATTGAGGAAGTGCAGGATGTAGGTCGGATCGGCGTCGAACCAGCGGATGTCTTCGGTCTTGCCAAAGCGGGGGATCAGGCCAAAGCGTGAGGGGACGCCCTCATGGGCGCGAACCGCATGGATATCGCGCTTGAGCAACTCTTCGTCCCAGAACACCGGCAGATCATTGAGGATCGCGTAGTTCTCGCTGAAGGTCATGTCATGCGGCAGACGCGGTCCAGGCAGAGGAATGGGCACATAGTGGATCAGCTTGCCGGTCAGATCGACGACGCCGTAATGCATATAGGGCGGATATTTTGAGTAGTTGAAGAACAGAAGATCGCCCGTCGCCTCATCCACCTTGGTGTGGGCCGACACGCCATCGAGCGGTCCCCAACTGGCCACGCCGCCCTGTTCTAGGGTCTCTGGATTGAGCCAATAGGCCTCACCGCACTGATAGAAGGTCGAGACGATCTTTCCGCCATGGATCACCACATCGGTGCTGGAAGCATCCTTCATGGCACCTTGCGCGCCAAAGCCCGGGCGCAGCGAGACCTTGGGGCCATCCATTAGCCCGCCCCAGAGCGCCTGACCGGCCTCCTGCTCGGCTTGAAAGCCGCGGGTGCGGACAAAGCGGTTGCGATAGTTGGCGCGGCCGCCCTTGAAGTCGATCATGTGGATCATGCCGTCGCCATCGAAGGGATGGTATCGACCGAGCGGCTGCTGCACCGGGTTCTCGGTATTGCGCACATAGAGCCCGTCAATATCGGTGGGGATCACCCCTTCGATAACGTCCAGATCTGTCGCATCAACCTCTTCGTGCTGAGGCGTCCACGCCCCATTGAGATAGGGGTGATTGCTGGGTTGCAACGATGTCTTCACCGGTGCGTGACGAACGGCGTGCATCACATATCTCCTAGATTTCGAAAGGGTCACGTCGGCGACCCTTGACAATACCCTAGCCCCTAAGTCTTGTTGTGCAAGTCAATTTGGGGCCCGCGTCCTATGGTCCCAGTTGAATCCCACATCTGGGTCCATTTGGCGATCCTCGGAGATAACAGATGAAGCTGAAACTGGCACTCGTCGCAATCCTATGCGCCTTTACATTCTCTCCCGTACCCGCCGCCGCGCAGGACACCGACGCCAAGAAGTTGGCGGTGGTTCACGAGATGATGGATGCGTGGAAAAATAGCGACTGGCGCAAGGTCGGCGATCTGTTTGCCGAGGACGGGGTTCTCTGGTCGATGATGGGCGAGCCGGTCCACGGCCGCGACGCTATTTACAAGCGGATTGCCGCCCTCGGCGAAGGGGTTCAGGGCGGGGTAATGCTGGATGTGACCCATATGGGCATCATTGATGGTCTGGTCTTCATGGAGCGGACCGACCGCTTCATCTACAAGGGCAAGGCCGGATCTGTGCCCGTGGTCGGCATTCTGAACGTTCGCAACGGCAAGGTTCAGGAATGGCGCGAATATTATGACCGCGCCAGCCTGATGAGCGCGATGGGCGTGAAGCCTTAAGGCTAGGCAACCCAGCGGCTTGTCCGGGTCAGGGAAAACCAATGTCCGATTTTCATCCGCCATGGTTTGATCCTATGCCGCCGGATCGTGACGACTGCGTCGTGCCGCGTCTGATCGATCGGTTTGCCGCCGCAATACCCGACCGACCCTTTATCCGATTCGAAAATGGCGAGGTCTGGACGTGGGCCGAGACCCGCCAAAAGGCCCGCGCCACAGCCCAAGCCTTGCAGGCGCGGGGCGTAAAGCCCGGCGATATTGTCGCCGCTTGGGCCCCCAATTCTCAGGCCCTCGTGCGGGCTTGGTTCGGGGCCAACTATGCTGGTGCGGCCTTAGCGCCGATCAATACGAGCTTTCGGGGCCGATTGATGGAGTATGCCTTGGCCAAGACGGGGGCCAAGCTCCTGATCCTTCATCCGGAACTGGCCTTGCGCCTCGAGGGATTGTCATTGGCCGCCGTCGAAGAGGTGATTCTGACTGGCCGCTGCCAAGATCGGCCCAACCTGCCCGTGCCCATCTTTGACCATGAGGCCCTGATTGGCGACGAGGGGGCCTATATCCATGTCGATGTTGAGCCGTGGGACACGCCGGTCATCATCTTCACGTCTGGCACGACCGGACCCTCGAAGGCGGTCGTTACGTCCTATATGCAAGAGTGGGTCACGGCCTGCGTCACCTATGGCTATATGACCGCAGAAGACCGAATCCTTGTGAACCTGCCCATGTTCCATGTCGGGGGGATCAGCGGAATCTTGGCGGCCCTCGCACGCGGCGCCAGCGTGGCGCTGTTCGAAGCCTTTGACACCCGACAGTTCTGGGACATGGTTCGTGAGACCGGATCGACCACCTGTTCTGGGCTGATCGGTGCCCTGTCAACCTTTCTCAAAAAGGAACCGGCCCGTCCCAATGACGGCGATAATCCGCTGCGTATCTGTACCCTGTCGCCCATATCAGAAGACACGACCGCCTTGGCCCGCCGGTTTGGATTCGAGTTTATCTCCGGATTCAACATGACTGAGACCTCTACCCCGCTGGTCACCGATGTGAACGAGACGGTCATGCAAAGCTGCGGTCGAGTGCGAACCGGGATGGAATGCCGCATTGTTGATGCCCATGATCACGAGGTCCCAGACGGCACTATCGGCGAGTTGGTCGTTCGAAGCGCTGTGCCTTGGCAACTGTTCAAGGGCTATCTTGGCGATCCCACAGCGACCGCTGAGGCTTGGCGTAACGGGTGGTTCCACACCGGCGATCTGCTGTGGCGGGACCCTGAGGGCCGCTACTATTTCGTCGATCGCAAAAAGGACGCGATCAGACGCCGGGGTGAGAATATCTCCTCTGTCGAAATAGAGATCGAGGTTTCAGCCTATGACCGCGTGCGCGAAGTGGCGGCCTACGGCGTTGATGGTCCAGGTGGCGAGCAAGAGGTGATGATCGCCGTTGCCGCCCAACCCGGTGAAACGGTCGACCCCAAAGCCCTGATCGAATTTTTGGTCCCTCGGATGGCCCATTTCATG
The DNA here is from genome assembly GCA_947447115.1 of Caulobacteraceae bacterium. GTDB lineage: Bacteria > Pseudomonadota > Alphaproteobacteria > Caulobacterales > Caulobacteraceae > CAISGS01. The sequence goes on from CANFKD010000014.1 coordinate 23,147, forward strand.
GTGCCCAGATATGTCCGGATTTTGGACGTCTTGCCCAAGACGCCGACCAACAAGATCCAAAAGGTCGACCTTCGCAAGGAAGGCGTTACTCAAGAAACCTGGGATCGAGAAGCGGCGGGTATCCGGCTCAAGCGAGAGAAGTTGTCGCTGCACTAGGGCCCCGCGACGGGGACGGGCGGCCGACTCAACTTGCATAACCGGACTGATGACGTTAGCGTCTTTGCAGCGTGTACGGCCTTGGCGATGAACCAGTCCGGTTCACCCAGATAACCCAGCCTCTAGCCCCGTGGAAGGTCGATAATGACCGCAGCCCCAAAGCTCGCCAACGAACCGAAGATTGCCGTCCTGCGTCGCCTTCAGCAGACCATCACGGAAAAGAACCTTGATGCCGTTCTGGCCTTCTTCGCTCCAGACGTGGAGTACCACTATCATGTCGGAACCCGCCCCTTGGTGGGCCGGGAATGGGTGGGAAAGTTCTTCCAAAAATATTGGGCCAACAACACCAACTCGACCTGGGTGATCGACCATCATGCCGAGGTTGATGGGCGGTTGTTGACGGAGGGGCGGGAGGAATATGTGAACGCCTCGGGCCAGACGGTCAGTCACCCCTATATGGGCATTATCGAGTTTCGGGACGACCTGATCGTCGGCTGGCGCGACTATTTCCAGATGGCCGACCCTAATGCTGGCAAATAGCTTGGGGAAGACCAGAGGCTAGGCAGCCTCATCGCTTGCATTATCAAATTCACTGTGTGCCAATCCTCGTACCTTGCGGTGGGGCGAGGCGAGGGCGGGAGAGTTATTCTTGGATGTGTGGATTTACGATGCGGTGCGGACACCGCGCGGAAAGGCGCGGCCGGACGGGGGATTGGCAGCGTTCAAGCCACAGGAACTGGTCGGCGGTCTGATCGAGGCGATGGCCCAGCGTGGCCGCGATCCCTATGGGGTCGATGCCCTTATCTTGGGATCGGTCGGTCAGGTCGGGGCCCAGGGTGGCAACATCGCTCTGGTCAGCAAGCTCCATGCAAAAATTTCTGAAAGTGCCTATGCCTTCTCGCTCAACAACTACTGCGTTTCAGGTTTGACGGCGATTGGCCATGCGGCCGCGCGCGTGGTGCAGGGCGGCGTTGATCGCGCCCTCGCCGGTGGGGTCGAGATGTTGTCTCGGGTCCCCTTCATGGGAGACGCCGCCGACTACTATACGGACGAGAGTTTCCCCAAGCGCTCGCGCTACATTCCCGTTGTCCTTGCAGCCGATCGTTTGGCCGAGGCGGAAAATGTCACCCGCGAGGCGATGGATGCGACCGCCCTCATGTCACAGACGCGCTCGCAGGCGGCGGAGGACACCCCGGCCTTGATTGCGTCCCGTATTCCAATGGGATCCTTGGCCGTCGAGGAATGTCTGCGGGCCAAGACGACGGCCGAGTCGTTGGCGGCCATGAGGCCGAGTTTCCAACTCTTAGCCAAGACCTATGAAGCCGCACTCGAGGGCCCGATTGATCATCGCCATACGGTCGGTCATGCGCCGCCAATGTGCGATGGCGCAGGCTTGGCCCTGATCGGGGGGGCACCGGCCCCCGGCGAGCGGGCTAGGGCTCGTATTTTGGCCTATGCCGAGGCGGGCGGCGATCCTGCGGCCTCTTTGCTTGCCGGTTTTACCGCGATGGAGCGGGCCCTCCAGCAGGCCGGTCTAAAGCTTGAAGACATGGACCGGGTCGAGTTCATGGAGGCTTTTGCCGTTACCATTGCCAAGTTTTTGCGCGACTGGAGCGTTGATCCGGAAAGGGTCAATGTCGGCGGCGGTCACTTGGCCAAGGGCCATCCCATGGGCGCGACCGGCGCAATCCTTATGTCTAGCCTCCTCGATGCCCTTGACGCCTGCGACGGCCGCTTCGGCATTGTGGTGGCCACCGGCGCGGGCGGGATTGGCGCCGCAATCGTGGTGGAGCGGATCGCCTAACCCTTCAGATCGTTCACCCCACACCGCGTCAGAGTTCATCCTGCAAGTCACGCGACGAGGAGACCGTCAATGGCCGCTATCGAAAAGCCCGTTCTGGATTTCGACGGATTGCGCCCTCCGAGCCCCTTTCTGACCGCCGAGCATCAGGCTTGGCGCCATCAGGTTCGAGCCTTTGTCGATACTGAAATAGCTCCCAACCTCAAGGATTGGGATATTGCCGCGACCTTCCCCGATGCGCTTTACACCAAGGCAGCGGCGGCGGGCATTTTGGGCATGGGTTTCGCCCAAGAGCTTGGCGGGACGGGGGAGAATATCGACCTCTATCATCGGATCATCTTTGCCGAAGAGTTCTATCGTTTGGGCTCCGGCGTGGTGTTTTCTGACCTCGCGACCCATTGGATTGCCCTGCCGCCGGTGATCAGTTTGGGCGCGCCCGAAATGCGAGAGCGGGTCGCCCGACCTGTGCTGGCAGGCCTGAAGAAGATGGCCTTTGCTGTCACGGAGCCCTCGGGCGGTTCAGATGTCGGAGGCTTCCAGACTACGGCCGAGAAGGTCGGCGACAACTATATTGTCAATGGCAGCAAGACCCTGATTTCAGGCGCAACCCGCGCAGACTTTATGCTGACGGCGGTTCGCACCGGCGGGCCAGGTGTCGGGGGCCTGTCCCTGCTGCTCATTGAAGCCGACCGTGCTGGGGTCTCAACCAAGCCTGTTCCGGGTCTGAGTTGGTACAATGGCAATAATGGCTCGATCAGCTTCGACAATGTCGAGGTCCCAATCACGAATCTGATTGGGATCGAGAACCGCGGGTTCGCCGGTCTCGCCAACCAGTTCAACATCGAGCGGTTTAGCGGTATCTCCGCGACCCTTGCGATGGCGCGAACCGCCATCTCTGAAGCCATTGCCTTCGGGCGCGAGCGCAAGACCTTTGGCCAGAGGTTGATCGACCATCAGGTGATCCGTCAGAAGATCGTTCAGATGATCCAGCGCCTGAACTCGACCTATGCCTATATGGACATGGTCGTATGGCGCTTCCATCAAGGCGAGACGCCCGTCGCCGATCTGGCCATGCTCAAGGTTGCCGCGACCACCACGCTCGAACATTGCGCGCGTGAGAGCCTGCAGGTCCTCGGCGGCAGTGCCTATACGGGTGACAATCGTGTCGAACGGATCTACCGCGAGGCACGGACCTTTGTCATTGGCGGCGGCGCAGAAGAGATTTTGCGCGATCTGGCCGCACGCCAACTGGGGTTCTGAACCCTCTGCCGTCCTAGTTCGGGTGCGCCATCAGATAGTCGGCCACCGCTTCATAGGCGGGCAGCGAGGTCGGATCGAGATTGGCGTTGGCGGCTAAGGGGAACGAGGCAAAGCGCACAATGGTCATCTCAGCCTTTGGCGCGACATAGCAGGCTTGGCCATAGACACCCCGGGCCATATAGGCCCCAAGCCGGTTGTGCGAGACCCACCACTGATCATGATAGCTCCAGCCGGGCAGGGTTTGGTAGCCCGCCTTGGCAAAATCAGCCTTGCTCGCCCCGTTCGCGATGTCGGCCACTACAGAGGCTGGGATGATCTGACGGTCGTTGAAGCGGCCGTCTGAGCGCATCATCTCGCAGAACCGGGCAAGATCCCTGAGGCTCAGGTTGAGGCCACCCGCCGCAAGGGCCGAGCCGTTCGTATCGATCTGGATGTTGGCGTCGCGCTCCATGCCCATCGGACCCCAGAACCGCTCGCTCATGACCTCTGCCAAAGGCTTGCCCGAAACCCGGCTGACCAGCCAGCCCAAGACCTCGGCATTGACCGATTTGTAGCCAAAGGCCTGACCATGCTCTCCGGCCTTTTTGACCGTTTTCAAGTAGTCGTAGCTGTTGGTCGGGCCAGTATAGCCCGCAGGACGAGGCAGGCTGCCTGCGGCTCTGACGAAGGCAAAGGCATCGGAATTGGGGTCGGTATAGATCTCGGTATAGTTCAAGCCGGTGGTCATATCCATCACTTGACGGACGGTCGCGTCACCGAATGCGCTCGTTTTGAGCTCCGGCAGATAGTGTGACACCAGCATATTGGGGTCCAACTTGCCTTCGGCCACAAGCGTTGCTGCAAGGGTCCCGACGAATGACTTGGTCACCGATTGGGCGATGTGCAGGCCTTGGGGTTTTAAGGCGCCAAGATAGCGTTCATAGACGATCTTGCCCTTGTGCATGACCATGACGCCATCGGTATAGTTGGCCAAGACCGACTGTTCCCAGGTCATGGGCTTTGTGCCGCCAAGGGGGATAAAGGTCACGGCATCAAGTGCCTTGTTCTCCGCGCGTGGCAGGGCTCGCACTGGGCCGTCGCCGCGAGAAATCTCAACAGTGGGATAAAGTTCTCGCCAATGCGAGAAGCTCCAACGCAATTGAGGGAAGGTCAGAAAGCTCATGTCCTCCAAGCGAACAGTGCGCTCGGGCGGAGGGGGTGAGCCGACCATCCAGCCCATCGTGACCGGGTCGCTGGCCTTGGCATCTAGGGTCTGAACCTGAGCGGTCGCGGAACTGGCTAAGAGCGCCAGGCTAATCAAAAGGGGGACGGATCGTCTCGATGACATTTTCATGGGGGTTTCCAGCCTATTTGATTAAGGCCACCGCGCGAGCAACGGGCCTCGTCCTCGGGGCGACCGGTCTTTTGACGGCTTCACCCAAGTGACTCACTAGTGACTATTGTATTGCAAGTGTCAATGGCGGCAAAAAGCCAGTTGTGCGGTGGTAAGATACGGCGAAACGAACCGCCAATCAGAACATTGATAGTTTTCGTTATTATGTTAAAAAGTACTGAGATTCAGGGGGGCGTTATTATGTTTGGTATGATCCATCGATCCGCAAGAGACATGGTGCTGGCCCAGTTTGGTCAACCGGCGTGGGACGAAATTCTCAAGCGCGCTGAACTTGACGACGGTTCGTTCATCAGTGGGGAGTCCTATCCCGATGAGGTCACGTTCAAACTGATCACGACGGCGGCCGAAGTCGCCAATCTCTCAGTCGATGATACGCTTCACGCCTTTGGGGAACATTGGGTGGCTGCGGCTTGGAGCGGTCCCTATGCAACGGTTATGACCGTTCTGGGTCGGTCTTTGGGGGAGGCACTGGCCAATCTGGACCGGATGCATGCCAGCATCCAGATCGCCATGCCGGATGCGGACCTGCCTCAGTTCTCGATCATCGCAGAGGACGAGCACAGGATTGAAATCGAATATTTCTCCAACCGCGCGGGCCTTGAGAACTTCGTTCGTGGCCTTTTCCGGGGTTTGATGGACCGGTTTGGGATCAAGGGCGAGGTTGTGTACGCACAGGTGCCGGATGGTGGGCGCATCTTTACGATCCTGATGGCGCACTAGCCGGTCAATGGTCGATCAATTTCAATTTTCTGCAAACCAACTTGAAAACCTGTTCCCCTGTTACGTCCTAACAGATCCGGAGCTGGTTCTTAGATCTGTCGGCCGTTCGCTTCGTAAACTGTTGCCAGATGCGGTGGCGGGTGTGCCTCTGGCCGACTGTTTCAAAATTGAGCGCCCAAGGTCGGGCTTCGATCCTGCGGTCGCCGCTAGGCGTTCAAGTGCGCTTCAATTCAAGTCGATGGATGGCCGGGTCAATCTGGTCGGATCGGTCCTTGAGGTGCCGCAGGGCTATCTGTTCTGCATGGCCCATTCGGCGATGACGGCCCAGAAGTGGGGTGAGTTGGACCTTTCCGCATCGGACTTTTCGTCAGCAGATCAGTCGATGGCGATCGGCACCTCGATGGGCCTGCAAACGGTCCTGATGTCGGAAATGAAGGATCTGGCCACCAATCTCGCCCGTGCGCGCGATGAGGCCTTGGCGGCGAACCGAGCCAAATCCACCTTCCTGTCGGTCATGAGCCATGAGATCCGAACCCCGCTCAATGGCGTTCTGGGCATGGTCCATGTTCTGTTAAAAGATGCACCAACCGAACAGCAGCGCTCGCGCCTAGAAATCGTTCGGGAGTCCGGCGACGCCCTGCTGGCGATCTTGAATGACCTGCTTGATATTTCCCGGATCGAAGCGGGCAAGATGTCGCTGGAATCCATCGAATTCGATATTCGCGAGGTTCTAAGCGGGGCCTATGCGGCCTTTACGGCCATCGCCAATAAGTCCGGGCTCTCCTTCATCCTAGATATTGAGCCAGCGGCCGGTATCTATTTAGGTGACCCGACGCGCGTGCGTCAGGTGGCTTATAATTTCCTCTCCAATGCGCTGAAGTTCACCCAAGAGGGCCGTGTGATCCTGTCGGCCAGATTGGTCGACGGGGGGCTCGAAATCTCGGTGTTGGACACGGGCATTGGGATTGCCTCCGATCGTCTGGATGGGGTCTTCGATCCCTTTGTTCAGGCCGATGCCAGCGTCAATCGTAACTTTGGCGGTACGGGCCTAGGGCTGGGTATTTCTCGCGACTTGGCCAAGTTGATGGGCGGCTCTATTCGGGTAGAGAGTGAGTTGGGCAAGGGCTCAACCTTCACGGCCAGACTTCAGATTCCGCGTTTGCGTGACGCCGCCGAGACGCTGCGGATCGTCAATGATGAGGAAGTGGTCGCCTCGCAAGAAATCGTTCAGAGCCTTCGCGTGCTGGCGGCCGAGGATAATCTGGTCAATCAATTGGTGCTTCGAACCTTGATGGAGCAGTTCGGCATTACCCTGACCGTGGTCGAAAATGGCAAGCTCGCTGTGGAAGCTTGGAAAAGCCAGACCTGGGACATTATCCTGATGGACATGCAGATGCCGGTTATGGGCGGCGTGGAGGCCAGCCGGCTCATTCGTGAGCAGGAACGAGCGACCGGAAGGACCAAGACACCGATCATCGCTGTGACCGCCAACGCCATGACCCATCATATGAGTGAGTATGAGCGCGCCGGTATCAACGGCATCGTTTCAAAGCCCATCAAAGCCGATACCCTCGCCAATGTCCTGATCAAGGTGCTTGATGAGATGGCCTCTAGCCAACCACAGATGGCCTAGGTCTGCCCGTTAGCCGAACCTACAGGAGCCCTCTTTGGGCGGCGGCCCAGACGCTAGTGGGGCGTGCCTCTAGCCGTTCTTGACACAGGATATCAGCAAAGCCGGTCTGCCCTGCACGCCGCGCGGCGACCAATAGGGTGCGCTGGAACACATCGCGCTGGGCGTGGCTGCCGCCAAAGATCGACAGTTGATGCCTGATCGGTGCCATCAGAGAGACCGTCCGCCCGTAGTCGCCTCGACCAAAGGCGGTGAGGGCTTGAGCCACGGGCAGGCCTGCCGAGGCCATGGCCAGACCGTTGCTGACAAGACGCTCTGGGCTGAGCGTCGCGCTCTCCATCCGTGCCACGATCGCCTCGGCCTCAGCCTGCCGACCGGCTCCAACCATCGCCAAGATCGCGTGCAGATCGTTGAAGACGTACCAGCAGGTCGGGTCCTTGCTGGCCCAAGCCTCCGCCAACGGCTCCCACCGCGTTCCAACATCCACCTCGTCCAGATGAACGCGCCACAGCAGGCTGCCCGCATCGGCCATCTCTAGGGCAGTTCGCAGCGATTGGTCGGAACTTAGGGTCGCGTCACAGATGGCCAAGGCTGCGCCGTAGTCCTGCTGTTCGAGCGCGAAAATCGCCTTGTGCCAGCTGGTATGGACCTTGAGGAAGTTGCTGGTCGTCCATGACGCGCTTTGGCTGTCGAGAAAATCGATGCCCTCTTGGAAGAGCCCGCGCATCTCATAGGTATGGCCCACCGCGTGGATGGCCCAGACATCATCCTCATGATGGGCGATCGCGGCCCGTCCGGCCTGTTCGGCCGCCTGATACTGTCCGCACTCTTCTAGCCCGAAGGCCTGCATGCCCAGCAGATAGCCAAAGAGGTGATGGTCTGGGTCCCAGTGCGGCAGGGCGCGCGTGATACGGCCCCTCAGATTGCCTGCATCGCCGAGGAAGAAGTCGAGTTGGTGGCCGACCGATAGGGCTAAAATATCGCGTGGATAGAGGCTGAGCAGTTGATCCAGCGTGCGGCTCGCCCCGTGCCAGTCTCCGGCGATCCATTGACCGATGGCGCTGAGATGGAAGGTCTCACGCGCGTCGGTCGAGGCCAGGCCCCGCACAAACCGAGCGGCATTTACCGCGTCGGGATATTCACTCGACATCAGCCCCAGATAGGCCCTCAAGGCCTGAGCCATGACACAGCTTGGATCGCTCGCCCGCGCCGCCTCGGTCTGGGCGACCACCTCGGGCTGAAAGGCCAAGAGGTGGCCAATCGCGCGATTATAGTGGGCGATGGCCGCGTCGGATCCCGTCATCAAAAGGCCGGTCTGGTCTTTGAGCATGGGCCGTGTCCTTGAAGCCTTTTGCAACAGATGCGCAGCTTAGCGCGGCGGCAATCCGCGCACCATGGTCAAGAACTGTAGGGTTGTCGCGCCCCGGCGATGCTCTGACAGTGCCTGATAGTCGGCGTCATTGTACCAAGCGGTCGCGGCAGTCTCAGACGGGAACTTCAGGATAATCACCCGGCCGGGACGCGGTGAAATGCCTTCAAAGGTGGTGGGCTTGTCGTCAAAGGTCAGCAACTCGCCGCCATGGCGCTTCAGCAGGGGAAAGAAGCCCTTTTCATAG
>CANFKD010000015.1 GCA_947447115.1 Caulobacteraceae bacterium
CGTATGTCATCGCATGATAGCCTAAAGACTCGCCGCGACCTCGTTGTTGGCGACAAGACCTATGCCTACTACAGCCTGCCTGCCGCCGAAGCGGCGGGTCTGGCCAATGTCTCGCGACTGCCCATGTCCATGAAGGTGTTGCTGGAAAATCTCCTGCGCAACGAAGATGGCAACAGTGTCGGTGAAGCCGATCTGCGCGCCATCTCGGCCTGGATCGACAACAAGGGCAAGACCGAGCACGAGATCTCGTTCCGCCCCGCCCGCGTGCTGATGCAAGACTTTACCGGCGTTCCCGCCGTGGTCGATCTGGCCGCCATGCGCGACGCCATGACCCATCTGGGCGCTGACCCCGAAAAGATTAACCCGCTGAACCCCGTCGATCTGGTCATCGACCACTCGGTGATGGTCGACTATTTCGGCGGCGCAGACTCGGCCGCTAAGAATGTCGGACGAGAATATGAGCGCAATCTTGAGCGTTACCGCTTCCTGCGTTGGGGCTCATCGGCCTTCAACAATTTCCGCGTCGTGCCTCCCGGGACCGGCATCTGCCATCAGGTCAATCTGGAATATCTGGCACAGACCGTCTGGACAGCCGCTGCCGCCGATGGCGTCGAGCTGGCCTATCCCGACACGGTCGTCGGCACCGACAGCCACACCACCATGATCAATGGCCTAGCCGTTCTGGGCTGGGGCGTCGGCGGCATTGAGGCCGAAGCGGCCATGCTCGGCCAGCCCATCCCGATGCTGATCCCCGAAGTGATCGGCTTCAAGCTGACCGGCTCCATGCCCGAAGGCGCAACGGCCACCGATCTGGTGCTGACCGTCACCCAGATGCTGCGCAAGAAGGGCGTCGTCGGCAAGTTCGTCGAGTTCTATGGCGAAGGCGTCACCGCCCTGACCTTGGAAGACCAGGCGACCATCGCCAATATGGCCCCAGAATATGGCGCCACCTGTGGCTTCTTCCCCGTCAGCCAAGCGACCATCGACTTCCTAGCCGCCACGGGCCGCACGCCTGAGCGCGTGGCACTGGTTGAGGCCTATGCCAAGGCCCAAGGCATGTGGCTCGAGCCCGGCGCCGAAGATCCCGTCTTCTCCGATACGCTGGATCTGGACCTCGGTTCGGTTCAGCCCTCGATGGCCGGTCCCAAGCGTCCGCAAGACCGGGTGCTGCTCAGCGAGTCTGCCGCCAAGTTCAAGGAAGCGCTGGCCGGTGAATTTGGCAAGCCCGGCGACCACGTGCGCGTTGAGGTTCCCGGCGAAGGCCATGACCTTGGCAATGGCGACGTGGTCATTGCGGCCATCACCTCCTGCACCAACACCTCCAACCCCAGCGTCCTGATCGCGGCGGGTCTGGTGGCCAAGAAGGCCAATGAGCTGGGCCTCAAGACCAAGCCTTGGGTCAAGACCTCGCTGGCCCCCGGCTCGCAGGTTGTCACAGACTATCTGGCCAAGGCGGGCCTGACCGAGCATCTGGATGCTCTGGGCTTCAATCTGGTCGGCTATGGCTGCACCACCTGTATCGGCAATTCGGGCCCTCTGGCTGAAGCCGTGACCAAGACCATTCAGGACAGCGATCTGGTTGCTGTCTCGGTCCTGTCGGGCAATCGCAACTTCGAAGGCCGGGTCAATCCCGATACGCGCGCCAACTATCTGGCCTCGCCGCCGCTGGTGGTCGCCTATGCTCTGGCCGGCAATATGAGCATCGACCTGACGACCGAGCCCTTGGGCACCGGTTCAAACGGTCAGCCCGTGTTCCTCAAGGATGTCTGGCCAACCTCGGCTGAAATCGCCGAGATCCAGCGCGCCGTGGTCACCAATGCCCTGTTCAGCGCCCGCTATAGCGACGTCTTTAAGGGTGACGAACATTGGCAAGGCATCGCCGTCTCTGGCGGTCAGACCTATGGCTGGGAAGACGATTCGACCTACGTCCAGAACCCGCCCTACTTCACCGATATGAGCATGACGCCCAAGCCGGTGACTGATATTGCTGAGGCCCGCATCTTGGGCATGTTCGGCGACTCCATCACCACCGACCACATCTCTCCGGCCGGTTCGATCAAGGCCTCGTCGCCTGCGGGCAAGTATCTGATCGCCAATGGCGTCGATCCGATCGACTTCAACGGCTATGGCGCGCGCCGGGGCAACCATCAGGTCATGATGCGCGGCACCTTCGCCAATATCCGCATCCGTAACCGGATGACCCCGGAAATTGAAGGCGGCGTGACCAAGCACTATCCCTCGGGTGACGTGATGGCCATCTATGACGCGGCCATGCGCTATGAGGGCGAAGGCCGTCCGCTGGTGATCTTTGCGGGCAAGGAATATGGCACCGGCTCGTCGCGTGACTGGGCGGCCAAGGGGACCAAGCTGCTCGGCGTTCGCGCCGTGATCGCCGAATCCTTCGAGCGCATCCACCGCTCCAATCTGGTCGGCATGGGCGTCCTGCCCCTGCAGTTCAAGATTGATGGCTGGCAGAAGCTGAACCTGATCGGTGACGAAATTGTCTCGATCCGGGGTCTGGCGGATGTCGCGCCGCGCAAGACCTTGACGGTTGAACTCTATCGTCCTTCCGATGGCCGGGTCGCTCGCTTCCCCGTGGTCTGCCGTATCGATACCCCGACCGAACTTGACTATTTCAAGAACGGCGGCGTTTTGAACTATGTGCTGCGCAATCTGGCCCGCGACGCAGGTTAATCGGCAGAGTTTGAGACTAGCCCGCCGCACTGGATGATTTTTTCCGGTGCGGCGGCGCTCCTCACGCCAAGTTGAGGGGCTTTTTGCTGGGAATCTGGCTTAAGTGCAGCCCATGCGTATTTTGAGACCCTTGATCCTCGGCCTTGTTGGCCTTTTGACCTTCACGACCTCCCTTGCCCTGACCTCGGCCAGCGCCTTGGCCAAGAGCCCTGTGGTCGTGGAGCTGTTCACCAGCCAAGGCTGCTCGTCCTGCCTCAAGGCCGATAGCCTGATCGGTGAGGTGGCTGATCGTCCGGGCATCTTAGCCCTGACCTACGCGGTCGACTATTGGGACTATCTCGGCTGGCGCGACACCTTCGCCAAGGAAGATTACTCGACCCGCCAGCGCGCCTATATGAAGCGCATGAGTGGCCGCGAGGTCTATACCCCGCAGATCGTGGTCAATGGCACCTCTGAGACCGCCGCGATCCATGCCGACAAGGTCGATCAGCTGATCAGCAAGGCGCAGCGCACCAAGGGGCTGCCCAGTCCGCAAATTAGACAGCGCTCCGATACCCGCATTAGCGTTGGCTCAGGTCGCTATCCCAAGGGTGGGGCCGAGGTCTGGCTCGTGCGCTATGACCCCGCTGACCAGTCGGTCGAGATCAAGCGCGGCGAGAACCGTGGCAAGACCATGGTCTATCATAATGTGGTCCGCGACCTGGTTCGGCTCGGATCTTGGACCGGTAAGGCAAGGTCCTACACCCTTCCCGCACCGGACGCTGACAGCGCCGATGATGGGCTTGCAAGCGTGATCCTCGTTCAAGGCGCAAAGGGTGGCCGCATTTTTGGTGGCCTGAGCCTGAAGGCACCTGAGCTAAAGCCCTGATCTCCCGCGCTCGTCTGCGCTAGCGGCATGACGAAAAATACTCTCTAATCTTTTCCAATCGGAGCCCGGCAAACGGGTGACCCTTAAGGAAGAGGCGAAGATGAGCAGGATTGTGGCAAATGGCTTGGCGAGCGATCGGTTCGCCGGCGTACGCGCGGCCTTTGAGGAAAATCTCAACAATGGCGCGGATATTGGCGCGGGCTTTACCGCGACCTTGAACGGCGAGACCGTTGTCGACCTTTGGGGTGGCTTTGCCGATGAGGCCAAGACCCGCGCCTGGGAAAAGGACACGATCGTCAATGTCTATTCCACGACCAAGACCATGACCTTCTTGGTGGCCCTGATGCTGGCCGACCGGGGCGATTTGGATTTTGATGCGCCGGTGGCCAAATACTGGCCTGAATTTGCCGCCAACGGTAAGGGCGAAGTCAAGGTCAGCCATCTGATGAGCCACTCATCGGGCCTGTCCGGCTGGAAAGAGACGCTCGCCCCAGCCGATCTTTATGATTGGGACAAGGCCACCAGCCTGCTCGCCGCGCAGGCCCCGTTCTGGACGCCCGGCACGGCCCCCGGCTATCACGCCATGACCCAAGGCTATCTGATCGGGGAGGTTGTGCGCCGCATCACCGGCCAGACCATCGGCACCTTCTTTCGCAAGGAAGTGGCCGAGCCGCTGGGCGCGGACTTCCATATTGGCATGGGGCCAGAACATGATGCCCGCGTCGCCGATCTGATCCCCCCGCCCGTCGGCGGCATCACCGCGGACGGCGAGGCCAATGAGCTGTCACACAATATGCAGTCCAACCCGCCGATCAATCCGCTCGCGACCCGCGACCGGGCTTGGCGCGCGGCGGAGATCCCAGCAGCGGGCGGTCAGGGCAATGCCCGGTCGGTCGCCGAGATCCACGCCATCTTAGCCAATGGCGGCATGGCCAAGGGCAAGCGCTTCCTGTCCGAGGCCGGATGTAACCGAGCCCTAGAGGTTCAGATCGAAGGCAAGGACCTGATCCTCGGTACGCCGGTGCGCTATGGCATGGGCTTTGGCTTGAAGTCAGACATGATGCCTCTACCGCACGACCGATGCATCTATTGGGGCGGCTATGGCGGCTCTCTGATCATTATCGATCTGGAGAACCACACCACCTATGCCTATGCCATGAACAAGATGGCAGCGACCACTTCGGGCGATCTGCGCGCCTTTAGTCTGGTGATGGCCACCATGCAGGGCCTGATGTCCTAATGGCCCTTGGCGGGCCTGTGAGACATCTCGCAGGCCCGTTTCGAGCATGGGGTCTAGACCCGCAGCATCAAGCCGCCGTCAACGCCCAGCGCCTGAGCCGTGACAAAGCCGCCATCGTCTGAGGCGAGGAACAGGGCCGCTCGCGCGATATCGATGGGGGCACCCAAACGCTTCATGGCCGCCTTCTTGGCCCAGATCTTGGCAATGTCGGGATTGGCAAAGCTGGCCGCCGTCATGCCGGTGGCAATGGCGCCGGGCAGAATGGCATTGGCCGTGACCCCATAGCGGCCAAGCTCGAGCGCGAAATTATTGATCATACCGACCACTCCCGCCTTTGAGGCGGAATAGGCGACCAGACCATTGTCGCTGAACTTGGCCATGATGCTGGCCGTGGCGATGATCCGGCCATGGGGCGAGGCGATCAGGTGTGGCGCAGCTTGGCGGGTGATGCGAAAGGCGGCGCGAAGATTGACCGCCAGCACCCGATCAAACATCTCGTCCGTGGTTTCCGAGGCCGGAGCGCTGCCGCTGACACCGGCATTATTATAGACCACATCGATCTTTCCAAAGGCCGCAAGTGCCGTATCGATGATGGTCTTGGGGGCGTCATCGCCGGTAATGTCGATGCCAAGGCCTTGGATATCGCCGGTAAAGCTAAGGTCGGTGCCGGGACGGTCCACGGCCAGAACCCTAGCGCCTTCGGAAGCGAACAGTTCAGCCGTCGCGCGGCCAATGCCGGATGCGGCACCGGTAATGATGCAGGCTCGGCCCGCGAGGCGGCCAGTGGCGGTGGTCATAAGGTTTCCTCCTCATTTTCAGGGGCCTCAACCGGGTCCCTTTATGTGCTTCAGACAGCATGAAGCCCGCACGGTCTGAGGGGAAGACCATGCGGGCTCTTTATGCCGCTTTATTCGCTCTTTTCAGGTCGGCCGATCAGGGGTTGGGCGGCCGAGCCCTTTAAGAACATTGCGAGTATCGAGCGATGGGGCCCCGGGATCAGGGTGGGCTGGGGGGGCTGTTCAGGGTCCGAGACCTTGGGGCTTGCCACCGTTCGACAAGGACAGGATCGCTGGGCAAACAGGCGCGTCCAAGTCGGAAATAAGGTCATTTCAAGGCGCTTTTGCTGCGCCTACTCTTAAGGCGGGTTCGGCGTGGCTTTCGCGCAACGGCTTTTGACGTAGCGAAATTTATCGGTAGGCTCGCCCTATGAGCATTGATCCTTCTGGCACCCCAGTTGCCGCCGTCACCTTTTTTGAACGTGGCGAGTTAGAGCGGCTGTTGCGGCTCTATGGACGCATGGTGGCGGCGGGAGAATGGCGGGACTATGCCATCGACGGCCTGCGCGACTATGCCCAGTTCTCAGTGTTCAAACATGCGGCAGAACAGCCGATCTACCGGATCGAAAAGCGGCCCTCTCTGGCGCGCAAGCAAGGGGCCTTTGCTGTGATCGGGCAGGGCGGCATGATCCTGAAACGGGGCCATGAACTGGAACAGGTGCTGAAGATCTTCGATAAGGGCAAGTTCGCCGTCGTCGATTAGCGCACAAAAGAAAAGGGCCCCAGCTTTCACCGGGGCCCGACCTAAATCACTCAAGCTGGATCTAACGGCGGCTGCCGAGGATCGACAGCAGGAACTGGAACAGGTTGATGAAGTTCAGATAGAGGCTCAGCGCGCCATAGTTGGTCGCCACGCCCATCGCAGCCTTATCGCCGCCCATCTGGTAATAGCTCATCTTCAAGCGCTGGGTGTCATAGGCGGTCAGGCCGGCAAAGATCAGCACGCCCAGCACATTGACCATGAAGGCCATGGCCGAAGAGTGCAGGAACATGTTGACGATCGAGGCCAGCATGATGCCGATCAGACCAATGATCAGGAAACTGCCAAAGCCGGTGAGATCCTTCTTGGTGGTGTAGCCGACAAGGCTGAGCGCCCCGAAGGCCGTGGCCGTGATCAGGAAGGTCGAGACGACGGATGCGCCGGTATAGACCAGCATCACCACGCCCAAGGAGGCACCCATCAGCGAAACGATCGACCAGTAGGTGATACCGGCTGACTTTTCCGTGGGGTTACGGATGGCAAAGCCTGAGAAGAGGATAACGGCGAGGGGGGCGAAGGACACAATCATGCCCAAGACGGTCATGCCGACCAGACGGCCCTCGACGACGCGGAACATCAGGTCGCGCACCGGCGGGAAGCTGGAGGTCAGGAATGCCAAGGCCGCAGACAACAGAAGGCCCAAGGCCACCTTGTTGTAAACGCCCAGCATGAAGGATCGAAGGCCCGTGTCCACCGACATGTCGGCGTGATCCACCGGGATCGGACGCGCATAGCCGCGGTTAAGGTCGCTCATCGAGTCATAGCCCTTTTCTAACGCCCAACATTGGGCACCTCCCCTATATTGGGTGAATGACGCCGTTTCGCAAGCGCCTCGGCATAACGGTTTTGTTAGATTGTCTGAAGATGACGATTGGAATTGCATCAAACGCCCGTTTGAACCAGAAAGTGCGGCTTAATCCTTCCTTCGCGGGAGGGTGTTCATTTTGCGAAATAGCCTGAGGGCGGGGGAATTTGATGGACTATTCTGAACTTGGCCGCACCGGCCTTCAGGTCTCGCGCGTGTGCCTTGGCACCATGACCTGGGGCGACCAAAATACCGAGGCCGAAGGCCATGAGCAGATGGACTATGCTCTGGATGCCGGGATCAATTTCTGGGACACGGCCGAAATGTATTCGGTCCCGCCCAAGCCCGAAACTCAAGGCTCCACCGAGCGGATCATCGGCACTTGGTTCAAGGCCAGCGGCAAGCGCGACAAGGTCATCTTGGCCAGCAAGATCGCCGGTCGTAGCCCCATGAGCTGGACCCGCGAAAACGAGTCCATGACCCGTCACACCAAGGCCCAGATCGATGAGGCAGTGGAAAAGTCGCTCAAGCGTCTGCAGACCGACTATATCGACCTCTATCAGATGCACTGGCCAGACCGCGCCCTACGGGTCTTTGGCGGCATGACCTATGCCGACTATCCGATGGATTTTGAGCCTTTCGAGGACATTTTGGCCAACCTCGGTCGCCATGTCGAAAAGGGCAATATCCGCCATATTGGCGTATCGAACGAAAGCCCTTGGGGCGTCATGCGCTTTGTCGCTGAGGCAGAGAAACATGGCCTGCCACGCATTGCCTCGATCCAAAATGCCTATAGCCTGGTCAACCGCGTATTCGAACTGGGATTGGCTGAAATTGCCATGCGTGAAGATGTTGGCCTGCTGGTCTATTCGCCGCTCGGCCAAGGCTATTTGACCGGCAAGTACCAGAACGGTGCCCTGCCCGCTGGTGCGCGCAAGACCCTCTATAACCGCCTTCAGCGCTATGAAGGCCCCGGAGCCGACGCGGCCATCTCGTCCTATCTGGCCCTTGCAGCGCAGCTTGGCGTCCTGCCTGAGACCTTGGCTCTGAAGTTCTGCGACAGCCGTCCTTTCGTGACCTCGACCATCATCGGCGCCTCGACCATGGCCCAGTTGAAGGTCGATATTGACGCCTTCCAGATGGAATGGACCTCGGACATCGAAAAGGCCGTCGAGGCCCTTCACTATGCCCAGCCCAATCCTTGCCCCTAGGGCCTGAGGCCCTTTAGCCAAGAGGCCATCATGATCCGCCTGTTCGCCGCCTTGGCCATTCCCGATGGGGTGGCCCAGAGCCTTGCCCCCAGCCAATGCGGTATTGTCGGGGCAAGGTGGCGTCCAGCGCAGGCCCTGCACGTGACCTTGCGGTTCTTTGGCGATGTGACCGAGGTCGCGGCCGAAGACCTCGATGCCGAACTGGCCAAAATCACAGGCAAGCCCCTGACCCTTAGCCTGTCCAGCGTCGGGGCCTTTGACGAGGGCGACCGCATCACGGCCATCTGGGCGGGCCTGCAAGACCATGAGGGCCTTCGCGTCCTAGCGAGCCGCTGCGAGGCCGCCGCACGCCGTGCAGGGCTCAAACCCGATGGCCGCAAATATACCCCCCACGTGACGCTCGCCTATCTGGGCCGAACCGATCCCGCCCAAGTCACCGCTTGGCTCGCCAACCATAGCGGCCTCAAATCCGAGCCCTTCACCCTCGGCCAGTTTGGCCTCTATTCCAGTTGGCAGACCTCAGAAGGGTCGCGCTACACGGCGGAGCGGATTTACCGGCTGTAGAACCCCCTACCCCGGCTTCGCCGGTACTTCCCCCAGAGGGGGAAGATTTGCTTTGTTTTGATCTTCCCCCTCTGGGGGAAGCGATGCGAAGCATCAATGGGGGCCTTGTTTCCCCTCTTCCGTCTTCCCCGCGAAGGCGGGGACCCAGACCCTTTCACACCAGCGGGAAACGGCCCACGAGATCACCGGATTTGTGGGTACGTGGCGGAGAGATCGTGGATTAACACCCCCCTCTCCCAACCCTCTCCCCCTCAAGGGGGGAAAGGGCTTACCCGTCCCCTCAATAGATTTTGGCATCTCGATAGAACCGACCTATAATCCCCCCATGCTCCCCTCCTTACGCCAACTGCACTATCTCAAGCTTCTGGCCGAACATGGCTCCTTTAGCCGTGCGGCAGAGGCGGCCCATGTCACCCAACCGACCCTTTCAGCCGGCATTCAAGAGCTGGAAAAGATCCTCGGTGCGCCAGTGGTGGACCGGGCAAGGTCCGGCGTCATTCTGACGGCGGTCGGTGAAGACGCGGTGCGGCGCGGCGGCGAGATCTTGGCTCAGACCGAAGATCTGGTTCAGGCCGCCAAAAGTGCGGGCCAGCCCCTGTCGGGCCGGTTTCGGCTAGGGGTCATCCCCACCATCGCCCCCTTCTTGCTACCGCGCGTCCTGCCACTGCTGCGCACGCGCTTTCCAAAGCTGCGGCTGTTCCTGCGCGAGGACATGACGGCCAAGCTGGTCGTAGCCTTAAAGTCCGGCGCGCTCGACGCGGCCCTGATTGCCCTGCCCTACGACACCACCGGCCTGCGCACAGCCCGCGTGGGAGATGATGAGCTAATGGCCGCCTTGCCGCCGGGGCACCATCTGGGCCATGGCGGACCCGTATCGATGGACAATATCGACAGTGACGATTTGATCCTGCTCGAAGACGGCCATTGCCTGCGCGACCACGCCCTCTCCTCCTGCGGGCTAGAGCCGCCCAAGGCCAACAGCAAGACGGGCGAGAGCCATTTTGCCGCCACATCCCTGCACACCTTGGTTCAGATGGTCGGATCGGGACTGGGCGTTTCGCTCCTGCCCGCCATGGCGGTGGAATCCGGCCTCGCCGAACGGGCCAGCGTCACCATCCGTCCCGTCGGCCTCACCGGCGACGAGCGTCCACCCTCTCGCGAGATCGTCGTGGCTTGGCGCGCGGGGTCAAGCCGCGCGGTTGAGGGGCGTCTTCTGGCCGAGGCCCTGCGGGTCTAACCGGTGCTGCAGCTCGCCCCGCCAAGGACGCAGAACTTGGCGCAGTGGGGGTGGTTCAGTTTCACGGACCCCAAACTCGAGGCCAGATCAGGCCCCAGTTCGAACTGCGGATCATAGGGCAGGAGCGTGCAGGCCACGACAGCAGGCCGGTCGGCACCCCTGCGCTTGACCACCATGCGGCTTGACGCACACATCAGGTCATCAGGGTCCTTATGCAATATGCCCCAGCAGGCCGTGGTGATTTCAGGCACATCGACCCGCGCATCCATCTCTGGAAACAGCACCAAGGCCGCGGGATTGCTGGCATCAAGCGCCACACCCATGCCTTCAAACAGCGCCTGATAGCCCGCCCTAGCGTCGTCGGTCGCCTCACCTTCAAGGCTTCGCCCCGCAACAGCCAGATTAAATCCGTGTGCGGACAACCAGTGCAGGCCCTCAAGCGCCTTGGCCCAGGTGCCGACCCCGCGCTCGGCCTCATGAACAAGGCCCGTATAGTGATCAAGACTGACGCGAAGGGTTAGGCGGTCGCCATATCGCGCCTTCAGGGCCAGCAAGCCGTCCTTGCGATGGTCCATCGGCTTCATAGCGTTGGTCAGGACCAGAACCTTGAGCCCGCGCTGCAAGGGCACCGCGATCAAGGACAGGATGTCGGGGTTCATAAAGGGCTCACCGCCGGTCAGACCGATCTCTTCGACCGGCAGGTTCAGGGCTGCGATCTCATCCAGATAGGCCAAGGCCTCCGCCGCCGTCAGGTAGGACAGGGCGTCATTGGTCGGAGAGCTTTCAATGTAGCAGTTCAGACAGGTCAGGTTGCACAGGGTCCCGGTATTGAACCACAGGGTCTTTAGCCCGGACATATCGACACTGGCCCGCACCTCCCCCTTGGCGGTCAGATGAGGGTCATGAAACTTGGCTCCGTCCAACGGGGTCGGGTGAGCGGCCGTGAACGGCGAAAGCTTAGAGACGATCTGGTCCATGGCGGCTTAGTCCATCAGCTTTCGAGACAGATAGACCATCTCAAGACTAACACGCTTGGCCGTCTCTTTCAGGTTGGCCGCCGCCGCGTGGCCCCCATCGGTATTTTCGTAATAGAGGAAGGGCAAGCCCATAGCCTGCATCTTGGCCGCCATCTTGCGCGCATGCCCCGGATGGACCCGATCATCCTTGGTCGAGGTCACGAAGAAGGGCTCCGGATAGGCCACGCCCGCCTTGAGATTATGATAGGGCGACAGGTGCTGCAAAAAGGACCCCTCGACCGGATCAGCCGGATCGCCATATTCGGCCATCCACGAGGCACCGGCGAGCAACCGATTATAGCGCAGCATATCGAGCAAAGGCACTTGGATCACCACCGCATTCCAAAGATCGGGCCTTTGAGTCAGTTCCACCCCCATCAAGAGGCCACCGTTAGAGCCGCCCTGAATGCCAAGATGGCGGCGCCTGGTGATCTTACGTGAGATCAGGTCCTCGGCCACAGCCGCAAAGTCGTCATAGATGACCTGACGCTTGGTCTTTAGGCCCGCCTGATGCCAAGCCGGGCCAAATTCACCGCCGCCGCGGATATTGGCCAGCACATAGACCCCGCCGCGCTCGAGCCAAAGCTTCCCCGTCAGGCCCGAATAGGCCGGGCTCATCGAGACCTGAAAGCCGCCATAGGCATAGAGCAGGGTCGGGGCCTTGCCGTCGAAGGCCAGATCTTTGCGCCGCACGACGAAATAGGGAACCTTGGTGCCGTCCTTGGATGTCGCCTCAAACTGTTCGGTGACCAGACCGCTGGCATCGAACCGCGCGGGTGCGGACTTGGCCTCATGGGTCAGGCCCGAGGCCGCATCGGCCAGCCAAAGGGTGGTGGGCATCAGAAAGCTGGTCGCCGACACAAAGAGTTGGTCATCCCGATCACTGGCCGTGACCACGCCCAAGGTTGCTGGGGCGGGCAGGTCAAGGGCCTTGCCGGTCCAGCCCTTGGGGCCATGGCCGTAGCTCATGATCTGACCGACGACATTGGTGGTCAGGGTAAAGACCAGGCGCGTCTTGGTCGAGCCAACTCCATCGATCGATTGACGCGCGTTGGGCGCGAAGATCAGGCTGGGCTGGATCGAGGCGGGATCAGCGATGGCCTTGGCCAGGTCGAAACTAACCAGAGCCCCTTGCGCAAAGGTCTGGCCACCGGCCTTGGGCGTCCAAGCCTCTTCCAGCGTAAAGACCGCCTCACCATCCAGATAGGCTTGGAAGCTGGATTGGGTCGGCACCGGCAGGCGCACAGGCCCCTTGGCCGTCAGGATGTAATATTCGCTGTCAAAGAAGCCGACCGCGCGGGTGATATAGTCGGCCACATGGCGGCCTTCTGCGTCGCGAATGACCCCCGGCCAGACGCCGACATCGGTCTTGGTCCCCGAAAAGACCTCGGTCGCCTCAGACAGGGCTTGGCCGCGTTTCAGGCGCTTGATGGTGTAGGGATAGCCAGGCTCGGTGACATTGCCCGCCGTCCATTCGCGGCCGACCAGCAAGGTGTCCTGATCAATCCAAACGGCCTGTTGTTTGCCCGCGGGCAGGTGGAAACCACCGGCGACAAAGCTCTTGGCCTTGGCATCGAACTCACGCACCTCGACCGCATCCTTGCCGCCATCGGACAGGGAAACCAGACAGAGCCGCTCTTCGGGAGCCAGACAGTTTGCGCCCTTATAGACCCAGTTGGCGCCCTCGGCCTTGGCCAGAGCGTCAATATCGAGAACCGTGTCCCAAGCCGGATTGGCACTGCGGTAGCTTTCAAGGCTGGTTCGCCGCCACAGGCCGCGCACCGCCGTTTGATCCTGCCAGAAATTGTCGATCGCTCCGGCGCGGAACGAAGGCATCGGCACCCGGTCGGTGGCATTGACGATGGTCAGGGCCTGCCCGTTGAGACGGGCAAAGCGCGGATCGGCCTGTAACAGATCCAGACTGCGTTTGTTTTCCGTCCCCACCCAATCTAGAGCGCGCTTGCCCTCCACCTCTTCCAGCCACAAAAAGGGGTCAGCGGTCTGTTCGGTCATGGAAGGGGCCTTGGGGGTCGAGGAGGAGGATTGGGCGAAACTGGAGGCGCAAAGACCTGTCACCGCAATGAAGGTCAGGGTGGCTAGGGTGCGAGGCAGAGCAGAATGGGTCACGGCGTCTCGGTCGTCATGGGTGGGATGGTTTGGACCCTAACCCTAGATCATTGTTCTACAGCGGCAAGAGACCTTAAGGGATCTGCCGCACGACAGGTGCATCCCGTGCGCCGTTAGCCTATATGGGAACCATGACCCACCGGTTTCTCAAGATGAACGGTCTTGGTAACGACTTCATCGTCGTCGATGCCCGCCGCAGCCCCTACAGCCCGACCTCTGATCAGGTCCGGGCCCTGTCGGCGCGCGGCGATGGCGCTATCGGCTGCGATCAGTTCATCGTTCTAGAGCCCTCCAGCCGCGCCGACCTGTTCATGCGCATCTGGAATGCGGATGGCACTGAGGTTCAAGCCTGCGGCAATGCCACCCGCTGCGTGGGCCAGTTGCTCTTGGATGAAACCGGCGCGGCCAGCGCCACCATCGAAACCGCCGCCGGGCTCCTCGGCGCAAGCCGTCCTACTGAAGGCCAAGCGGGCGTCACAGTCGATATGGGCGTGCCCGGTTTGGACTGGGCTCAGATCCCCCTGTCGCAGGAGATGGATACGCGCGGCATTGAACTTCAGGTCGGCCCCATAGACGCGCCGATCCTGCACACACCGGGCTGCGTCAATATGGGCAATCCGCATGTGGTGTTCTTTGTCCCCGATATTGAGACCGCCCCCGTGCGCGAGGTCGGCCCGATGATCGAGCACCATTTTCTCTTTCCAGAGGGGGTCAATGTCGGCTTTGCCCAGATCCTTAGCCCTGACCGCATCCGCCTTAAGGTCTGGGAACGGGGCGCGGGCCTGACCAAGGCCTGCGGCACAGGCGCCTGCGCGGCTCTGGTCGCCGCCCACCGCCAAGGCCTGACCGGCCGGGAAGCCACGCTCGTGCTGGACGGCGGCGAACTTTACATTGCTTGGCGGGCCAGTGATGACCATGTGCTGATGACTGGCGCTGTGGCCCTCGACTATGAGGGCCAACTGCCGTGAGCCAGCCCCTCGCCCCCACTCTCTCTGAGGACAAAGGTGTCGAGGTGGTGACCTTTGGCTGCCGCCTCAATGCCTACGAATCCGAAGTGATCCGCAAGCGGGCGGCGGAGGATGGGCTGAGCGATGCGGTGATCTTCAACACCTGCGCGGTGACCGGCGAGGCCGTCCGCCAAGCGCGACAGGCCATTCGCAAGATGCGCCGTGAGCGGCCAGAGGCCCGCCTGATTGTCACAGGCTGCGCCGCCCAAATCGACCCCGCCGCCTTTGGGGCCATGGACGAGATTGATCTGGTGCTCGGCAATGCGGAAAAGACTCAAGCCGGGGCCTATGCCATCGCCGCCCCCGACGCTCCGCGCGTTCGGGTCAATGACATCATGTCTGTGCGCGAGACGGCAGGCCACCTGATCGATGGGCTCAAGGAGCGGGCCCGGGCCTATGTTGAGGTGCAAAATGGCTGCGACCATCGCTGCACCTTCTGCATCATCCCCTTTGGGCGGGGCAATTCGCGCTCGGCCCCTGCGGGCGAGGTCGTCGAGCAGATCCGCCGTCTGACCGCCGAGGGCTATCGCGAAGTGGTCCTGACCGGCGTCGATGTCACCTCTTGGGGCAGCGACCTGCCCGGTCAGCCCACCCTTGGCCAACTGGTTGTCCGCATCTTGAAGTTGGTGCCCGACCTGCCGCGCCTTCGCCTCTCCTCCATCGACGCGGCCGAGATCGATCCCGACCTGCTGCGCTGTATGGGCGAGGAACCGCGTCTGATGCCCTATCTGCACCTGTCCCTACAGGCCGGGGACGATATGATCCTCAAGCGCATGAAGCGGCGCCACTCGCGCCAGCAGGCGCTGGATCTGGTCGCCAGCGTGCGGGCCGTGCGGCCCGATGTTGCCTT
Organism: Caulobacteraceae bacterium; assembly: GCA_947447115.1. GTDB lineage: Bacteria > Pseudomonadota > Alphaproteobacteria > Caulobacterales > Caulobacteraceae > CAISGS01. Next base: position 15,216 of record CANFKD010000015.1, read on the forward strand.
TGGAGCCGACCTGATCGCGGGCTTTCCCACCGAGACCGATGAGATGTTCGACAATACGGTGGCTTTGGTCGAAGAGACGGGCCTGGCCTTCCTGCACGTCTTTCCCTTCAGCCCCCGCCCCGGCACCCCGGCTGCGCGGATGCCGCAGCTTGACCGTGGCCTGATCAAGCGCCGGGCGGAGCGCCTGCGGGCGGCTGGCGACGCGGCCCTGATCCGCCATCTCGAGGCCCAGATCGGCAAGGTTCTTTCGGGATTGGTTGAGCGGGCCGGTACGGCGCGGGCCGATGATTTCAGTGAGATTCGTTTTGAGGGCGAGACGGATCTTGGCCAACTTCTCGGTCAGATCATGCCCATGCGCATCACCGGCCATGACGGCAAGAGGCTGACGGCGGTTCTCATCTAGCCCCCAAAACGCAAAAATCCCCGGGGTCATCAAGACCACGGGGACCGCGTCCCGCCGAAGCGGAAAGATTAGATCAGACTAGCTGAGGTCTTCGTTGATCAGGCCGACCTTGAAGAAGCCATCGGTCTGGAGCTGGTTGACCACGCCCATAAAGTCCTCATAGCGGACTTCCTTGTCAGCGCGGATCATGACGGTCTCATCGGTGGGCTTGGCCACGTCGAAACGCTTAGCCAGATCGGCCGCCAAGGTTTGGCGCGAGGTTGGCTTGTCGACAATATAGATCGCGCCATCGCTCTGGATCGAGATGAAGGTTGGCTCCTTCTTTGGCTTTTCCTTCGGGGCTTGCGCCGGGGGAAGGTCAACCTTGATCGCCACAGTCGCCATCGGTGCCGACACCATGAAGATGATGAGCAGCACGAGCATGACGTCCACCAGCGGGGTCACGTTAATGTCAGAGTTCTGACCGAGGTCGAACTTATCGCCTGAAGCGCCGGAAATCTTGCCCGCCATATCTCATTCCCTACTGGGTCGCCTCTATCTCGGCGACCGAATCTCGTTGCAGCCCCTGCTGCACAGGGGTCGGGAGAAACTAAAATCAGAGAAACGTCACCGGGGCAAGCCAGACAGACGATTCTTCATAACAGTTTCGCAAATGTCTCTCAAAGTTGACTGGGCAAACCCGGTCCTCGTGGGTTATTGCCCCTCTATGAGCCAGATGTTCGACGCCTATGTCACAGCCGCCCTCTTTTGCGGGTCCGATGCCTTCTTCGCCCTCGGGGACGGGACGGTTCGTCTCGATGACGGGAGCAAGCCAACAGCGCCTTCCGTTCAGGCCCATGACGGGGCCGTGCTCTGTGCCGCGCCCCACCCGTCCGGCGAGGGCCTGATCACCGGCGGAGATGATGGCAAGCTGGTCTGGACGCGGCGCGAGGGCGACGTTCTGATCTGCCAGACCTTGGCTGATGCCAAGGGCCGCTGGATCGACAGCCTGGCCACCAGCGCCGTTACCGGCCTGATCGCCTATGCCACAGGTAAGACGCTGTTCGTGCTGGACACCAAGGATGCCAGCTTTGCCCGCACCTTTGCCCATGAGCGCTCCGTCGCCGCCATCAGCTTTGATCCTAAGGGCCGACGCTTGGCCGCTGCGACCTATGGCGGCGTCGCGCTTTGGTATGCGCGGATCGCCGATCAGAAGCCCCAATTTCTAAAATGGGCTGGTAGCCATGTCGGGGTCTGTTTCAGCCCCGATGGCAAGTTCGTGCTCTCGACCATGCAGGAGAACCAACTCCATGGCTGGCGCCTATCGGACAGCAAGGACATGCGCATGGGCGGCTATCCGGCCAAAATCAAGAGCCTGTCCTTCTTGGCCAAGGGGCTGATTTTGGCCACCTCCGGCTCCAACGGCGTGGTGGCTTGGCCCTTTGTCGGCGCCAATGGCCCGATGGGCAAGGAGGCCGCAGAGGTCGGCTATGACCAGGCTGCCCTGGTGACCCAGGTCTCCGGCGCGTTGAACCATAATGTGCTGGCCGCCGGTCTGGATGATGGGCGGGTTTGGGTCTGCGATCTGCGGTCTCAGAAGATTGAGACCCTCAAGGCCGAAAAGGGCGCGGCCATCAGCGCCCTCAGCGTCAATAGCCGCGGCGACCGGATGGTCTGGGGCGACGAGGACGGTCAGGCCGGAACCTTCGCCATCCCCGCCCTCTATCCCTAAGCCTAGATCAGTCAAAGCCACGCAGGTCAGCGACAATATCCAGCCCATCGCGGCGAGTACGCCAGCCATTGATCGGCGCGGTCTCGTCGCGATAGCCCAGCGCCATACCCGAAAACATCATCATCTCGGGCGGCAGATCGAGAAAGTCCGCAATGGTCTGACCCCAGCGCGCCCAGGCCTCTTGGGCGCAGGTGTCGAGCCCGCGCTCCTTGGCCAACAACATGACGGTCTGCATCAACATGCCCATGTCCGACCATTGGGCGGAGCCCAGATTGCGGTCGATACAGAAGAACAGACCCACAGGCGCGCCAAAGAACTCATAGTTCTTGGCCATCTGCATCAGGCGCCCGAGCTTGTTTTCACGGGCCACACCGATTGAGGCATAGAGATCTTCGCCGCACTCGAACCGGCGGGTCCGATAAGGGTCCCAAAGGTTTTCCGGATAGATCGGATATTGGGTGGGTTCAGCCCCCGGATTGGCCGCCTGTTTTTCAACAATCAGGGCCTTAAACCGCGCCAATTCCGCACCGGCCAAGGCATAGATACGCCAAGGCTGGAGGTTTCCGCCGGACGGCGCGCGCAGGGCCCGGCCCAGAAGGTCGCGCATCAGATCGCCCGGCACCGGGTCTGGCTTAAAGGCGCGGATCGAGATGCGCTGTTCGACGGCTTCACTGACATTCATGATCGGACCTTACGGGACAGATGTGGGCCATGTTAGGGGCGACAATAGGATGGGACGCAGTTAGCATCCCGCCGCAGGGTCAAGGCAAGGGGGTCCGTGTGCCTAAGAAATCGAAATCCAAGCCACGTCCGGCTTCCAAGCCCCGCACCGTTCGGGCAAAGCCGCGCGGCTGGATCCACCGCCTGATGATGATCCTCTTGATCGTCGGGGTGGCCCTGCCCGTGACCTTAACCCTGATCTATCGCTTTGTGCCGCCGCCCATCACCGTCCTGATGGTTCAGCGCAGTATCGAGGGCAAGGGACTGGACTATCGCTGGCGCGATCTGGACCAGATTTCTCGCGCCCTGCCTCAGGCCGCGATGGCCGCCGAAGATGCCCGCTTTTGTGAGCACTATGGCTTTGACTTCAACGCCCTTGAGCAGGCCATGATCCACAATGATCAGCGTCCCGGCAAGATCAGAGGTGGCTCAACCATCAGCCAGCAGACCGCCAAGAACGTGTTCCTCTGGCCCGACCGGTCCTATGTCCGCAAAGGCCTCGAGGCCTATTTCACCGTCCTGATCGAGACCCTGTGGGGCAAGCATCGAATCATCGAGGTCTATCTCAATGTCATCGAATGGGGCCCGGGCATCTATGGCGCAGAGGCCGCCGCCCAGCACTATTTCCATAAGAGCGCCGGCCGACTGACCCCGCTAGAATCCTCGCGCCTGACCGCTATCTTGCCGAGCCCGCTAAAATGGCGCGCCACCAAGCCGGGCCCCTATGTGAAAAAACGCAGTCGTCGCATCGGCGGGGCTGTGGGCACCATCCGAAATGAAGGCCTCGCCGCCTGCCTATCCTGAGAGCAAGTTCTTACTTTACGTTGCGACCCTTGACTTAATCTATGCCCCGGTTACCGATATTGCCAACAATGGCGATGCGAAGACCGACGCCGAACCCAAAATCTGACCTTAGGGACTTATGATGACATCCAAGCTTCTGGTTCGGGTCGCGGCCGCCGCCCTGATGCTGACGGCCTATAGCGCAGCCAAAGCCGCTGACCCCAAGCCCACCGCCGCTGAGGCCATTGCCTTTGTCACCAAGGCCGAAGCGGATCTGGCCAAGGCCAACACCTATGCCGCCAAAGCCGCTTGGGTCCGGGCAACCTACATCACCGAAGACACCCAATGGCTCGAAGCCAAGGCCGGAGCCGAGCAAAATGAAATGGCGACACGGCTGGCCATGCAGGCCGCCCGCTATAATGGGGTCAAGCTCGACCCGGTGAACCGCCGCAAGCTCGAACTGCTAAAGCGCTCGTTGGTTCTGCCCGCGCCCAACCGGCCCGGCGCCGCTGACCGTCTGGCGACCCTCGCCTCCAGGCTGGACTCGACCTATTCGACGGGCAAGTTTACCTATCAGGGCAAGAGCCTGACCCTGAACGATGCCGAAAATATCTTGGCCTCGTCACGCGATCCCAATGAGACCAAGGCCGTTTGGGAAGGCTGGCGCACCATCTCGCCGCCCATGAAGGCTGACTATGCGGAACTGGTCTCTATGGCCAATGAAGGCTCGCGCAGCCTCGGCTATCAAGACACCGGCGCCCTGTGGCGCAGCGGCTATGATATGGACCCCAAGGCCTTTGCGCAGGAAACGGACCGGCTGTGGAAGCAGGTTGAGCCCTTCTACAAGAACCTGCACTGCTATGTGCGTGGGCGGCTAAATGATCGTTATGGCGCGGCGGTTCAGCCCCGCACCGGCCCGATCCGCGCCGACCTTCTGGGCAATATGTGGGCGCAGGAATGGGGACATATCTATGATGTGGTCGCGCCAAAGACCCAAGGCTCGAGCTATAGCCTAGACCATCTGCTCGTCAGTCACGGCTATGATCCGATCAAGATGGTCAAGACCGGAGAGGGGTTCTATTCCTCCATCGGTATGGCCGCCCTGCCCCAGACCTTCTGGGAGCGCTCGCAGATCACAAGGCCGCGCGACCGCGAGGTGGTCTGTCATGCCTCGGCGTGGGATGTGGATGACCGGTCGGACGTTCGCATCAAGATGTGCACTCAGGTGACCGCTGAAGACTTCGTCACCGTCCATCATGAGCTGGGCCACAACTATTATCAGCGCGCCTATCAAGACCAACCCTTCCTGTTCAAGGGCGGGGCCAATGATGGTTTCCACGAGGCCATCGGTGATTTCGCCGCCCTGTCGGTCCTGACACCAACCTATCTCAAGCAGATCGGCCTGCTCGAAACGGTTCCGGGCGCGGAAGAAGACATTCCGTTCCTGCTTAAGACGGCGATGGACAAGATCGCCTTCCTGCCCTTTGGCCTCTTGGTCGACAAATGGCGTTGGGAAGTCTTTTCCGGCGAGGTCAAGCCCGAGGGCTATAACGATGCTTGGTGGGCACTGGTGAAGCAATATCAGGGTCTGGTACCGCCCAGCGCCCGCCCAGCCGACGCCTTTGACCCCGGAGCGAAATATCATGTGCCCGGCAACACGCCCTATATGCGCTATTTCCTCGCCCGGATTTACCAGTTCCAGTTCCACCGCGCCGCCTGTCAGCAGGCGGGCGTGACCGGGCCGCTGCATCGCTGCTCGATCTATGGTGACCAGAAAATCGGCAAGAAGTTCAACGCCATGCTCGAGATGGGCCAGTCCAAGCCTTGGCCAGATGCTCTGGAGGCCTTTACCGGTCAGCGCCAAACCGATGCCAGCGCCATGACTGAATATTTCAAGCCTCTGGATGCTTGGCTAACTGAACAGAACCGGGGCGAGACCTGCGGCTGGTAGGTTAGGTCAGCTTGATCTCTCTCAGGCGCTCTTGAAGAAAATCCTCGGCCGTTATGGGGTCATAATGGTCGGGGGCTTCAGCACTGATGCAAGAGGGTAGGGTCTGGATCAGATAGTCCGGCTCGAAATGTAAGAAAAACGGCGTTGAATAGCGCGAGACCCCGCGCCGCTCCGGCGGGGGATTGACCACCCGGTGGGTCGTTGACGGCAGGGCCTGATTGGTCAGGCGCTGGAGCATATCGCCAATATTACAGACCACAGCCCCGGGCGGCGGCGCGATGGGCAGCCATTGACCATCCCGGTCGAGAACCTCTAGCCCCGCCTCCTCGGCCCCTAAGAGCAGGGTGATGACATTAATGTCCTCGTGGGCACCGGCGCGGACACCTTCGGCATCGACCGAAACCGGCGGATAGTGCAAGAGCCGCAAAACGCTATTGCCCAGATCGACCTTGTCATCAAAGAAGTCGCGCTCAAGTCCCAGATGGTGCGCAATGGCGCTCAGCACCTTGCGGCCCAGATCATCCAACGCCCGGTAGAGCCCGCCGACATAAGTCTCGAAGCCCTCGATCTCGCTGGGCCAGAGATTGGCTGGCATGAAGCGGTTAAACCGATGGCCTTCGGGTAGGTCGCGGCCCATATGCCAGAACTCTTTCAGGTCGACATGGCTGGCGCCCTTGGCGGTCTCAATACCAAAGGGGGTATAGCCGCGCGCGCCGCCGCCGCTGGGCAGGCGGTAGGCCGCCTTGACCTCGGTCGGCAAGGCAAAGAAGGCCTTGGTGCGCGCAAGAGCCCCCTCGACCAACTCGGGCGATAGGTCATGATCACTGACCACAGCAAAGCCGTAACGCGCAAAGGACTGGCCCAGAGCCTTCGAAAAGGCCGCGAAATCTTGATCAAACAGGGTCAGGGACACGGGCGTGATGGCGCAGTCGGATGCGACGGGGGATGACACAGCAGGGCTCCTAACCAAATCAGGGTAACGGCCCTATCATAGCGGCTCGCACCGCCTCGCATAGGGGCCCCAGATGCTGCGAAAACCAGCAACTTGGTCGCAGGAGTTTCAACGCCAAAGGTCTGGCTCTCCAGTGGCCCAAGACGCCATTATGGCTTAAAGACCAACTCACAATCCGATAGGAAGCGATCATGGTTCAGAAAGTTCACGCCGATGCTGACGCAGCGCTCGCGGGCCTGCTGTTTGACGGGATGACAGTGATGGCCGGAGGCTTTGGCCTCTGCGGCATTCCGGAAAATCTCATCGCCGCCATGAGGTTGGCCGGGGTTCAAGACCTGACCGTGGTGTCCAACAATTGCGGCATTGATGGCTTTGGCCTCGGCATCCTTTTAGAGAGCGGTCAGATCAAGAAGATGATCAGCTCCTATGTCGGTGAGAACAAGCTGTTTGAAAAACTCTATCTCTCTGGCGAGTTAGCGCTGGAATTTAACCCGCAAGGCACCTTGGCTGAACGCATCCGCGCAGGCGGCGCAGGCATTCCGGCCTTCTTCACCAAGACCGGCGTCGGCACGCTGGTGTCGGAAGGCAAGGAGATCCGCAATTTCGACGGGGATGACTATGTGATGGAGCGCGGCCTGGTGGCCGACCTGTCGATCATCAAGGCCTGGAAGGGCGATACCGAAGGCAATCTGATCTATCGAAAGACCGCCCGTAATTTCAACCCGATGATGGCCACGGCGGGCAAGGCCTGCGTGGTCGAGGTCGAACATCTGGTCGAGCCGGGTCAGCTTGACCCCGACCATATCCACACCCCCGGCATCTATGTCGATCGGATCATTGCTGGAGCCCGGTTTGAAAAGCGCATCGAGCGGGTCACCACCCGTCCGCGTGACACTGCCCCCGCAAAGGAAGCCGTCTAATGGCCTGGACCCGCGAAGATATGGCTGCCCGTGCGGCGCTCGAACTCCAGGACGGTTTCTACGTCAATTTGGGCATTGGCATCCCGACGCTTGTGGCCAACTATATTCCAGACGGCATGAGCGTCACGCTGCAGAGCGAGAACGGCATGCTCGGTATGGGTCCCTTCCCCTTTGAGGGCGAGGCCGATGCGGACCTGATCAATGCTGGGAAACAGACCATCACCGAACTGGCTCAGTCGTCCTATTTCTCATCCTCAGACAGTTTCGCCATGATCCGAGGTGGCCATATCAACCTGTCGATCTTGGGCGGGATGCAGGTGGCCGAAAATGGCGATCTGGCCAACTGGATGGTGCCTGGAAAGATGGTCAAGGGCATGGGCGGGGCCATGGATCTGGTCGCCGGTGTGCGCCGCGTGGTCGTGGTGATGGACCATTGCGAAAAGACTGGCGCCCCCAAGGTCTTAAAGCGCTGCAACCTGCCCCTGACGGGCGCAGGCGTCGTTGACCTGCTGATTACCGATCTGGGCGTCTTCGAGATCGACCGCAAGGTCGGCGGCATGCGCCTAACCGCGCTGGCCACGGATGTGTCGCTGGATGAGATCACCGCCAAAACCGAGGCGGCGTTCACCGTCGCCCTCTAGAGGCCGTTAGAGCCCGTTCTGGGCCATCCAGTCGAGGCAGGCGGCGGCGACGTCCAGATAGCCCGGCTCACCGGGCAACCAGTGGCTCATCTCGGGGAACACCGAGACGGTTCCTGACAGACGGGCGGCCGTCTGACGCACGGTGGCGGGCGGGTGGATCACATCGCGCCCACCGGCCACGGCCAGAACCGGGACCTTGATCCGCTCAGCCGGCACCATGGTGGTCATGAAGGGATCGAGCCACCAGTTCAGGGTCTCCCAAAGGGCGCGGCCACTTTCAGGAGACATTCGCTCGAATATGGCCCGTCGATCAGGGCTGGTTAGCCGGTCAAGACTATAGCCCTTGGCCAAGCCATAGTCTGGCGCAACCGCTTGGCTCCAGAAGGGGCCCAAAGCATAGAGGCTGACGGCGCTAACGGCCTCCTCCATCGTGCCGCCCTGAATGCCCCAGGGGGCGGAGGGGGCCAAGAGCACGAGCCCCGCCACCTGCGCCTTAGAAGCCGCCATCTGGGCGACCAGTCCGCCGAGGGAATGACCCATCAGGACCGGCGGCGTCTCGCAGCTTCGAATGAGATCAGAAATGTCGCTGGCATAGTCGCCCATCGACAGGCCTGCGGTCTTGCCGCTTCGGGTGCCGCCGCGAAGATCGGGCGTGAGGCAGATATGACCCGCAGCCTCAAAGGGCGCGCGGAACAGGTCGAATGTCCAGCCGCCGCAAAAGGCACCGTGAACCATGATAATCGGCGTCAAGAAAAACGTCCTTTTCGCCATGCGCCCGCCACCGTGGCCGACGCGCCTTACCGCCGAACTATAGCGGCCCAACCCCAGGCGCGCCTATAGGCCATCGCAAATGGGGTGATTATTCCACCGGTTTTGCAAAGGCGGTGAAAGCCTCAGCAACCGTCGCATAGACCTGCCGTTTGAAGGGCACAATGGCCTCTAGCGCTTCAGCCATCGTCGCCCAGCGCCACTGATCAAATTCGATCTCATCATGGGCCGCCAGATCTATTTCGCGATCCTCGCCGACAAAGCGATAGGCGTACCAGACCTGCTTTTGGCCGCTCCAGCCCCTCGCCCTTGGTGTTCCCAATAGCTCAGGCGGAAAATCATAGACGATCCAGTCTGGTGTGCGGGCCAAGAACGCCACGGAGGACATGCCGGTCTCTTCATGCAGCTCGCGCAGGGCCGCCGCATCGAGGTCTTCCCCATCGTCAACGCCGCCCTGAGGAAACTGCCAGTTATAGGGACCTTGCGTTCCGGCCCGCCGACCCAGCCAGACCCGGCCAAGGCGATCAAAGACCACGACCCCGACATTGGGCCGATAGGCAGACATATCCGGCATAGATCTCGAACCCTTCGCTGCTGCCCTTAGCGACGCGTCATCACCGCCGAGGCCGGCGCCAATTGAAAGCCCCGAGCCGACGCCTCGCGGGACCACCGAGCCAACTGGTCAATCGTCACGGGATAGGCGCTGCCGACCCCCAGAGCTTGACCATTTTGCTTGGCGGCGAGTTCTAAACCCTCCATCTGCTTTCCGATAGAGTCGGCGGACAGTTGCTGGCCATCCACCACCCGATCAGCAGAGGCGCGCTGAACGTCACCGACGCGCGTGAAGGCGGTTCCATCGTCGATAAAGGCCAGGCCGCGCTGACGCAGAACATCGAACAACGCATTCATGCCTGGATCTGAGGCAATGAATTTGGAGCCAAGATAGTTGGTCAGGCCAAAATAGCCGGTGGTCCTGCCCATCACCCATTCCAAGCGCTTGGCATTTTCTGCCGGGGGACTCGCCGACATCAGGCCTTGCGGGCCGGGATCATTGTCCGGGTAGTCCAGCGGCTCCATCGGCACCTCGAGCAGCACCTCATGGCCCTTGGCCCGGGCAATATTGACCCAGGTCTGTAATCCATCGGCATAGGGCACGAAGGACAGGGTGGTCTCAGGCGGCAAGGCGTCGATGGCCTGCTGGGTAATGCGCGGATTAAGGCCAAGGCCGCGAACGATCAGAGCAATCTTTGGCCGTCCATCCGACTTAAAGGGCCGCGCATAGGCCTTGGACGAGGTGCGGCCATCTGCGCCGATGATCGGCAAGGATCCGCTAGGGCTATTGGCGAACAGCCCAGCGATCGGCGCGGGCTGAAGCGGGCCAGAGGTCGGACCCGACCAGCTTGGCGTCGGACCTGCGAGCGCGGCCTGTCCGCCGACCGACACCCGAACGACTTTGGGCGGTTCGGTAAAGAGCTCCATCGGCTCAGTTTTGGTCTTGGCACCGGGTGAGGCGCGCACCTTTGACAGGGCCTCGGCCCATCCCGCTGGCGCAGGGGCTGCGGTCTTGGGAAGGACCGGCATATGGACCCGTGGCTCGCCCGCATGGGGATCGCCCAGAAAGCCAATCAAAAGGCCGCCGATCAGCAAGATCGGGCCAACAACAGCCGCAAAAATTATGGGGGCAGACGGCAGTTTCGAGCCACGCGCCTTGGCTGTCTTGCCGGTCGCAAGATCTGCTGGCGCATCAAATTTGAGCCGTGATTTTTTAGAGACCATGGATGGGTGCCCGACGCCTAACCGGAAAGTCCGTCGTCGCGATTAAGAAACCACTAAACTTACCTCATCTTCTACAGGAAGACGGGGCAAGCAAGCGACTTAAAGCCCCTTAACGATACCTTCGACCATTTTCTTGGCATCGCCGAACAGCATCATGGTGTTGTCGCGGAAGAACAGCTCGTTCTCGACACCTGCATAGCCAGAGCTCATGCCGCGCTTGATGAACAGCACGGTGCGGGCCTTTTCGACGTCAAGGATCGGCATGCCATAGATGGCGCTGGTCGGATCGGTCTTGGCCGCAGGGTTGGTCACGTCATTGGCCCCGATGACGAAGGCCACGTCGGCGGTTGAGAACTCGCTATTGATGTCTTCTAGCTCGAAGACCTCGTCATAGGGAACATTGGCCTCGGCCAAGAGGACGTTCATGTGGCCGGGCATACGGCCCGCGACGGGGTGGATGGCATATTTGACCTCCACACCCTCTTCTTTCAGCTTATCGGCCATTTCCCTCAGGATGTGCTGGGCTTGGCTGACGGCCATGCCGTAACCCGGAACGATAATGACCTTTGAGGCGTTCTTCATGATGAAGGCCGCATCCTCAGCCGAGCCCTGCTTGACCGGACGGGTCTCGACATGGCCTCCGGCACCGGCCGCCGCTGCATCCGCGCCAAAGCCGCCGAGGATCACCGAGATGAAGCTGCGGTTCATGGCCTTACACATGATGTAGGACAAGATTGCCCCCGACGAGCCGACCAGAGCGCCGGTAATGATCAGGGTGGTATTTTCTAGCGTAAAGCCCAGCGCCGCCGCCGCCCAACCCGAATAGGAGTTGAGCATCGAGACCACGACCGGCATGTCTGCACCACCAATGGGGATGATCAGGGTGATGCCGATGATTAGGGCCAGAGCAAAGATCGCCCAGAAGGCCCAGATGGCATGACCACCGCTCACCACCAGCAAAACGACCAGGGCCACGATCCCGAGACCCAACGCGATGTTCAGCAGGTGACGGGCGGGCAGCAGGATCGGCGCGCCGCTCATATTGCCGTTCAACTTAGCAAAGGCGATGACCGATCCGGTGAAGGTGATAGCCCCGATGGCCAGACCCAAGGATAGCTCGATGAGAGACTGGGTGTGAACCAGACCATTTTCGCCCAAAATGCCATAGGCGGCGGGCGTATAGATGGCTGCAACCGCCACCAGACAGGCGGCAAGACCGACCAGAGAGTGGAAGGCGGCAACCAGTTGCGGCATGGAGGTCATCGGCACGCGGCGGGCGATGATCGCACCGACCCCGCCGCCGACCGCGACGCCGCCGACAATCAGGCCAAGGGTGATGGGATCCAGCGCCCCTTGGCTGAGCAAGGTCAGCAGGGTCACACCCACGGCGATGGCCATACCGACCATGCCCATATTGTTACCCCGGCGCGAAGTCTCGGGGCTGGACAGGCCCCGAAGGGCCAAAATGAACAGGACACCTGAAACCAGGTAGGCGATGGCGGCGATATTGGCGTTCATGTGCGTCGTCGCCCCTATTTCTGCTTTTTCTTGTACATGGCCAGCATACGCTGCGTGACCAGAAAGCCGCCAAAGATATTGACGGCGGCAAAGCCCGCGGCCAGCGCGCCCGCGCCCTTAGAGATCCACACCGAACCGGTCGCCTCAGCCCCATCAACACCGTGCGCCGCCGCAGCCAGCAAGGCCCCGACGATAATCACCGACGAGATGGCGTTGGTCACGGCCATGAGCGGGGTATGCAGGGCGGGGGTAACGCTCCAGACCACATAATAGCCAACAAAGATCGCCAGCACGAAAATGGCCAGACGGAACACGGTGGGATCAACGGCTTCCATGGGTCTAGGTCCTCTTTCGCGGAGACGTGGAATAGGTGGCGCTGGCAAAGCTGATCAGGTCCTCAGCATCATATTCATGCCGCTCAGCGACCACATGGCCGGACTGATTGCGATAGACCAGAATATGATCCTCGAGCCCTTCGCAAACGCCGATGGGATCAAATTTAAGATTGCGCACCCGAGGCAGGGCTGTGCGGACATAGATCTCCAATGCCGACTTGCCATGCAGCTTGCCGTCTTCGGACATGCCCAGACGTGCGACAAAGGGGGAGTGGAATTCAACCTCGTCGGCATAGAGCGCCAAGATGGCGTCTGCCTCACGGCCATTCCACGCGGCGAACCAGCGTTCGGCCTTGGTTTCCATCAGAAGCGTCCTCGCCTAGCTCGGCTTGAAGGCGGGATGCACAATGGCCCCGCCGTGGGTGAGGGCCGAAGCCCTGAGAATTTCGTCTTCGAGATCGGCGCTAACCTTACCCTCTTGCAGGCCCAAGAGGCCGACAAAGGCAAACAGGTTGCGCGCATAGAGGGCGCTGGCATCGGTGGCGATCCGGCCGGGCAGGTTGGGAATGCCCATGATCTTGGCGCCATTGGCGGTAATCACGATCTTATCCAGCTCAGCACCGACCACATTGCCGCCCTGCTCGATGGCCAGGTCGACCAAAATCGAGCCGGGCTTCATCGAGGCGACCTGTTCGGCACTGACCAGCTTTGGCGCGGGACGTCCGGGGATCAAGGCCGTGGTGATGACGATGTCTTGCTTGGCAATGTGGCTGGAGACCAAGGCCGCCTGCTTGGCCTGATAGTCGGCGCTCATTTCCTTGGCATAGCCGCCAGCGGTCTGGGCGTTCTTGAACTCTTCGTCCTCGACGGCCAAGAACTTGGCCCCAAGGCTTTCGACCTGCTCCTTGGTGGCGGGGCGAACATCGGTGGCGGTGACAACCGCACCCAAACGCCGCGCCGTGGCAATGGCCTGAAGGCCGGCGACGCCGACGCCCATGATAAAGACCTTCGCCGCTGCAACCGTACCCGCCGCTGTCATCATCATCGGCAGGACGCGGCCATAGGCCTCCGCCGCTTCGATCACAGCGCGGTAACCGGCCAGATTGGCCTGAGACGACAGGGCGTCCATCACCTGAGCGCGGGTGATTCGCGGTACGAACTCCATGGCAAAGGCGCTCGCGCCCTTGGCGGCCAGAGCCTCGATCATCGGGCGGTCATTATAGGGGTTCATCAGGGCGACCACGATCGCACCGGGCTTTAGCGCCGCGATCTCTGCATCAGAGGGCCCGCGCACCTTGAGGACAATATCCGCCGCTGAAAGGCTCGCAGGGCCTGAGGCCGCAATGGTCGCGCCAGCCGCTGCATAGTCCGCGTCCAGAATAGAGGCCGCCAAGCCCGCACCTGCCTCAACGGTGACCTTATAGCCAAGACCCATCAGCTTTTTGACGGTTTCCGGCGTTGCCGCGACTCGGGTCTCCCCAGCGCGTGTTTCCTTGGTGACGGCGATTGTCGCTGTCATTCGGTTTCCCCCGGTCGTCATGAACAGTAGCCGGGAGGTTAGGGAAGGAATTTGCCTATTGTCCAGCCCGTATCGGCAATGGACGCAAATAAATGCTGCGGCGCATCATAAAGGCCGCATAGCCAAGCCTAAAGGCGAGGGCCTTAGACTGGCCAATCGCTAGGTTTAGTGTGCGCTGGGCTTTTCGCGCAGAAGGACAATACCACCGACTGCGACCACCACAGCGCCGATAAAGCCGGGCAAGAAGCCTGCGGTCGTGCAGAACCAAACCACCAGAGCCACAAGGCTGGCAACGATCGCCAAGCTGCCCCACTTGGTCAGGCCCATAAAGGCGCTGTAGGTCGAGGCCTGCTCTTGGATGTCCATGGCGCCATGCTTGTAGTCGTGATTGTGGTCGGCAGAGGGCGTGGCCATGGTCAGTCTCTTTGGCAAGTCGTTGAACCTAGAACCGGGGCTTATACCATTCAGCGCCGCGCCTCAAGCGTGACGACCCGCCGCAGGGCCTTGCGTTCTGTCTGGCCTTTTTCGCCATATGACTTAGGACAGGCTTAGCACCCTAACGGAGCCACCCCATGAGCCGTTCCATTGCCCGCGCCCTGCACGGGATCATCAGCCTCGCCACTGCCGCCCAGAGCCCCAGACGGCGGGCCATGACCCTATCGCGGCTGGTGGAGCGGCTGGACAGTTCTGCGGCGACCGCCATCAAGACCGACCGGGGGAGCCTTCAGGTCCTGCCCCTGCGCGGGCCCCATCTGGCGGCGGCGGCCCTCGATTTCGACAATGAAGAGCCGGAACTGCTGACCTGGATCCAAGAGATCGCGGCTGGCGAGGTCCTGTGGGATGTCGGGGCCGCGACGGGTCTCTTTGCCATGTATGCCGCCCTCAAGGACGGGGTCGGGGTCTATGCCTTTGAGCCCAAGGCCACCAGTTTCGGGGTTCTGGTCGAACATTTGGCGCTCAATGGGCTAGGCGAGCGGGTCTTTCCGCTCTGTGTGGCCCTATCGGATGAAAGCGGCCTGACCCGTTTGGAATTGGCCGCCATGGCCCCGGGCTCTGGCGGAAATTCGGTCTCGGGTGCCCCCAACCAGTTTGGCGAATATAACTCGGTCTTTAGCCAAGGCGTCCCGGCCTACCGGATCGATGATCTGCGCGCCGCCTTCAACCTGCCAGCCCCGCACTATCTGAAGATCGATGTCGACGGGGTCGAGGGTGCCATTCTGCGCGGAGCCGCCGCGACCTTACCGATGATCAAGTCGGTTCTGGTCGAGGTCGAGGGCGACAATGCCCGTGAAGCCGCCACCCGGATCGAGCCGCCGCTCTTTGCCGCTGGCTTTGTCGAGGACACATCTGTGCGCACCACCGGGTCAGGCCGCAACCGCCTCTATCGCAATCCGAACCCAAAGCGGGGCTAAGCCCTCCGCAATCGGCCCAAAGAAAAACCCCTCCGGTTAAGGCCGGAGGGGTTCTCTATGTCAGTCGCAGCTTAGGCCTAGAGCCTACCAGCTGTAGCTGACGCGCGTGTAGATGAAGCGGCCGTTGAAGCCGAAGGGCGAGAAGCCCGGGAAGCCAACGGGGCCGTTTGTATTAACGTTGGTCGGGGTCACGTTGGGATATTCATCCAACAGGTTGTTGGCCCCAACGGAGAGGTTGATCTTGTCCATCAACTTGTAGCGAGCTTCCAAATCCACCACCGTGTGCACGCCGGTATTATAGTCGAGCGACGCGGTGTTGTTGGGGATGAGGACCTCGCCATAGCGGGTGGCCTTTAAGGTCGCGCTCATCTTGTCCTTCGACCATTCGGTCGTGAAGACGAACTTTTCTTGCGGCGTACCCTCTTCGAAGGTCAGGCGATTGCTGCGGTTGAACAGCAGTGGCGGCACAGGCAAGGCCGACAGCTGGCTGGTTGCAGGCAGACGGTTGACCTTGGTTTGGTTGAAGTTGCCAGCCAAGGTGAAGTCAATCTTGCCCATCGCGTCGGCGTCAAGACGATAGCGCGCCACGACATCCAGACCCTTGGTCGTGGTGTCCACGCCGTTGATGAAGAA
>CANFKD010000016.1 GCA_947447115.1 Caulobacteraceae bacterium
CAAGCCGCAGGTTCACCATGTCGAATTCCCCGATGGCAAGAAGATCATCCTTCTGTCCGAAGGCCGTCTGGTCAATCTGGGCAATGCGACCGGTCACCCCTCCTTCGTGATGAGCGCCAGCTTCACCAATCAGACCTTGGCTCAGATCGAGCTTTGGACCAATGGCAAGGCCTATGACAATCAGGTCTATACCCTGCCCAAGGCGCTGGACGAGAAGGTCGCCCTGCTGCACCTGGCCAAGCTCGGTGCCAAGCTGACGACCCTGACCACCGAACAGGCCAACTATATTGATGTGCCGCAGGCCGGTCCCTTCAAGCCGGACCATTATCGCTACTAGGCGATCAAGGCTTTTTGTCTCAGCCGCCCCGCAAGGGGTGGTCAAGGGCGCGCGTTCGGGGGCATAGAGACTTCATGACGCGCGCCCTTTTGATGTCTAGCTTCGTTGCCTCCAGCCGCGTCGGCGGCGGGGCCCAATCCCTCGCCCTCGCGGTCTTGGGGATTGATACTGTTCTGGCCCCCACGGTTCTGTTTGGACGCCATCCGGGCCTCGGTGCGCCGGGCGGCGGGGCGGTCAGTCCGGATCTGTTTCAAGGGGTGCTCGACGGTATCGAGGCCAAGGGCGACTTTGCCGCCTTTGATCTGGTCCTGACCGGCTATTTCTCCCATCCCGATCAGATCGACGCGGCGGCCAAATCCATTGATGCGATCCGAGCCGCGAGGACCGCTGCCGGGTTTAGCCCCCCCTTGGTCCTCGTCGATCCGGTCATGGGCGACACGGGCAAGGGCCTCTATGTCAAACCCGAGGTCGCAGCCGCCTTAGCCCAGCACCTTGTTCCCCGCGCCGATATTCTCGCGCCCAATGCTTGGGAACTTGGCCATCTGTCCGGCCTTCCTGTGACCGATCCAGCCAGCGCCCTAGCAGCGGCGCGCACGATGGGCCGCACCGTGATGGTCTCGTCCGTGCCTTGCGAGGACGGTTTGGGCGTGGTCTTGGCGCTGAAGTCTGAGGCTTGGCTGGTTACCCATGCCCTCCTGCCCTCCGCCCCAAACGGGGTGGGCGATCTTTTGGCGGCCCTGATGGCTCAGGCCTGCCTTGCGGGCATTGCCCCCCACCATGCCCTCAGCCAAGCGGTCGGCGGGGTCTATGAGGCCATCGAGGCTTGCGAAACGGGTGCCCACGGGGATTTACCAATCGTGGCGATGGGCAAGCGCTTGACCCAAGGTTCTGATCAGGTGTCCCTGATCCTCCTCGACTAAGCCAAGGCCTCTGATGACCAATAGCCCCCAGATCCACGGCCTTTGCCCTGACCGTTTTGCCGCCGTGCGCGAAGTCTTCACCCAGAACTTCGCCTCCGGACAGGAGGTCGGCGCACGCTTTGCCTTGGCCCATCGCGGCGAGATCGTCATCGACCTCTTTGCCGGTCATGCGGACCGGGCCCGGACCCGGCCCTTTGATGAGGCAACCCTGACGCCGATCTTTTCGACCACCAAGCTCCTCGCCAGCCTAATGATCGCCCGCCTCGTCGATCAGGGGCTCTTGTCCTATGACCAGTCCGTCGCCTCGATCTGGCCTACCTTCGCTGCTGAGGGTAAGGGGGCGATCACGGTGGCCCAGGTCCTGTCTCATCAGGCCGGGCTTTGCGGCATTGCCGAGGCCTTTGATCCCGCCCTTTGGTTTGACTGGGACTTCATCTGCGAAAGGTTGGCGGCCATGGCGCCAATCTGGACGCCCGGCACAGCCAGCGGCTACCACCCCATCACGGTCGGCTATCTGGTCGGCGAGATCTTTCGCCGGGTCGATGGACGCTCGCTGGGGACAGCCCTGAGAGAGGATCTGGCCGAGCCCCATGATTTAGACCTCTGGATCGGTCTGCCCGACAGCGAACATGGCCGCTGCGCTTATATGCAAAGGCCCACCGGTATGCCGGATTTGGGCGAGATGACAGAGGCGCGGCGCCTTGCCTTTGGCACGCGCTGGGCCGCGCCGCTTGGGCGGGAGTCGGCCCAGTGGCGGCGCTTTGAGATCCCATCAGCCAACGGCCATGCGACAGCCCCAGCACTGGCCCGGATCATGGCGCTGCTGGCCGATGATGGACAGTTAGACGGGCAGGCAAGGCTGTCACCCGGCACGGCGGCCGAGGTCATGCAGGAGCGGATCAGTGGCCCTGATCGGGTCTTGCCGCGCACGGTCAGTTGGGCCGCTGGTCCCCTGCGCAACAGCCTCGATCCGGCCTTTGGCCCATCACCCACCATGGTGGGTCACTATGGCTGGGGTGGGTCCTGCGCCTTCGCGGACCCAAAGATCGGACTGTCAGGTGCCTATGTCATGACCCGCCAGTCGGTGCATCTGGTCGGCGATCCGCGCGCGACCGCCCTGATCGAGGCGGTCTATCGGAGCCTTTAGGGTCAGAGCGCCGAGGACACGCCTTCGGGCTCATCTTCTTTGGAAAGGGTTTGGGC
Source organism: Caulobacteraceae bacterium (assembly GCA_947447115.1). Lineage (GTDB taxonomy): Bacteria > Pseudomonadota > Alphaproteobacteria > Caulobacterales > Caulobacteraceae > CAISGS01. Next base: position 2,461 of record CANFKD010000016.1, read on the forward strand.
AAGACTGACCACGACCCGGCGACGACCCGCAGAGCGGATCGCGCTATAGGCCCGGATCAATTCCAAGGCGCCGGTTTCTTTCAACTGCACAGCCTCAGCCGCCACCTGATCAGACACTTCACCTTCGACATCCAAATCGCCAATGAGGTCCTGCACCCGGCACTTCAACGTGCGGGCAATTTCGACCAGGCGCGAGAAGCTGACCCGGTTTGCACCGCGTTCATATTTCTGAATCTGTTGGAAGGTCAGACCGACCTGCACGGCCAAGTCATCCTGAGACAGGCCAAGAGATTTGCGGCGCACGCGGATACGGGCTCCCAGCGCAATGTCTAATGGATTGGAAACATGGTCGACGGTCATGGCAGCCTCTAGCAGTGGTGTTCGGTCTGAATCATCGCGTTAACCTACTGACAAGCCAATACTTAGGCCTAAATGTGATATTAGGGTACTAATGAATTTTCGAAGTATCTCCCAACGTGTTCGGCATAAATCGAATTCTCCTCAAAATTGAATTGTCGAGGGTGGGCTGGATTTTCGGGGCTAAAAATACCCTTAAATATCAAAATTGCCCTGTTTCGAATGCTGATGCCTGCGACAATCGGTCTCGGTATTATGAGGGTTGCGGATCATATTGGCGCATATACCAAATCGCGATCTGCGGGCTTGCATAATGATAGTGGGGGTGAAAGGAATAGACAACAGACATCACAAGGCGAGCAAATCATGACTCAAACCAGCGAAATGCTCGAGACTCATGGGCAAACACTCACGCCGGCATGGCCCTCCAATCGGCGGGCCTGGGTTACCGTCTTCGTATTGCTCGCGGCCTACGCCGTCGCCTTTATTGACCGTCAGATCCTAACCCTGTTGGTTGAGCCGATCCGGCGCGACCTACACATCAGCGACACCCAGTTTAGCCTGCTGAGTGGACTGGCCTTCACCCTGTTCTACACTGTGATGGGCATACCCTTAAGCTGGCTGGCGGACCGCGGCTCACGCCGCAAACTGATCTTGGTCAGCGTCCTGTTCTGGAGCGCGATGACCGCGTCCTGCGGCATGGCCAAGAGTTTTGGCATGCTGTTTCTCGCCCGCATCGGGGTGGGTGTCGGGGAAGCCGGCCTTTCTCCGGCAGCCTTCTCTATGATTGCCGACAGTTTCCCAACTGAAAAACGCTCTAGGGCCCTGAGCCTCTATGCCATGGGCGCGGTGGCCGGGGTGGGTCTGGCCCTGATCATTGGCGGGGCCGTCATTGGCTGGGCATCAACTGCACCACCGGTGGTTTTGCCGATCTTGGGTGAATTGCGCACCTGGCAGTTGGCCTTCTTACTGGTGAGCCTGCCCGGACCTGTTCTGGCTATCGCTGTCTGGGCCTTGCGCGAACCTAAGCGCCAAGAACTGGCTAAGGCCAGTGCCAGCGTCTCAGACGGCTTTGGCCGCTTCATGCGCGAGCGCGGGCGGATTTTCCTGCTGCTGGCCATGGGCTATTCGATCATCGGCGTGCCCATCGCCGCCTATCTGACCTGGACGCCCGCCTTCATGGTGCGGGCCTATGGCTGGAACATTTCCACCGTGGGCGCGGTCTATGGCGTGGTTTTGTTGATCTTCAACACCTCTGGGATCTTTCTAGGCGGATGGGCCTCAGATCGCTGGATCGCGGCTGGACGAAAGGATGCGGCGCTCGCCATATCCATCGGCGGCGCTCTGATGGGGCTGCCCTTTGCGGTCATGGCCCCCTTCATGCCCAACGGCTGGGCGGCCATGGGCTGTATCGCGGCCCTGTCCTTCGGCTTTGGCTTGGCGCAAGGCCTGCCTGCGGTCAGCATCCAAACGATCGCACCCAACCAGCTGCGCGCCCGCGCCATGGCCCTCTATTTCCTGATCGGCAATGTGGTCGCCTTCACCATCGGCCCCACGGGCGTGGCCATGATCAGTGACTATTGGCTCAAGGATTCGGCCAAAATTGGCATCGCCATCGGTATGCTGACCCTCATAATGCTGCCCCTTGGCCTTCTGGCCCTCTGGGCTGCCCGGTCAGAGTTCCGGCAGATCGTGGGGGCAAACGATCCCGCCTAGAGATCACCCGCCCGAAGGCTTGCGGCGTTGACCCTCGGAAAGATGCGTGGTGAACTAACAGAGTCCAATATTGAACATGCCAAGACCTGCGCGTCCTGCCTCATCCCTTGAGGATTTGCCGCAGACCAAGAGCAGACAAGCGGGAGGACCCAGATGGATCATGATATCGTTATTCGCGGCGGCGCGATTGTGGATGGCAGTGGTGCGGAGGCCTTCACAGGCGATGTGGCCATCGACGGGGGCCTGATCAGTGCCATCGGCAAGGTCGAGGGCCGCGGTCGGCGTGAAATTGACGCGACTGGCCATATTGTCAGCCCCGGCTTTGTCGATCTTCATACCCATCTGGACGCCCAGATCGGATGGGACCCTGACCTAACGCCCGTCAGTTGGCACGGGGTCACCACCGCCCTGATGGGCAATTGCGGCCTGACCTTTGCCCCCTGCAAGCCTGAAGATCGTGACCTGCTGGCGGGGATGATGGAGACGGTCGAGGACATTCCCAAACAGGCGATCCTCAGCGGCCTGCCCTGGACCTGGACCGATTATGGCGGCTATCTCGATGCCTTGGACAAGATCCAGCCCGGCATCAATGTCGGCGGCTTGGTCGGCCACTGCGCCGTGCGCTATTCGGTCATGGGCGAACGCTCATTTGCCGACCAGGCCACCCCCGATGAGGTCGAGCAGATGGCCGATCTGGTCGCCAAGGCCATGGACCGCGGCGCGCTCGGCTTTTCGACCAATCGCTATGAGCCCCACAAGGCACCCGATGGACGTTCTATTCCGGGCACCTTTGCCGATGTCTCCGAACTGATCGCCATTGCCAAGGTCGTGGGCCAGCGCGACGGCCTAATGCAGGCGGTCGGAGCCTCGCCCGATGTTCTGGTCGCCCTGTCCGATGAGGGTCACAGCCGGGTCCTGTTTAGCTGGGGCGTAGGGGCCAAGAAGGGCGACGGCGCGGCGGGCGCGAAATATCTGGAGTCCATGATCGGTGATCGGGACATGACCGCCATCACCCAGGTGCGGGGCACCGGATTTATGTTCGGCCTGCAATCGACGCTGCCCTTCCGGGGCGAGACATGGGATCAGGTTCGCAAGCTGGGTCTGGCCGGTCGCTTAGCGGCGATATGCGATGACCAAACGGCGGCCAAGCTGATCAGCGAAGGCCAGTCGAGAGATGACTGGGAGGCCCTGAAGGTCATCTTCTATCTCGGCACGGCTGAGCGGCCTGACTATACGGCGGAGCTGGGTGAGAACGTCCAAGGCCTAATGGCCCAGACCGGCGAATCCTTCGTCGAGATGTTCCTGCGCACGGCCCGTGAGAGCCAAGGGCGCGGCCTGTTCAATTGGCGGATGTTCTGTCAGGACCTCGGCGAACTGGGCGACCTCTTTACCAGCCAAAAGATCTTCCCAAGCCTTGGCGATGCCGGTGCCCATGTCTCTCAGATCATGGATGCCGACTGGACAACCTTTGTCCTGTCCTACTGGATCCGCGACCGCAAACTCTACAGCCTCGGCGAGGGCATAAGGCGCATGACCTCTGGACCAGCCCGCATCATGGGTCTGACCGATCGCGGCCTCCTAGAGGTCGGCAAGCGGGCTGACATCAATGTCTTTGATCTGGATCAGGTCACCCAGCTCCAGCCTGAAATCGTCCATGATTTCCCGGGCGGGGCCCCGCGTTATATCCAACGGGCGAGGGGCTATCGCGCGACATTGGTCAATGGCGTGATCAATATTGAAAATGACCAACTGACGGGGGCTCGGGCCGGTAAGGTCCTTCGCCACCTCCACTAGCAATAAAAGACACCGCTCAAGCGCGACGAAGGACAGACCATGGACGATCTAACCCAAACGCCGCGCGAAATTCCGGCCAAGCGCCTGACGACGCCAACGACGGTGAGCCCGCAGCTTCAACGCTCGATCGCGACCTTAGCGGCGGCCGCAGCGGCGGGGGGCGGTTTGCCGGTCGGCTGGATGCCGTCGACGACGCAGGAGTGGAAGGCGGTCATTGCGCAATTGGACGCGCAAGCGATAAGCATTGCCCCCGCCATCAAGGCCCTGTTCCCGCACAGCGTCATCCTGCGCCAGATCGCCGGGGTCACGGTGCGGGAGATCACCCCAGACAGCCTTGACCCGACCAAGGCCGGCAAGCTGCTCGTCCATTTTCACGGTGGCGGCTATGCCCTCAATAGCGGCGAGGCCAGCACCGGCGAGGCCGTCTTGGGCGCGCACTATAGCGGTATGAAGGTGATATCGGTCGATTACCGCACGCCGCCCGATCACCCCTTCCCCGCCGCCGTCGATGATGCCGTCGCCGTCTGGAAAGCCCTTCGCGCCGAGTTCCCTGCCCAAGCCCTAGGCACCTTTGGCACCTCAGCAGGCGGCGGACTGACCTTGGCCCTCGCTTTGAAACTGCGGGAGCTTGGCGAGGCCCTGCCCGGCGCCATCGCCCTGGGCACGCCCTGGGCCGATTTGACTGGGGCAAGCGACAGCTATCAGGTCAATGCCCATGTCGATGGCGTCTTCTCGACCTTTGACGGCTTTGCCAAGGCCATGGCCCACCTCTATGCCGGGACAACCGATGTCACCCACCCGCTGATCTCACCGGTCTTTGCTGACTATGCAGGCTTCCCACCGACCATCTTTGTGACCGGCACCCGCGATATATTGCTCAGCGATACGGTGCGGGTCTACCGCGCCATGAGGGCTGCGGGGGTCACGGCGCGGCTCGAGGTTCACGAGGCCATGAGCCATGCGGAATATATCTACGCCTTCGACTCTCCAGAATCCGCCGTCGCCTTCACCGACATTGCCGAGTTCTTCGACGCCCATTTGCATGGTTAGGGGCTAAGGGGCTGTAGGTGGCTAGCCGAAGGGGTGGAGGAGGAGCATGGCGCTCACCCAGGTCAGAACCACCAAGGTTTCAATGACCACCATCGCCACAGGCTTCCAGCCAACATGAACCAGCTCCCCCAAAGAGGTCTTGGTTCCGAGCGCTGAAATCGCGGCCACGAGGCACCAGCGCGAGCCTTCGGAGACATGCTCCATCACCATCGCCGGGATCAAACCCGACGAGTTCACCGCAACCAAAACGACAAACCCGACCAAGAAGCCCGGCAGGATCGGGGGACGCTTGACCCCTTTGGCAGCGCCGCCCTTGGGCGTGAAGAGGAAGGCGATGACCAGCACGGCAGGCAAGAGCATGGCCACGCGGAACAGCTTGACGATGGTTGCAGTATCGCCGGTGGTCTTGGACAGGCTGTAGCCCGCCCCGACCACCTGAGCCACATCGTGGATGGTCGCCCCCAAGAGCACGCCAGCATCGGTCGCGTTCAAGCCCATAGCGGTGGCAAGCAACGGATAGAGGATCATGGCCACCGTCGAGAGGGTGGTCACGCCGACCACGGTCAGCATGGTGTCGCGCTCTCGGGTGGGTGATTGCGGCAACACTGACGAAATGGCCAGCGCCGCGGATGCGCCGCAGATCGCCACTGCCCCACCGGTCAAGACGCCAAACTGCGGCGATAGTTTAAAGACCTTCGAGGCCAGCCAGCCGGACAGGATGGTGATCAGGACCCCAGCAGCGGCAATGAACAGAACCTCGCCGCCCAACGACCCGATCTGGGCCAAGGTGATGCGCGCGCCCAGCAGCGCCACGCCAAGGCGCAAGATGGTGCGGGCCGTGAAATCGATGCCGGGTCGACAGCGCTTGTCCTGCCCGACGAAATTGACCGACATGCCCAGCAGCAGAGCAAAGAGCATGACCGGCGCGTGATAGTGATCGGACAGCCAAGAGGCCGAAAGGGCGACTAGCAAGGCAATGGACAGGCCCGGGGCAATCTTCTTGATGGTCCTGATCAATCGACCAACAAGACCGCTCCCAGGTTCCTCAGGTGCCAAAACGGGCACGCCCTCGAGGCTGTCAAAGGATGAAAAGGATAGGCGCTCATCAAAGGGAGACGGGTTCACCATGGCGGCCTCAAATCCAAAATAGACGACGCAAAGCGGTCAAGACTGTTCAGCAATGATGTGATCGATCAGGGCATCGAGCTTTGGGTCCGGCGCAAAGCCGTTGTTCAAGCGCTCAGCGACGCGAGGCCAGGTCTTAGAGATCCCCTGCTCGAGTGAGATTTCGCACTGCCAGCCGCCGGTCAGATCCGCGATCTTGCGATTGTCGAAGATCTTGCTGTTGGACTTGTCACCCAGCAGCGGGCCTTCCCAATTGGGATCATAGGTGAGCAAGGTTTTGGTGAGCACAGGGCGGATAACAGCGGTGACGCCGACCTGATGGGCGGCCGCACGCAGGAGCCGGTTCCAGCTATGGCCTATATCATCGGTGATGTGAAAGGCCTGTCCCAAGGCTTGGTCGTGACCAAACAGTAGGATAAAGGCGCGGGCAAAGTCTTCAGAGTGGGTCACGGTCCATAGGGACTCGCCATCGCCCGGGACGATTACCGGCTTGCCGCGCAAAAGGCGCCAGACCAGATGGTCGCCCGTAATCACGACGCTGGGGATGCGGGTGCGATAGGTATGACTGGGACGCACCAGCGTCACCGGCAGTTGCCCCGCAAGGTGGGCCTCTAACAGCCGCGCCTCGCAAGCGGCCTTACTACGGCTATAGGCCCAGAAGGGATTGTCGAGCGGGGTCTCTTCGGTGATCCGGGCTGTTTGGCTGGGCTTTTGATAGGCCGAGGCGGTCGAGATGAAGATATATTGTCCACAATGACCGCCAAAGGTCTGGATGTCCCGCTCTACCGCCTTGGTGTCAAAGGCGAGAAATTGGCAGACCACGTCAAAGCCGCCCTGCGCTAGCCCGGCATAGGACGCGTCATCAGCAAAATCACCCACCCACTGCTCGACGCCCAAGCGGGCCGCGTCAAAGGCCTTGCCGCGATTGAACAGGGTGACGGCATGGCCTGCCCTTTTGGCCGCCTCAACGCAGGCGAAAGAGATTTCGCCCGTGCCGCCGATAAAGAGCACCCGCATGGTCGTCATCCTTCCGGCGAGATCTCGCCCATAACCACGCGGGCTCCGCCCAATTCATGGGAGTCATGGAAGTGATTGACCCGTTCCGGATCATCAATGAACCGGACATTGCGATTGATGCCAAAGCGGCTCGGGGCAGACTCAAACACACCCCTTACATCGGACTGAAAGACCAGACGTCCATCGCCGAGGGTACGGTCATCCATCAACCGCAGGCCTGGGTCTGCGGCGCACTGTTCGAGTGTCTGGGCATCGAGGTCTTGGATATAGATGCCCCGCCAGTGCTTGCAGCGACCAGCATGATAGGTGGCCGCGATCATGGCGCGAGGCTTGCTGGCCGGATTAGGCACGCCTCGGTGCCACATGCGCGGGTCGCGGAAACAGACGCCGCCCTGTGGAATGGGCATCCGCGCGGGCGGGCTCCATTTTTCAATAAAGTCTGGATAGGGATCGACCCAATTTTTGGCCCAGTTCACCACATCGGTTTCCAGGTGGCTTCGAGGATAGATTTCGGTCGCACCATTGGCCTCGGTAATTTCTTCAAGGGCGATGGAGCAGCTCAAGGTCGTGGTCGGCGGCGGCCAGCTTTGGCCATCGCGCTGCGCATCCTCAGGCGTCTTCCATGAATAGGGCCGGTCAAAATGCAGGGGCTGATAGGTGCTGCCCGGGCAATTGACATTGCCATTATAGAAGCCGAGCCAAGCGTCCTCGCCGAGGATGGCGGCGACCACAGCCTCAATCACAGGATTGGCAACCAGATCAGCCCGCACATAGGGACCATAGCGCCGCAAACCGAGTTGCAGGTGCCCTTCACCGGTGTTCTCCTCGTGCCGCGTCTTCTTTCCCGTCGCGCGCACGCGCTCAACATCTTCGAGAACAGAGCCCGTCAGGAGATCGATGGTCTCCTGCGACACGACGTTGCCGACCACCGCATAGCCGGTTGTGCGGACTGCGTGAGCAATCGCCTGCAAAACCTCAGTCGGCAGCAGACCCGACGCGCGCTCTTGATCTGAAAGATTATAGTTCACGTCGTTTCCTCACTTCCTGTCGATTATGCCGTCTGTTCGAGATTGTCGCGCCAGCGATGGGGGCGATCTTTTGGCCAAAGTTGGATCAGCATGCCGCTAGCCGATTCCGGCTCGATGAAGACGCGCGGCGTGCCGACCCCGCGCAGAGTAACCCCCTTCTGCAAGAGATCCGCAACCGCCTCGTCCAGATCATCGACCCGAAAGGATAGAAGGCGAAGCCCCTCACCCTTTTCGCGCAGCATCTGGGCGTAGATATTGTCTTGGACCGTGGGGGCGATCAGCTCGATGAAGGTTCCATCCGCCAGAATGAAGAAGGCTTGCGCCAAGCCAACATCGTCCAGATGGACGCGGTAGCTGAGCTTAAAGCCAAGCGTCTCCCAGGTCGCAATGGCCTCATCTATGTCGCGGACCAGAAGGACAATATGATCGATTTCGGTCATGGACACAGGCTCAGGGCTCTAACAGTTCCGGGTCTGGCGCAACGGCGACGATCTTGGGCATCAGCAGGTGAACCCAGCCAAAACCCAGCAGATAGGACACCGATGCCAGCCCCAAGAGCGGGCCGTAACCAAAGCCTGCGGTCAGGATCATGCCCGTCGCTTGAAGGATCGCAGTCCCAGCCATATTGCCGCAGAAGGCCCCAAGACCAATCACTGTGCCGACCTGACGCGACGGCGTCACATCCGTGGCCAGCGAGAAGATATTGACCGAAAAGACCTGATGGCCCCCGAGCGCGAGGCCTAGCATCGCGGTCGCCGCCCAATAGCTGGGCACGGATGAGACAAAATAGATCGGTGTGACCAGCAAGGCGGCCAGCAAGAGCGAGCCCTTACGCGCGCCATTCAAGCTGATACCCCGGGCCAATAACTGTCTGGGTAGCCAACCGCCGAACAGGGCGCCCAAGGCACCGCAGATATTGATGATCGCGAGGGGCGCGGCATATTGCGCGAGGCTGAGATGGAAGACCCGGTGGAACAGGTCGGGCATCCAGAACATCAAGAACCAGTAGATCATGTCTGAAAGGACCTTGCCGCCCGCGACGGCCCAAGTGCCCTTGGTGGTTAGAACATCACGCCAACGCACCCGATCTGCCGCTGTGGGGTTCACATGGGCGGCATGTTCGGACCCCTTGCCCGGCGCGAACGCGTACCAGGCCGCGACCCAGATCAGTCCAAGTCCGCCCATCACCACAAAGGTATTGGCCCATCCAAATTTGAGGGCCAGCCAAGGGATCAGGAGGGGAATCAAGATTGCTCCGGCAATACCGCCAATCGCGCTCATCATACCCAGTGCGAGCGAGCGGTCCTCATTGCGGAACACGGCGGCGATGGTCTTGATATTGGTCGGCGTGCCCATGGCCTCGGTCGCCCCGAGCGCGACGCGGGCAAGCGTGAACTCCCCCATGGTCCGGGCAAAGGAGTGCACAATCGCTGCAATGCTCCAGCTGCCTACGCCAAAGGGATTGGCACGGCGCCAACCGACCCGGTCGACCAGCCAACCGGTCCCCAGCAGCGCAATGGCGGCAGAAAATTGGAACACGGCGGCCAGATGGCCATAGTCCGTGTCGGTCCAGTGCAGTTCGTCCTGCAGCATGGGCTTGAGGATGGAGATGATTTGGCGGTCAGCGCTGTTGAGCAAGCTGCCAGTGATCAACATAAAAATGATCAGTCGGGTGCTGGGAGTCCACATTGACGTTTTCATGCGACGACTCCTGAAGATCGGTGGGCGCTTGAGGCTAACAGTGACGGCCTCAATTTAATATGGGGCATTAAATGCGCAAAGGGTCGATGGCGGCTGCGCCATCGACCCCCTAGGCTAAGACTAGAAGTTCTTGTGAAGAATAACGCCGAAGTAGCGGTTGAAGTCGCGCGGAACCTGCCCGATCAAACCGCCGTTCGCCTGAGAGACGAAGCTACGATATTGCTGATCCAAGATGTTCCGGACCACGAGACGCGCGGACCAATCATTGACATTGTCGGTCAAGGCGACAGACGCGTTCCAGATGCCATAGCTCGGCGTGATCGTGTCTGGCGTCTGGGTGATGCTGTTTTGCTGTTCTGACTGCCAAGTATAGTTGGTGTTCAGGTCAACAGACATGCGCTCGGACTGATAGGCCGCATATTGCGCCCGCACCGAGAACTTGTCCTTCGGAGCCAAGGGCAAGGGCTTGCCATCGACCTGGCAGCTCGCCGCTGCGTTTGGCGGACAGTTGAACTTCTCGATCCGAGCATCAAGGTGGGTGTAATCAACCGACAGGGTCAGGTTATCGACAAACTTACCCACCGCATCAATTTCAATGCCCTTGGTCGAGACGTCACCGGCGTTGATCAGGCGTGTGATGATCGCGCCCGCAACGATATCGGGCTGGTTGGCCTGATAGTTGGACACATCATCATTGAACAGAGCGACATTGAGCTGAAGGCGACGATCGAACAGACGCGACTTGACGCCTGCTTCAAAGGCCTTGGAGGTCTCAGGGTTCAGGGTGTTGGTCTGCGCCGCCGTCTGATTGAAGAAGACGTTGAAGGCGGGGCCCTTATAGCCACGCGAATAGGTGACATAGGCGTGGGTGCTGTCATTGACGTCATATTGTAGACCGACGCGGCCAGCATAGTCCTTCACGTGGGCTCGTCCCTCACCGACAAAGGACGGGTTGATCCCGGGGACAGCCGTTGCAGAGGTCGAGTAGCGCGACGAGTAGAAGCGCAGTTGGTCATCAACCAGGCGTGCGCCGACGATGGCCCGGAACCGTTCTGAGAAGTTCAGGTTGGCTTCACCAAAGGCGGACTGGTGGGTTGGTGTCGCGCCAAACCGGTTAAAGCCATAGTTGGTAACGGTCGATCCGTTGGCCAAAAGCTGGGTCGTATCGCGACGATAGTTTTCCTTGTCCGGGGCATGCATGAAATAGAGGCCCACGACATAGTCGAGGAACTTGCCCTTTGGCGAGCTGAGACGGAACTCTTGCGTATATTGCTTGGTCCAGACGTGACCGAGGTCAACCTGCTGGGTAGGCGTCAGGGTTGTCAGGCTTGAATAGCCATCCAGATCGCCGCGTTGCACATTGCGCCAATAGCGGAAGGCGGTAATCGAGGTCAGATCAAAGCCGCCGAGTTCGTAGTTGGCCTGCACAAAAGCGCCCGAATTCATGTCCAAAACGCTCGATGGCGAGTTCAGAGACACGTCAGTATTGTCCATCGACGCGGTGAGCCCTTCAGCCGCCAAAATCTTTGGAAGATTGACGCTATTGGTCTTAATGCCGCTCGGATAGCCAATATTGTAGGTCGCGACATAGATGGCCCCGGTCGATTTCAAATTGGAGTCGGTATAGTCGACACCCGCCAGAACGCTGAATTTTGGGGTTGGGGTGAACAGGAGCTTGCCGCGGAAACCTTGGCTCTTATAGCCATTGTTCTTGGTGCCATTGAAGATGTTGTCGACATTGCCTTCGTAACCGCTGGTCACGGCGGCCAGTCGGCCACTGAGGACGCCCTTGACAATTTCGCCGTTCACCGCGCCGGAAATGCGATATTCGTTGCCCTGATAATAGGCGCCTTCGATATAGCCGCTCGCCTCAGGGGTTGGGTTGGTCGTGATGATGCTGATCACGCCCGCCGATGCGTTCTTTCCAAACAGCGTGCCTTGTGGGCCACGCAGCACTTCGACGTGGTCCAGATCAACAATGTCGGTGACCATTTGACCCGGACGGGCCAGAACCACGCCGTCGACGACGGTCGAGACGGTGGGCTCAGCGCCTGGCGAGGTCGTGATGGTGCCAAGGCCGCGGATCAGAAGCGAGGCATCCTTATTCGACGGCGAGGTTCTGGTCTCGACACTGGGGATTACGGCCACCAGATCGACGATATTGTTACGGTTCTCTTGGCGAACCAGAGCGCCACTGACGACGCTAACCGCAACGGGCGTGGTTTGCAGCGACTCGTTACGCAGACGGGCGGTCACGACCACCTCTTCGACCTGATTATCGGTCTTTGCAGCGGTTTCTGGCGCCGCAGTCTGGGCCATGGCCGCGCCAGCAAGGCTTGAGCTGGCCAAGAGCGCTGCGACGAAAGCGCCGCGCGATGTGTTTTTCAGCAGGATGCTGTTGGTCGTCTTTACGGACATTTGTGGTTCCCCTTGTCTTCCGTTTGTTTCAATTCAGTTTTTCTACTGGGCTAGAGACCAAGCTCTGCCATCTCTACGGATCTTTTCTCACGCGCACTGATCTCTGCGGCTGCGCCGATGGCAACGGCCAAAAATCCGTCTTGGGCGGTCACTTCGACCGGCCCAAAGCCACGAACAGCGGCGTTGAATTTCTGATGCTCATAGAAGGTCGAGCCATGGTGGCTGCCAGCCTTGAGGGCGGTTTCGTCGGTCTCAACGATCTCGCGCGAGACATTTTTCGGATTCCGGAACCCGACCCGCGGCGCATAGACCAAGGCGCCCTCAGGAATGAATAGATCCAGCCGCGCCTTGTCGCCCACGGCCGTCACCTCTTCTTGGTTCTCCGCCCCATCGGCGAACATCGACAGGTCCAACATGGCGCGAACGCCGTTAGCGAAATCGACGGTCGTGAAGCTGTTGTCGATAATGTCGGGCGTCTCACCATTATAGCGCTCGTCCTTGTGGTTGACGTCCATCGCGCCAGAGCAATAGACGCGCACCGCCTCTGACCCGACGATCAGGCGCATGAGATCAAAGAAGTGGCAGCACTTCTCCACCATGGTTCCGCCCGTATTGCGGTTAAATCGGTTCCAATCCCCGACCTTCGGCAAGAAGGGGAAGCGATGTTCGCGGATCGACAACATCTGTAGCCGTCCGACCTTGCCGGTATGGATCTGATTAACGTACTCGACCATCGGCGGCATGTAGCGATATTCCATCGCTGTCCAGAACGGGGCCGTCGATTGCGCCGCGCGCTCCACCACCCAGCGGGCATCGTCCAAGGTCGTCGCCAGCGGCTTTTCGCACAGGATGGCGAGGTTCGCGTCGAACAGGGGCTCGAGCACCTTGCGGTGGGTATAGTTTGGGCTGGCGACAATCACGGCATCGACCAGACCGCTCTTGGTCAAGGACGCACTATCGGCGAAGCATGCAACCGTCTCGCCGCCCGCGCCCAAAGCGTCTCGCGCCATGTCGAGGGACTGGGCAACCGGATCGGCAAGGGCGGTGACGACAGCGCCGGGTGTAATGGCCAGATTGCGGATATGCTCACGAGCCATTAGCCCGGTACCCACAATACCGTAACGCACCACCTCAACCACATTCCGCCCCTTATTTTTTATGACAGCTTCACTTTAGGCTGGAACTTTCAAAGAGGGCAAGGGCGCACAGGCCCCGACCGGCTCTTCAAGATGAGGAGAAATTCTAACTTAACATTCTGTATTTTTACGATTTACGGCTCAAAAATCGGCGGGGGCGGCAGGCCCTAAAGCCTGGCCGGACCCTCAATTTCCATCGAGCCTATGATCCGTATGCAACAGTTTGCGAGGCTTTTTACGGGATGCGGGATTACCACCCTTAGGCCCGCTCCATACCCCATGGGGCACCCCTCCGGATTAGACTAGAGGGCCGTGGTCAATATGGGGCAGGACGTGGCGGGCAAAGAGGTCGGCCTCTGCCGCGTGGGGATAGCCTGACAGGATAAAGGCCTCGATGCCCATGGCCCGGTAGTCATTGAGCTTGGCCAGCACCTGATCAGGATCACCGACAATCGCCGCGCCGCATCCGGACCTTGCCCGCCCGATCCCGGTCCAAAGATTGGCCTCAGCATAGCCATCATCGCCTGCCGTCTCGCGAAGGGCGACCTGGGCCTGAACACCGGCTGATTTGGAGTCGAGCGACTTGGCCTTGATCGCGGCCCCCACCTGATTGTCGAGCTTGCTGAGCAGGCGGTCGGCGGCGGTGCGCGCTTCCGATTCCGTATCCCGCACCACCACATGGGCGCGGTAGCCAAAGCGCAGGGTCCGGCCATAACGGGCGGCGCGGGCGGTCATGTCAGCAATGATATCTGCGACAGCCTCCTTGCGATCGGGCCACATCAGATAGACGTCAGCCCCCTTGGCGGCAGCATCGCGGGCATCTTCCGACAGTCCGCCAAAATAGAGCAAGGGGGCCTTGCCCGAATGGGTCCGGACACGCGGCGGTTCGATCTTGAGGTTCCAGAACTCGCCCTGATGGTCGAGCGCCTCGCCATTGAGCATGGTCTTGAGGATCGACATGGCTTCAACGGTCCGGGCATAGCGCGGCGCCGAGGCCAGCTTTTCACCGGGCATGTCCGAGGAAATAATATTGACGGTGAGCCGTCCACCCAAAATGCGGTCGATGGTGGCGATCTGGCGCGCCAATTGCGGCGGCCACATCTCGCCGATACGCACGGCCATCAACAGACGCATGCGCCGAACCTGTGTGGCAATGGCGGCGGCAAAGGCGGTGGTGTCTATGCCCAGCTCGTAGCCGGAGGGCAGGAGGATATTATCAAACCCGCCCGCCTCGGCCTGCAGAACAATATCGCGGCAGTGCTCCCAGCTTGACTGGAGCCGCTCATCGGGAACGCCCAAAAACTCATAGTCATCGTCGCAAAGGGCCGAAAACCAGCTAATCTCGCACGGCGCCTGCGTCATGGCAGAGGCACCCCGAGGGCAGCGACCAGCACCTCGTACCAAGCCTGACGGGTCCAGCGGGGCTTGTAGGCGTCTGGGATCTCGGCAATCCGCGCCGGGGTCTGGGTGCCGACGATGGGGATGGGACGGGCCGGGTGGGCCATGATCCAGCTATAGGCCGCGGCCGCCAGCGACACCCCATAGGTCTCAGCCACCGCGCCAAGGCTTGCTGCCACAGCACGCTCACGGTCCGAACCAGGCTGGGCCAGCCGTCCGCCGCCCAGCGGCGACCAGGCCAAGACCGTCATATTGCGCGCAATCGCCTGATCCATGATGCCGTCGGACAGGGGCCCGACCGATAGGGGCGAAAATTCTGGCTGGGTTGAGACCACCGGCAGACGAAGATGGGCGGCAAAGGCCTCAACCTGAGAGGTCGTGTAGTTAGACACCCCAACCGCGCCGATCTTTCCCGCCTCGTGAGCGGCCTCCAGCGCCCGAGCAATTTCAGCCGGATGGGTCAAAATGTCAGGGCGGTGGATCTGCCAGAGGGCAACATGCTCTAGGCCCATGCGGCTCAAGGAGGCATCAATGGCCGAGGTCAGATAGGTCTGGCTGGAATTGTAGGGCACGCCCATCTCAATTCCGCCCTTGGTGGCGATCACCATCTGCTTGGCTAGGCCCGGGGCCTGTTTTATCACCGCGCCCACCAGGGCCTCTGCCGCGCCGAAGGGCTCGCCATTGTCTGGGCCATAGATGTCCGCCGTATCGAACAGGGTCACCCCTGCATCGAGCGCAGCCTGCACTCTGGCCTGAGCGGCGTTCACATCCGCGCCGCAGAAACGCCACATCCCCCAAGCGATGGAGGAAACGGAAGGCCCTCCCGCATAGAGGTCACGATTTTTGTTGGGTTCAGGAAGGTATGTCATCGACGGCATACTATGCCCCAAACGGGTCATGTCAACGCGAGCAACGGGTTGATGCTGTAGGAGACCTTAAAGCTTGGACCTTCCAATAGCCATTGTCCACGGCTCGAAAGTGCCGATCATCTTCGGTCGACGAGGGCATTCATTCTGAGTATGGATAGGGCGAAAGCCAACGCCCTTCGATCCAACCCACCCTGAGGCCTGACATGCAATTTGATGACGTCGTTCTCGGTCGCCGCAGCATCCGCGGTTACAAGCCCGATCCCGTCCCGCAGGCGCTGATTGAGGAGATCCTCACCCTCGCCATGCGCGCGCCCTCGTCGATGAACACCCAGCCTTGGAACTTCTATGTCCTAACCGGTGAGCCGCTGGACCGTATCCGGGCCGGAAACACGGAACGGAACCTGGCGGGCGTGCCCCATTCGCGCGAATTCCGCACGGGCCAAGCCTTTGAGGGCCAGCACCGCGATCGTCAGGTTGGCGTGGCCAAGCAACTGTTCTCGGCCATGGGCATCGCCCGCGAAGACAAGGATGCGCGCCAAGACTGGGTCCTGCGCGGCTTTCGCCAGTTTGATGCGCCGGTCTGTGTGATCGTGACCTATGACCGCGTGCTCGCGGGCAGTGACGACACCCCCTTTGACTGCGGCGCGGTGACCACAGCTCTGGTCAATGCCGCCTGGTCTCGCGGCCTTGGCGCGGTGATCAACAGCCAAGGCATCATGCAATCGCCCGTCGTGCGCGAACATGCCGGTATTGCTGATGATCAGGTGATCATGAAGAGCATCGCCATCGGCTGGCCCGACGACAGCTTCCCGGCCAATGCGGTCGTCTCTGAGCGCAAGACCGTCCAAGAGGCAGCCGTGTTCCGCGGCTTTGACCAATAGATCTGGCCGCGACCGCCGCCCTTAAGACCTAGAGACCGTTCTGACGCGGTAGACCCCTCCGCGCCAGAACGGCCAGTCTTGAGGGCACCTATCGGAACCGATAGCTCAAGGACAGTCCATAGGTCGCAGGGCGGCCCGTAAACCTCACGGTGGTATCGAGGTTGCGGTTAGCGGCGGTCCAATAGTAGGCATCCCCAACATTGCGGCCCCAAGCGGAGAGCCGCCAGGTGCCGGTCTGGCTTTCGACGCCTGCGCGAAGGTCGATAAGACTATAGGCCTTCACATTGAGCGATGGCAGTTGGCCTAACTGGCTATTGGTCCTGTCCTGATGGGTCACCCCGCCGCCGACAAAGCCGTTTAGGGTTTCATTGATCGGCCAGCGGTAGTTGGCGTCGGCGACAAACTGCAGCTTCGGCGTATTGGGGAAGGCTTGGCCGCCAAAATTGGTCAAGATGGCGTTGGGATCAAAGTTGGTGAACCCGTCTAGGATCTCAGAGTCCGTATAGGATGCGCCTGCGGTAAGGTTCAGCCCTTCAATCGGGACCCAGGTGGCCTGAAGCTCAGCGCCCGTGACCTTCGACTTCGGCACATTGATCATCTGCAAGAGGGCGTTAAAGACGGGGTCCAGCACCCGGCCGAGGATCTGCTTGTCCTGATAGTCATAATAGAACAGGGCGCCGTTGAGCTGGAGCTTGCGGTCCGATGTGATGGTCTTGAACCCAGCCTCATAGGCCAGTACCGACTCTTGGGTTGCAGGCCGATATTGACGTGCCGTCGAAGCCCCGAGCGAGGGGAAGCCGCCCGCCTTATAGCCCTTGCTGATATTGGCATAGAGCAGGGTTCGCTCGCGCGGTGTCCACTCGGTTCCCACGCGCCAAGCGACATTGGTTTCATTCAGGCTATCGACCACCAGTCCCGGGGCATAGACGCCATTGACCGTGGTGCAGCCGCCCTTAGCGATCGGGGGATTGAAGGGTAGACCAAATGCGGGACGGAAGGAGTTCCACAGGGACCCAAGGACAAACGCGGTATTGCCATTGCCGGAATCGGCCGTACAGCCGCTGAAGCGATTGTCCGATTTTGTATAGCGAGCGCCGCCATAGACCTTCAGATCATCGTTCAGCTGATAGTCGAGGCTGGCGAAGATGGCCGAGGTCTTGGACTTCTGATTATTGGTATCAACAAAATCAGCAAAGATCGGCAGGCCAAAGCCGGTAAAGGCCAGGGCCTGGGTGCTCTGCGCCAAAATGTTGAAGCTGGATTCGCGAACATCATCGTCGCCATAGCTGACGCCAACCGTGTAGCGGGTCTTTTCATTGAGATCGCCCGCGATCCGCAGTTCTTGCGACAGGGACTTGATCTTGCCGGTGGTGTGCCGGTTGAGGTTCGACAGGCTGGTGCCGTCAATATCTTGGAGCTGATCTTGCTTGAACTGACTGACGGCGGTCAGCGCGGTCAGGGTCATATGATCGGACAGTTGATAGTCGATCTTGGCTGCGGCCTGAAGAAAGCGATTGTTCTTGGCATAGTCATCGGCCGGATTAAAATCGGCTGCCCGTGCATTGGCAGGCGCTAATCTGTAGGTCAGCAGGCCCGGGACGAAGGGGGCGATGGGCGCAATCTGGGGGTTGATGCCAATCAATTGACCGGCCTGAACATCCGACTGGTCGTTGGAGCCATTGATATTGACCTGAACCTTCAGCCGCGCGCTGGGATCCCAGGCCAAGGTCAGGCGGGTATTTTGGACATTGTCGGCCCCATTTCCGGCGGTCTTGGTGTAGCTGCGCTGCCAAGGATCGGACCTGATCGTCTGGACGGCCAAACGTGCACCCAGCGTCTCGGACAGGGGGCCGCTGATAAATCCGCTCAGGTCTGCCGCGTTAAAGGTGCCATAGCTGGCATCGATACCAGCCGCAAAACTTTTGGTCGGCTTGGCGGCAATGAAGTTGATCGCACCGCCGGTGGCATTTTGTCCGAACAGGGTGCCTTGCGGTCCTTTTAGAATTTCGACGCGCTCAAGGTCCAGATTGACCCCGCGGCTCTCAATGGCAAAGGGGATGGGGGCCTGATCGATATAGAGACTGACCGTTGAACGGCCGCCTAGGCTGATGTCGCTAAAGCCAATGCCGCGAATTGTATAGATCGGCGAGCCGACATAGGAATCGGCATAGCTAAAGCCCGGCGAGACCTTGATCAGATCGCGGACCTCATTGACGCCTGCGCGCTTGAGCTGTTCGCCCGTCACCGCTGTGATCGACATGGGCACGGCATTGACATTTTCTTCGCGCTTTTGCGCCGTGACGATGATCTCGGGGACCAGAGACGCCGTCTCTGACGCTCGCTCTTGGGCCTTTGCTGCTGCGCCCATCAGCGACAAGGAGGAGATGCCCGCCACAATCGCCAGCTTCAAGGCGCGCGGATTGGATGTCTGGTTCGGGCTTTGGGACAGAAGCAACATCAGGGGTCCTCCTTTGAGAGACGGGGTCGCGCGGGCCGATCGGACGTGCGGTTCGATGGCCAGCGGGCGGGCTTAGCCGCGTGCGTGAGCAAACTGTTTGTCTGGGTCAGACGGGCCCTGGTCGGAAATCCGTAGGCCCTTACGGCGTTCGCTCGTGGGCGAAGGATACCGTGAATTTCAACATGAAGGCTAAGGCCATGGGGTGGAAAGCCCCTGGGGGCCAAAGGCCTAGAACGGCCAACTTCAAGTCAATATTTGGGCCCCGCCTCGAGGGCGAGGCCCAAACTTTTCTTCGGGAGGTCTATAAGGAGCAGCTCTTCGAACCGCGCCTTCAGACCCCTTCGTCATACAGGCCTACTTCGCAGAAGCCCGCTCAGATTCAGAAGTCGCAACCGTCCAGATGATCACACCGAAGGCAATCTTGTTCAGGACGTCAGCGAGGTTGTAGATCAGGTTAAGCGCCGCGGAGCTGTTGGATGGATCTTGACCCATCAGATAGCCCACGAAGTAACCAATCGGATAGATAGCCCATCCAAAGGTCACGATCAGGCGCATCAACTTAAAGGCCGATTGAACCGACTCTGGAGCTTCGGCGGCATTGATCTTGCTCGCCTCACCCATGAACACCTCATAGAGGATGTAGGCCCATCCGATCATGCCCACGATAAAGGCTGGCATTACGGCGACATAACCGGCTTCACCGACATAGCCACCAATGAGCATCACGAATGTACCGATGATGAGGCGCCAGAAAACGCCGCCCGGAACCTTCGTGACCGCAGCCAAGATCAGGTAAAACTCGACCATGAGCAAGGGAACGGTGATCAGCCAGTCGATGTAGCGATAGACGGTTGGCGTTGCACCGGTCGAAACCCAGATGTCGCGCATATAGAAATAGTGGACCGCGGCGACCAGCGTCACCAGACCAGACACGGTGAGCGAGGTCTTCCACTTTCCTGCAGCCCGATCTCTTTCAAGGAAAAAGAACGCGGTGGACGCGACAAGCGCCATCGAAATCAGCCAGAATGAGATGCCAACATAGTCATCTGACCGTAGGTTTTGAGTGGACGCATGGGCAAGCGCGGGCAGAAGGGAAACGCCCGCGCCCAAAGAGAGCCATTTTACGCGAAACTTCGACATTTAAGCCTCCCAGTTAAGTAATTTTTATTATCACTCGAAAATCGTAATTGGATTTTTTTATCTGTCCAGAGTTGTAATGCGGCGTGAGTGACCGGCTGAACCTTTGAACAATAAACACCGCTGCTGTTACAGTTTAGATTATTAGGCTGCCCTTCACTGAGTTCGTGGGCAATAGGTTGAAATTGCATAAGAAGCGAAGAACAGAGACCGCTTGACCCTTGCCAAAAACACGCAATAGGCTGAGTTTTCGTGATAAATACCGGTCGCAAAAGTCCACTGCCTTTGTGGTGGCAAGGACTGGTGGAGCTGAGCGGAATCGAACCGCTGACCTCTTCATTGCGAACGAAGCGCTCTACCAACTGAGCTACAGCCCCCCTTGGGGAGGGGGCAGATAAGGGCGGCAGGCGCGGGCTGTCAAGTCGGTTGGGCGGGGTGCGGCTCAGGCCATCTTGGCCAATTTCTTGCCAGCACCGGGGGGTGCAGATAGAAACGGGCTGTTGAGCGCCGCATCGTGCGCCCAAGGACCGCAACAGGACCTCCTATGACCAGCTTTTTGCAATATATTGTCAGCTCTGTGATCGGCCTACTGGTTATGATCTTGGTCATCAATGCGGTGATGAGCTGGCTGATTGCCTTTGACGTCATCAATTTGCGCAACCAGCTGGTCTATTCGGTGTCGCGAACTCTGGATGCGATCAGCAATCCGGTCTTGGCGCCCGTGCGACGGATCATGCCCAATATGGGCGGGCTGGATATTAGCCCGGTCATTACGATCATCATCCTGCAGGCGGCGGGGCAATATCTGGTGCCTTGGCTGTTCGCCCCCCTTCGCGCCATCATTGGCTAAGGATCAAATGATTTGACCGCCAAGATCGCCGTGCGCCTGACCCCTCGCGGGGGACGCGATGGTGTCGAGGGTTGGTCCGCAGACGAGACAGGTCGGCCCTTTCTGAAGGTTCGGGTCAGCGCCCCGCCGGTTGAGGGTGAGGCCAATGGGGCGCTGGAACGGCTCTTAGCCAAGGTGCTGAAGGTCGCCAAATCCAGCGTTCGTGTGGTCAGCGGTACCACCGCTCGGCTCAAACAGGTTGAAATCAGCGAATTGGAACAGGACGAGGCGCTGGCGCGGCTGGGCTTTACGCCCTCCTAGGGTCAAGGCGCCTTTCTCATCGGGCCGTTTCTGTCCTAAGCTGTGTGAAAGACGGTAGATCGGGACGAAACGACCATGGCAAGCTTGCGCAAGACAGCCCTGTTGGCGGGCGGAGTGATTTTGGCTCTTGGGGCCGTGGTGGCGGTTCGGACCGCGACCTTTCAGGCCCCCGCCGGGGCCGATTTCAGCCAGATCAAGCTGGCGACGGCTCCGGCCATTGATCAGGCGCTAGCGGCTCAGCACCTGTCGCAAGCGGTGCAGATCCCGACCATCTCGCACCAAAACCCAGCCGACAATCAGCGCGAACAGTGGACGCGGCTGCATGATTGGCTGGCCAGCACCTATCCAGCCTCCCATGCGGCCATGACGCGCGAAATCGTGCTCAACAATAGCCTTGTCTATACATGGCAAGGCAGCGACCCGAGCCTCGCCCCCATTATTCTGATGGCCCACCAAGATGTGGTGCCGATCAGCGAGGGGACAGAAAAGGAATGGCGGCACGCGCCCTTCTCCGGCGAGATCGCCGAGGGTGCGGTCTGGGGCCGGGGCTCGGTTGATGATAAGGGCTCGCTGGTCGGTCTGTTTGAGGCCACAGAGGCTCTGATCCAGTCGGGCTTCAAGCCCAAGCGGACCATCTATATTGTTTCTGGCGAGGATGAAGAGGCGGGCGGCGCGGGGGCCAAGGCGGCCAGCGACCTGCTAAAATCACGTAAGGTCATGGCCCTGTTCACCCTTGATGAGGGCAGCGTCATCCTGTCTGACCATCCCGTGACCGGCGGGCCTGCGACCCTGATCGGTGTGGCCGAAAAGGGCTATGCGACCTTGCGGATCGCCGCTGCAGGCCAAGGGGGGCACTCCTCGGCCCCGCCCAAACAAACCGCCGTGGTCAGCCTCGCCCAAGCGGTGATCGCCATCAATGACAGCCCCTTCCCCATGAAGTTCGAGGGCCCCGGCGCAGAGATGATGCGCTATCTGGCCGCCCATGGCAGCGCGGTGACCAAGATGGCCGTGGCCAATAGCTGGCTCTTTGGTCCCCTGCTGGTCAAACAGATGGGGGCTTCGGCGGCGGGGGCGGCCATGCTTCACACCACCATTGCCCCAACCATGCTGGCCGGTTCGCCCAAGGAAAATGTCCTGCCTCAGACGGCGACGGCTTGGATCAACTATCGCCTCGCGCCCTCGACCGCCTCAAAGATGGTCATGACCAAGGCGCAAGAAGCGACCAAGGGCCTGCCCGTGACCTTGAGTTGGGAAAAGGCGCCCCGCGAGCCGTCTCCGGTTTCGTCGACCACATCTGAGGGGTGGAAGCTGATCGCGGCGACCGCCAATGCCGCCAAGCCCGGCTCACCGCTTGCCCCGTCGCTGGTCATTGCCGGGACCGACAGCCGCAGCATGACCCCGGTCTCGGCCGACGTCTATCGCTTCCAGCCGATCCTGTTTGCCATGAATGACACCAAGATGATCCACGGCACCAATGAGCATATGTCGCTGGAAAATCTGGCGCGCATGACGACCTACTATGCGCAATTGATCGCCACGGCGGCGGGCTGACCCCTTGGAGGCCCAGCGCGGGCAGGTTATGGGCTAATCCTATGAGCAGAGACACAGGCCCCGCACCCAAGGCGCTCCCCAAGACGCCCCCCAAGACGAGCTCGCCAAAGCCCGGCGCGTTCGGCGAAGGTTTCGTGCTGGACTGTTGGTACTTTGCCGCTCTTGGCCAAGAGCTCAAGCCAGGCAAGCTGCAACGCTTTGAGATCCTTGGCGAGCCGGTGCTTCTGGGCCGCACACAGGCGGGCGAAGCCTATGCCCTGCGCGATATCTGCCCCCATCGGGCCGCGCCGCTGTCCGCCGGCAAGCTGACCCGCGATGATGCCGGTCATGAGGCCGTTCAGTGCCCCTATCATGGCTGGCTGTTTCGCACCGATGGGGTCTGTAGCAAGATCCCGTCTCTGGTCGAGGAACAGGGCATGGATGTTGAACGCATCCGTGTACGACGCTTCCCGGTCAGCGAGAGCCAGGGCCTGGTCTTTGTCTGGATGGCGTCCGATCCCCGCAGCGAGGCTGAGCCGGACCATGCGCCGCAGATCTTCCCCGGCGTCGTTGGCGGCAAGCCCAAGCTGATCGACAAGATGGTGTTCGATGTCCATGTTGATCACGCCGTGGTCGGCCTGATGGATCCCGCCCACGGCCCCTATGTCCATGCCCAGTGGTGGTGGCGCTCGGCCAAGAGCCAGCATGCCAAGGCCAAGCTTTTTGCCCCCCGTGAGGCGGGCTTTGCCATGGTCCGGCACGAGCCCTCTAAGAACAGTCGCGCCTATGCGATTTTGGGCGGCGAGCCCCTGACCGAGATCACCTTCCGCCTGCCCGGCCTGCGCTGGGAACATATCACGGTGGGTAAACGACAGGTTCTGTCCCTGACCTGCCTGACCCCATTGTCTGAGACCAAGACCCGCATCACCCAGATCGTCTGGTCCGACCACGCGATCTTTGGCCTGATCGCGCCCTTCTTTGCCGCCGGGGCGCGGGCCTTTTTGCGTCAAGACGGCGATATGGTGAACCTGCAAAATGAGGGTCTGAAATATGATCCCTCACTGCTCTGGATCGACGATGCCGACCGGCAGGCCAAATGGTATCAGGCCCTCAAACGCGAATGGGCCGCCAGCCGCAAGGAGGCGCGCGCCTTTGTCAATCCGGTTGAAGAGACGGTGCTCAAATGGCGCAGTTAGATTGCGCGAACACGGGATTGAGAAGTCCTATGGCGCATCGTCGGCGCGGCCAGTAAAAGACCGTCATGACCCAATCAGACGAACCGAAAAAGGGCTGGTTCAAGCGCCTTGCCGATGGGCTAACGCGCTCGACGCGCCAGATGACCGAGCAGGTTGTGGCGGCCATCGTCAAGCGGCCGCTCGATCAGGCTATGCTCGACGATCTCGAAGAGATGCTGATCGAGGCCGACCTGGGTCCCGCCGCCGCTGGCCGGGTCGCCGAGGCCTTTGGCAAGGCGCGGTTTGGCCGCGAAGCCTCTGAATCTGAGATCAAGATCGCGCTGGCCGAGGCCGTTGCCGCTGAACTTCTGCCCCGCCAAGGCCGATTTGATCCCCTGTCGGGTCCCAAGCCCTATGTGGTGCTGTTTGTCGGCGTCAATGGATCGGGCAAGACCACGACCTTGGGCAAGATCGCTGCCGAACTGACCGGTCGCGGGGCCAAGGTGCTGATTGCGGCGGGCGATACATTCCGGGCCGCGGCGGTCGAGCAACTCAAGATCTGGGCCGACCGGTCCGGCGCCGACTTTCTGTCCCGTCCCACCGGGGCCGATGCGGCAGGTCTGGCCTTTGACGCGCTCGAACAGGCCCGCAGCGGCGGCTATGACGTGCTCTTGATCGACACAGCGGGGCGCTTGCAAAACAAGTCCGGCCTGATGGATGAGCTCTTAAAGATCGTTCGGGTGCTGAAGAAGATCGATCCGGAGGCCCCCCACGAGACCCTTTTGGTGCTTGATGCCACGGTGGGCCGCAATGCCCTGTCGCAAGAAAACATCTTCGGCAATACCGCAGGCGTGACCGGTATTGTCATGACCAAGCTGGACGGCACGGCCCGGGGCGGGGTTCTGGTCCCCGTAGCGCAGGCATCGGATGCCCCTATCAAACTGATCGGCGTCGGTGAAGGGATCGAAGATCTTCAACCCTTTGACGCCGTCGCCTTTTCTCGCTCGTTGGTCGGGCTGGATGGAACGGATAACCCATGAGCCAGCCCCTATCGGATAAGACCAGAACCCTGATCCGCTCGGGCGTCGACTATGCCGGACCGCTGGCCTTTCTGGTCGGTTATCTCGTCACCCGCGATATGCTGAGCGCCACCTGGGCTCTGGTCGGCGCCTCCGCCATCGCGCTGGCCGTAGGCTATGGGGTGGAGCGACGGATCGCGCCCATGCCTCTGTTCGCCGGACTCGCGGCGCTGATCTTTGGCGGCCTGACCCTCTATTTCCACGATCCGCGCTTTGTTAAGATCAAGCCGACCGCGATCAATACCATCCTTGGCCTGACCATGCTCGGCGGCTTGGCCCTGAAGCGCAATCCCCTCAAGGCCCTGATGGGCGAAGCGCTCAAGCTGCCTGACGCAGCATGGCGCACCCTCACCCTTCGCTACGGCCTGTTCTTTCTATGTGTTGCGGTCTTGAATGAAGCCGTCTGGCGCACCCAACCCGAATCGACCTGGGTCTGGTTTCGGATGCCGGGCTTGCAGATCCTCTCGCTGGTCTTTTCCCTAACCCAGCTGCCCTTGATGATGAAACATATCCAAGCCGATCCTGAGGCCGACAAGCCTTAAGCCAAAGACGGAGGACTTTTTGTCGACTGTCGTTAAACCGACGTAGACTGACATTATGGTGTTCCTAGCCCCCGCTATCGGGGACACTGCTGGAGGCCCTCTATGTCGAAGTCCCGCCTAGACGACAGCCTGATTGATCTGAACCGTTCGCCAAGCCACCTGTTGCACCGGGTGCTGCAGATGGCCCTAGACCTCTTTGTCGAGGAGGCTGGTCCCGGCGCGGTGACCCAGCGCCAATTTGCCGTTCTGGCCGCGGTGGCTGCCGATGAAGGCCCAACCCAGTCGCGTCTGGTTAAGGCCACGGGCATCGATCGCTCGACACTCGCGGATATGGTGGCGCGGATGATCGATAAGGGGCTCCTGACCCGCGAGCGGTCCGTCAAGGATGCGCGGGCCAACAGTGTCGGTCTAACCGATCTGGGCCGCCATACCCTCAGCGATATGGCCCCCAAGGTCGCCGCTGCCGACAGCCGCCTTCTGGCCCATCTGAGCGCGGGCAAGCGCGACAGTTTCATCAAACTCCTGCGCGACTTCATCAAGTCTGGCGCAGAAACCGACGAGAGCCTGATGGAGGCTGCGGCCAAGCCGAAAAAGAAGTCGGAAAAGGCTCCAAAGGCCGAAAAGAAGAAAAAGAAGAAGAAAAAGGTCGCGAACGATCTTGCACTTTGAGCCAAAGGCGCGACTTTGAAAGTCTAACCGGCCCTTATCGCCGGATCGAACTGTTGGATGAGTCAGATGGTTTTACGTGCCCTTGCCGCTACGAGCCTCGTCGTTTTGGGATTCATTGCCGTGGGCGGCCTAATGACCGCAGCGGCGGGCACGCCAAGCCTACGTGGCCAGAGGATTGACATTGGCGATGGTCGCCACATGCACCTGATCTGTGAAGGACCAGCGGCCGGAACCGGTCCCACGGTCCTGTTCGAGGCCGGGGCCTTTGGATTTTCTGCCGATTGGGGCGCAGTGCAGGAAAGCCTGACCAAGTCTGGGCAGAGGTCTTGCGCCTATGACCGCGCCGGTCTTGGCCAAAGCGATCCAGGGCCAGGTCCCAGAGACGCCAACGCTATTGTTGGCGACCTCGAAAAGCTGCTGACCGTGGCCAATGAGCCCGGCCCCTACATCTATGTCGGTCACTCCATGGCCGGGGTCTATGCACGCCTCTTTACCGCCCGCAATGCCGACAAGGTGGTCGGCGTGGTCTTGGTCGATGCCGCCTCCCCTGAAGCGTCAGCCATGCCGCAGGTGTCACAGTTCGTCAAAGCCTTCGCCACCGCCTCGCGGATGGCCGCGTGGGGGGCCTCAACAGGCCTGTTCAAGCCCCTAGCGGGGACAGGTCTTGGCGACAAGATCGGCCTGCCGCCCGCGGCCTCCGCTGAAAAGCGCCGCGCCTTTGCCTCTGGGATCCACAACCGCATTGCCGCTGATGAGGTTGCCCAGTGGCCGCAAAGCGGCAAGCAGGCCGCGAGCGCCGGTCAATATGCCCCGACCCTGCCCGTCATGGTGGTCACCGCCGGTCCCGCCGAGGGCGCGCGCAAGCAATGGAAAGACCTACAGGCCGCCCCCGCCCTTGCCTCAAAATTTGGCGTCGCGGTCAATGTGCCTGAAGCCAGCCACAATAGTGTTCTGGGCCTGCAACATAACGGCGCCATCTTGCGGGCCATTGCACAGGTGCGTAAGGTCATCGATACCAAGGGTTGATTTAATCAAGATCATAGACCAGCCCTGATCGCTTCAACGGCTAGCGAAGGGTCCATCACCGATGACCACCGCCCTCAGTCTCAATGGCGTGACCAAACGCTATGGCGACTTTACCGCCGTGCAGTCTCTCAGTTTCGAGGTTGGAACAGGCCAGATCTGCGGCTTTCTTGGCCCCAATGGCGCGGGCAAGACCTCAACCATCCGCATGATCCTAGGCCTTGTTGCGCCGACCGAAGGCACGATTGAAGTCCTCGGCGCTAAGGACGCGCGCAAGGTGCGCGAACGGATCGGCTTCCTGCCCGAAGAGCGGGGGCTATACAAACGCATGACACCGGTTGATGCCATCGCCTTCTTTGCCGGCCTGAAGGGCATGGGCGACCGAGAGGCACGGCGCAGGGCCAAAGAGATGCTGGAAGAGCAGGGTCTGGGCGCAGCCATGAACCGCCCGATCAAGGACCTGTCCAAAGGCATGTCGCAAAAGGTCCAGCTTCTGTCGGCCATCGCCCACGATCCTGAACTGGTCATTCTTGACGAGCCCTTTTCCGGCCTTGATCCGGTCAATCAGCAATCGCTAGAGGCCATCATTCGCGGCTTGGCCGCTAAGGGCTCGACCGTGCTGTTCTCGACCCACGTTATGCAACA